>NZ_JBNQFT010000017.1:0-109924 GCF_050321925.1 Rhodococcus sp. IEGM1339
GCGGAACTCTTTCGGATAGGGCTTGGGCACGGGGTCCATCCTTCCAGCAGTGCCTCACGGCACCACAGTTCAGATGTCACCTATCCGTGCAGCAGTCCCGCTGCGGTGATCAGGGTTGCGGTGTCGGTGGGGACCGGGATGATGCGGGTGAGATGTTCCTCGGCGCGGGCGACGGCGGTGATGTCCTGGGCGAGGCGGTCGAGGCGTTGGGTGGCGGCACGCAGGATTTGCAGAGTGTCCTCGTCCAGGCTGCGGACGCCGTCTTCGAGGGCTTCGAGGTAGGAGTCGAAAGTGGCGATCGGGGTGCGCATCTCGTGACCGAGGTCGGCGAGCATCCGGCGCCGGGTGGTTTCGGTGGCTTCGAGGCGGCGGGCGACTTCGTTGACGGTGACGGTGAGATCGTCGAATTCGCGGCCAAGTCCGGGGCTGTGCATGCGGGTGTCGTAGCGGCCGGCGGCGATCTGGGCGGTGGAGGTGGTCACCGCCGTCAGCGACCGTTGAACGCGCCGGGCGATGTACCAGCTCACCGCCAGGGACAGCAGCACCGCGATGGCGATGGCCAGTCCCCAGGCGAGGATGATCGCCCAGGTGAAGGCCTCTTCGACGTGATGGGCCTGGTTGGAGTTGTGGTCGATGCCGGCTTGACCGAGGTGATCGTGGAAGATGCCGGGTGCGAGCGCCGAGGCCACGATCCAGGCGCTGACGGCGCAGCCGAGCACCACCACGGTCAGGGCGAGGAACAGTCGGGTGCCGAAACTCGCGGTGTTGATGGTGCGGCGCAGGGACCCGCCTGGTGTGGACGATCGGGCGGTCATGATCCGGTGCCCATTCGGTAGCCGACACCGCGGATGGTGCGCACGTAGCGGCCGCGGGTGGCGTCGTCGCCGAGTTTGCGGCGCAGGTGCCCGATGTGCACGTCGACCAGGTGTTCGTCACCGACCCAGCTCGGCCCCCATACCGCTTCGATCAGCTGGGTGCGGGTGAGCACCACTCCGGGATCGCGTGCCAGGGCGGCAAGGATGTCGAATTCGGTGCGGGTCAGGGCGATCGGCCGCCCGGCGACGGTGGCCTCGCGGCCGTCGACGTCGAGGGCCAGGTCCCCGAAGCGGTGTGGCTGCGCAACGGTCGCGGCGATGGTGGTGCGGGGACGGCGCAGCATGGCCTGGATGCGCGCTGTCAGCTCGCGGGGGCTGAACGGTTTGGTCATGTAGTCGTCGGCGCCGACGGACAGCCCGATCAGGGTGTCGATCTCCTCGGTGCGGGCGGTGAGCATCACGACGTAGGCGTCGGAGAAGGTCCGCAGTTGCCGGCACACCTCCACCCCGTCCAGGCCCGGCAGTCCGAGGTCGAGGACCACCACATCGGGATCGACCTGCCGGGCGAGGGGAACGGCCTCGGCGCCGTCGCCGGTGACCGCGACCTCGAAACCGTCCCGCTCGAGATAGGAGCCCACCAGATCCGCCAGTGACGGTTCGTCCTCGACGACCATCGCCCGCAAGCCGGTGGAGGGACGCGCCGGCGTCGCCGGGTCGCTGCCGGGTGCGGGTGGTCGAGCAGAGGAGGTCATGGGGTCCATCATCGCCAGCACCGTCGCGGTGCCGGTATCGCGGCGACGCGACAGGGAGTTTCTTGAGCAAATCTTCATACGACCTCCATCGAACCTGTGGGGTGGGAACCCGATGCTGAAGCTACGAAACCGAGGGATGGAGACGATCATGATGGGCTGGGTCGGTGACATCGGTTGGGCGGGATGGACCGTCATGGCCGTGTGCATGCTCGCGTTCTGGACGGTGGTGATCTATCTGGTGGCCGTCATGTTCCGCGCCGACCGTACGAGCGGTCCTGCTGGCATCGAGCATGAGGGTGATCCGCTGCGGATGCTCGAAGAGCGGTTCGCCCGAGGCGACATCGACTCCGATGAGTTCGTCGCCCGGCGGCAGGTATTGACGCAGACCGGCAACCTCGCTGCGATTGCTGATCGGCGAGGGCAGGTCCGTGGGTAGATTGACCCGCCGAGCCTTCCTGATCGGCTCGATGCTGACCGGTGCCGGAGTCCTGGCGGCCTGTTCCGGGGCGGGGGCGGCGACCGGCGTGCCGGTGGCCGCCACGTCACCGGTGGTGCGTCGTCTCGAGCAGCAGCGACGTGTCCCGGGCCAGCAGGTGGTCTCGGCCCGGTTGACGCCGCGTCCGGTCGAGGTGGACCTCGGGGGACGCATCGTGTCCACCTGGGCCTATGACGATCAGGTGCCGGGACCGCTGATCCGTGCCCGAGCCGGGGATCTCCTGCGGGTGGAGGTCGACAACCAGCTACCAGCGGAGACGAGTGTGCACTGGCACGGGCTGGCGTTGAGCAACGACATGGACGGTGTTCCCGGGCTGACCCAGGACCCGATCGCCACCGCAGACCGATTCGTCTACGAGTTCACCGTCCCTCATGCGGGCACGTACTTCTATCACTCGCATTCGGGTCTGCAACTCGACCGCGGGCTCTACGGTGCGCTGATCATCGATGATCCGGCCGAGCCGGGCGACTACGACCACGAATGGATCGTGGTGCTCGACGACTGGCTCGACGGCACCGGCCGCACCCCCGACCAGGTGGCCCGCGAGCTCGGCATCGGCAGCGGAGCAGGAAACGGTGACGGCGCCGCGATGGGCACGATGGACCACGACGCCACGGATATGGACATGGGTGGGGAAACGATGCTCTCCCCGCTGCTCGGGGGCGCCGGGGACGTGCGCTATCCCCACTTCCTGCTCGGCGGGCGCGTGCCCGAAGATCCGATGGTCTGGACCGCCGCACCCGGACAACGAGCACGGATCCGGTTCGTCAACGCCGCCGCCGACACCGCCTTCCGGGTCGCGTTGGGTGGACACCGGATGACGGTCACCCACACCGACGGTTTCCCGGTCGTACCGCAGGACACCGACGCAGTGCTCATCGGCATGGGTGAGCGTGTCGACGTACTCGTCACCCTCGACGACGGGGTGTTCCCGCTGTTCGCTCAGGCCGAGGGCAAGACCGGGCACGGGCAGGCCGTGGTGCGCACCGCCTCTGGCGAGCTGCCACCACAACCCCGTCCCGACGAGCTCGATCGGCGGGTACTGCTCGGCACCGACCTTGCGCCACGGGAGTACGTGCGGCTGACCGAACGTGATCACGATCTGTACCACAGCGTGGACATGGGCGGCACCATGTCGCCGTACCGCTGGACCCTCAACGGTCGCGCCCACCCCGACAGTGCACCGCTGACCGTCAACGAAGGGCAACGGGTGCGCATGCGGATGCGCAACATGTCGGACATGTTCCACCCCATGCACCTGCACGGACACACCTTCGCGCTCACCGATACCGGACTGCGCAAGGACACCGTCACCATCGGGCCCATGCGCACCGTCGAGATCGAATTCGACACCGACAACCCCGGTCAATGGGCGTTGCACTGCCACAACGCCTATCACCAGGAAGCCGGAATGATGACCACCGTGTCCTACCTGGCGTGACCTGGGTCCTGCCGACCGGCGAGGCCGAACTGGGCCATCACGATGCCTGTGCTCGTTCGAGAAAGGAACACACCCTGATGAACAAGAAGACCCTTGCTGCCGGCGTCACCGCCCTGGCGGTGGTGTTCACCGCCGCTGCCTGCAGCGACTCCGACACCGGCACCACGGCCGCGACCTCGACCTCGCCAGCTTCGGCGAGCACGCCCACCGAACAGACCGCGGCACACAACGATGCCGATGTGATGTTCGCGCAGATGATGATCCCGCACCACAGTCAGGCCATCGAGATGAGCGACATGATCTTGGCCAAGGACAACATCCCCGCCGAGGTCAGTGCCTTGGCCGAGCAGATCAAGGCCGCGCAGGGTCCGGAGATCGACCAACTCGAGTCCTGGCTCGATCAGTGGGGTGCACCCACCTCGATGCCCGACGGGGCTCACGACATGCCCAGCATGGACGAGGACATGGGCATGGATGGGATGAGCGACGGCATGAGCGGGATGGACGGGATGATGAGCGACGAGGACATGCAGGCACTATCGGATGCCCAGGGCACCGACGCGGCCCGCCTGTTCCTCAAGCAGATGATCACCCACCACGAAGGCGCCGTCGAGATGGCACGGACCGAGATCGCCGAGGGACAGTTCCCCGAGGCGGTGGTGATGGCCCGCAGCATCGTCGAGACCCAGCAGCAG
Organism: Rhodococcus sp. IEGM1339; assembly: GCF_050321925.1. NCBI lineage: Bacteria > Bacillati > Actinomycetota > Actinomycetes > Mycobacteriales > Nocardiaceae > Rhodococcus > Rhodococcus sp. IEGM1339. The sequence continues at coordinate 4,200 of NZ_JBNQFT010000017.1, forward strand.
GAAATCGAGACGATGCGCCAACTGCTCGACACCCTCTAACGCACCCCGCTCACCCCCGTCGGCCGCCCCAGACAGGAGCTTTTCGATGTCGCACCCGGAACACCGACACTCCCATCCGGCGCCGGCCGGACACGATCACGGCACCTCCACACAGAGCCCGCCGCCCGACGCGGAAGATGCGCATGCCGGGCACGGCGAACACCTCGCCCACCTCGGCGGGTCCGCCGAACACACCGGGCACGGCGGCCACGACCGGCACGCCGGGCACGGCGCGCACGGGGAGATGTTCCGCCGCCGCTTCTGGGTGTCGCTGATCCTGTCGATCCCGGTCGTGGGGTTCAGCCACATGGTCGCCGAGCTGCTCGGCTATCCCATGCCGGACTTCCCCGGGGCCATGTGGATTCCGCCGGTGCTGGGCACGGTGATCTTCGCCTACGGCGGCATGCCGTTCCTCACCGGCGGCTGGGCCGAACTGCGTTCGCGCCGCCCGGGAATGATGCTGCTGATCGCGATGGCCATCAGCGTCGCCTTCGCCGCCTCGTGGATCACCACGCTCGGCCTGGGCGGCTTCGACCTGGACTTCTGGTGGGAGCTGGCGCTGCTGATCGTGATCATGCTGCTCGGGCACTGGCTCGAGATGCGTGCCCTCGGTTCGGCCTCGGGAGCGCTCGACGCGCTGGCGGCGATGCTGCCCGACACCGCCGAGAAGATCACCGACGACGGCACCGAGGAGGTGCCGCTGTCGGAGTTGACCCTCGACGACGTGGTGCTCGTGCGGGCCGGGGCCCGCGTCCCGGCCGACGGCACGGTCGTCGACGGGCGCGCAGAGGTCGACGAGTCGATGATCACCGGCGAATCGAAGACCGTTACCCGCGAGAGCGGTGACACGGTGGTCGCCGGCACCGTCGCCACCGACAGCGCCCTGCGCGTACGGATCACTGCCATCGGTGAGGACACCGCCCTGGCCGGCATCCAACGCATGGTCGCCGACGCTCAGGCCTCCTCCTCGCGGGCACAGGCGCTGGCGGACAAGGCCGCGGCGTTCTTGTTCTACTTTGCCGCCATCACCGGGCTGCTCACCTTCGTGGTGTGGGCGTTGCTCGGCAACGTCGACGAAGCGGTGGTGCGCACGGTCACCGTGCTGGTCATCGCCTGTCCCCACGCCCTGGGGTTGGCGATCCCGCTGGTGATCGCGATCTCCACCGAACGCGCCGCCAAGGCCGGGGTGCTGGTCAAGGACCGTCTCGCCCTCGAACGCATGCGCACCGTCGAGGTGGTGCTGTTCGACAAGACCGGCACCCTGACCCAGGGCCAGCACCAGGTCACCGGCGTCGCGACCGCCGATGGGATCGGCGAGTCGTATCTGCTGGCCCGCGCCGCCGCGGTCGAAGCCGACAGTGAACATCCCGTCGCGCGTGCGATCGTGGCCGCAGCGGACACCGGTGTCCCGACGGGCGAGAAGATCACCGCCACCGACTTCCGGTCGTTGCCCGGCCGTGGCGTGCGCGCGGTCGTCGACGGCACCGAGGTCACCGTCGGCGGCCCCGCGATGCTCACCGACCTGGCGTTGTCGGTACCCGAGGAGGTCACCGCCGTCACCGAACAGTGGGTGCAGCGCGGAGCGTCGGTGCTGCACATCGCCGAAGGTGATCGGGTGCTCGGTGCCGTGGCGCTCGAGGACGCGGTCCGGGAGGAGTCCCGCCAGGCGATCGACGCCCTGCACGCCCGCGGAGTCAAGGTCGCGATGATCACCGGTGATGCCCGGCAGGTCGCCGACGCCGTCGCCGCCGATCTCGGCATCGACGAGGTGTTCGCCGAGGTGTTGCCCGAGCACAAGGACGCGAAGGTCACCGAACTGCAGCAGCGCGGGCACAAGGTCGCCATGGTCGGCGACGGGGTGAACGACGCCCCGGCCCTGGCCCGCGCCGACGTGGGGGTGGCGATCGGTGCCGGTACCGATGTGGCGATCGAATCCGCCGGGGTGGTGCTGGCGGCGAACGATCCGCGGGCGGTGCTGTCGATCATCGAGCTCTCCCACGCCAGTTACCGGAAGATGTGGCAGAACCTGGTGTGGGCGACCGGCTACAACATCATCGCTGTGCCCCTGGCCGCCGGTGTGCTCGCCTTCGTCGGGGTGGCGATCTCCCCGGCGGTGGCCGCGGTGCTCATGTCGGTTTCGACCATCGTCGTTGCCCTCAACGCACAACTGTTGCGCCGCCTCGACCTCGACCCCGCCCACTTAGCCCGCACCTGACCTGCGTGGCCCTGCCCCAGAGAGAAAGTTCTTCTGCGTCCATGTGGATATCGTTCGCGCGCCCCTGCCGGGGTGTGCTCGTCGCCGCTGCCCTGACCGTGCTCGTCGGATGCTCGACCCAGCAGCCCGCTACGACACCGACCCGATCGGGGTCTGTCCCGACCGCGGAGGTGCCCGCGGTGGCATTGACCCCCGCCCTCGATCACCTGCACGGGTTACACCTCGGTGCCGACGGCACGATCCTGGCCGGCACTCACACCGGCCTGGTCACCCTCGGCGTCGACGGGCGCACCACCCGGGTCGGCACCTCCGACGACGACTTCATGGGACTGACCGGGGTGCCCGGCACCGATCGGCTCTTCGCCTCCGGACATCCCGGACCGTCGAGTTCGGCACCGAACCCGCTCGGACTGATCGACAGCATCGACGGCGGACGGACATGGACCCCGAAATCCCTGACCGGAGAGGTGGACTTCCACGCCCTGGCCACCGACGGGACGGTGCTCGTCGGCTTCGACGGAACCACCGGACTGCTGGTCTCCACCGACGCCGGCACCACGTGGAGTTCGGGAGCCCCGCTGGCCGCCGCAGCACTGGCTGTCACCGACAGCGGTGTCTGGGCGGCCACCGCCGAGGGGCTGCAGCACAGCACCGATACCGCCCGCACCTTCACCACCATTCCCGAGGCCCCCACACTGGTATTGCTCTCCGCCGCCGGTGACGGATCCCTGTGGGGTGTCGACACCGACGGTGTCGCCTGGCGCAGCCACACCGGTCGAAATTGGGAACAGAAGGCAATGGTCGGTCCGGTCGAGGCGTTGCTGGCCGTCGATGCCGACACCGCCTATGCCGCCACCGCGCACGATCTCTACACCCTCGAGTGACCCGATACTGCCGAGCGCGGTCCCACCACTCGGCGCCGCCGACCGAGGGGACCGGTACCAAGTGCACCTCGCCTCGGCATCGGTCGCGGGAGGGGCTCAGCCGGCGGTTTCGGGTTGATCGGACAATCCCAGGCGCAGGTGCTCGCTGTGGTAGACGGCCTCGTCGAGAAGTTGGGCGACGTGGTTGTCGTAGAGGCTGTAGACGATGGAACGGCCCGCTCGGGTGCCGACAACCAAGCCGAGATTGCGGAGCAGGCGAAGCTGGTGGGAGACCGCGGACTGCTCCATTCCGACGGCCTCGGCCAGTTCGGTGACCGGGCGCGGGCCGTGGCGCAGTTCGGTGAGGATCAACAATCGGCTCGGCGTCGCCAAGGCCTGCAAGGTGGTGGCGACATGGGCGGCGGACTCGGCGTCCAGCCGGGCGGCCGGGCGGTCGCGGCCCTCGATTCCGTGTCCCATGACCGCGGAGCCTACCCCGAAATCAATACATGAAGACCTCTTCATTTGTTCTGTTGTCTGTCGCCCTGGAGGTGACCTGTGGTCGCACCGACCGCCACATCCACCCATCCGCATCCGACGCCCCCGTCGACAGCGGTACGCCGTACGACCCTGTTCGAACTCACCGAGGTCCGCTGGGCCGGCGCAGCCCTCGTCCTGTTCCTCCTCGGTCTGATCGCCCAGTTCGCCGGTGCGCCGACCTGGACATGGTGGGCGCTGTATCTGGCCTGCTACGCCGCCGGCGGCTGGGAACCCGGCGCGGCCGGGATCCGGGCGCTGCGGGACAAGACCTTGGATGTGGATCTGCTGATGGTCCTCGCCGCGATCGGCGCGGCGGCCATCGGGCAGATCACCGACGGCGCACTGCTGATCGTCATCTTCGCTACCTCCGGCGCGTTGGAAGCATGGGCGACCGCCCGCACCGAGGACTCGGTGCGCGGACTACTGGAGCTCGCCCCGGAGACCGCCACCCGCCTCGATGCCGACGGCCGGGAACACTCGGTTGCCGCGGCCGAACTCGAGGTCGACGACCTGGTGCTGGTGCGCCCCGGGGAGCGGATCCCGGCCGATGCGACGGTCATCGGCGGGGGCAGCGAGGTCGATCAGGCCAGCATCACCGGCGAGCCCCTGCCGGTGGACAAGACCGCCGGGGACGAGGTGTTCGCCGGGACCGTCAACGGCACCGGTGTCCTGCGGTTGCGGGTGGTTCGCCGGGCCGCCGATTCGGTGATCGCCCGCATCGCCACTTTGGTCGAGGAGGCCGGCCGCACCAAGGCCACCACGCAGTTGTTCATCGAGAAGATCGAGCAGCGCTACTCGGTGGGCATGGTCGCGGTGACCCTCGCGGTGTTCACCATCCCACTGCTGTTCGGCGAACCGCTCGAACGTGCACTGGTGCGGGCGATGACATTCATGATCGTCGCGTCCCCGTGTGCGGTGGTGCTGGCAACGATGCCACCGCTGCTGGCTGCCATCGCCAACGCCGGCCGCCACGGGGTGCTGGTCAAATCCGCCGTGGTGATGGAACAGCTCGGCACCGCCACCCGCCTCGCATTCGACAAGACCGGCACCCTGACCCACGGCACCCCCGAACTCGTCCGGATCGAGGCGGTGGACCCGCGAGTCGACCCCGACGAAGTGCTGCGGTGGGCGGCCGCTGCCGAACACCCCAGCGAGCATCCGCTCGCCGCGGCGATCATGCGCGCCGCACATACCCGCACCCTGACCTGGCCGGCAGCACAGCAATTCACCGCACTGCCGGGCCGCGGGGTCTCCGCCCTGATCGACGACCACATCGTCACTGTCGGCGCCCCGGCCGCGCTGCTCGAACGACACAGCACCCACACCCCCGCCGTTACCGTGGTCGAGGACTTCCAGAACCAGGGTTACACCGCGGTGGTCGTCACCCGCGACGATCATCCCGTCGGGGTGCTGGGCCTGACCGACACACTGCGCCCGCAGGCAGCGATCGCCGTGGCCGCCACTCGGGCGCTCATCGGCACCGCCCCCACGCTGCTGACCGGCGACAATCCGGTCGTCGCCGCACGGCTCGCCGCCGAGGTCGGCATCAGCGAGGTACAGGCCGGGCTGCTGCCCGACGACAAGGTCGCCGCCGTACGCGCGCTGCAGGCCGACGGAGAAAAAGTTGTCGTCGTCGGCGACGGCATCAACGACGCCCCCGCGCTGGCCGCTGCGCATGTCGGTATCGCCATGGGCGGCGCCGGATCGGACCTGACCTTGCAGACCGCCGACGCGGTCGTCGTCCGCGACGACCTCACCACCATCCCCACGGTGATCCACCTGGCACGGCGGGCCCGACGCGTGGTCATCGCCAACCTCGCCATCGCCGCCTCGGTCATCGCGGCCCTGGTGACCTGGGACCTGGTCGGCACCCTGCCGTTGCCGCTGGCGGTGGCCGGCCATGAAGGCTCCACCATCCTCGTCGGCCTCAACGGACTGCGGCTGCTGCGAGAGACCGCATGGCGCCGTGCTGTCCGCACAGGCTGACACGGTCCCGCGGCACACGTGTGACCTCGCCACCGGTGGTGATCTGGCCGAATCCACCTTCGGCGCTCACCCAACCCGGCCGTGCGGGACAGCACGGTCGAACCCGAACGCCGCGGAACGATCAGCCCTTCGCTGCGTCGGCGCTCGCACAGTTCATTACGGGCGAAGCGTTTCCGCAGGGCGTGACTGCCGGACTGTGGTCACCCCACCTCTACTGCAAATGCCGATACAGCGTCGTACGACCAACCCCAAGAATCTCCGCGATCTCGACCTGACTCATTCCGTTGTCGCGCATCAACTTCGCCTGCTTGATCTTCTTCGCCGTCATCTTCGGCGGCCGGCCCCCGACCCGGCCCCGAGCTCGGGCCGCTGCAAGTCCGGCCGAGGTGCGTTCACGGATGAGGTTGCGCTCGAACTCGGCGAGCGCACCGAAGATCGAGAAGATCAGCTTGCCGCCGGCCGTGGTGGTGTCGATCGACTCGGTCACCGACCGGAACCCGATGCCCCGTTCCTCGAGATCGGTGACCACCTGAAGCAGATGCGGCAGGGAGCGGCCGAGCCGATCGAGCCGCCACACCACCAGGGTGTCGCCAGCCCGCAGGTGCGAGAACAGGTCGTCGAGTTGCGGCCGGGCGGTCGTGGCACCGCTGGCGGTCTCGGTCCAGATCCGCGAACACCCCGCCGCCCTCAGCGCGTCGCTCTGCAGATCGAGGGTCTGATCGGTCGTCGAGACCCTCGCATAGCCCAAAAGTTCGCTCACAAGCTCGCAGTGTTCCATAACTCGCCGACAAGGCTGGTTTTGAACCAGAGGTTTTAGACATGGGTTTCGGAACAGTTGTCGCGCCTAGTCGGTCGATTCGGTCGCGGACGTTTCATATACGTTCGTTTTCGGGACGAGCACGATTCCTCGGGCCGATCCTCAAACAGCACACCCCGACACGGTCCGGCACTCGATCGCGTCCTGCGGAAGACCGTCGTACGACCGTCCTGCTTAACCGTCCTGCATGTCGGTCTCGAATAGCTGACCCAAACAGCACTTTCGTCGCCTCATGGATGGAATCCTGATCGGCTATTCCCGATGCAGCACCGCGGGCCAAGATCTGCGAGCGCAACGCACAGCCCTCAAAGGCCGGAGTCCGCGACGACCGGATCTATACGGACAAGGGCGCTCTATACGGACAAGGGCTACGCGGGAGTCAAGCGACATCGGCCCGGTCTGTGCGAAGCGCTCGCCGTCTGCCGCAGTCGTCAGCGCGGCAAACGCCGCCACATCGCCCGCGGCAGCAGGCGCATCCCGAAGAACACCGGGCGCAGCACCGCCGGCACCCACACCTCCCCGCGCCCGCGGTGCAGCGCCTGCACCGTCGCGCCGGCGACCTGCGGTGGGGTGCTCGACAACGGTGCAGGGCTCATGCCCTCCGTCATCCGGCCGATCACGAAACCGGGGCGCACCAGCAGCAACGACACCCGGCTGCCGTGCAAGGCATCCGCCAGGCCGGACGCGAAACCGTCGAGGCCGGCTTTCGCCGACCCGTACACATAGTTGGCGCGGCGCACCCGCCACCCGGCCACGGAGGAGAACACCACCAGCCGCCCCGAGCCCTGCGCGCGCAGCCGCTGGGCCAGGTCGGTGAGCAGCGCGACCTGCGCGAGATAGTCGGTGTGCACGATCGACACCGCATGGGCCGCATCGGTTTCCGCGTGGGCCTGGTCGCCGAGGATGCCGAAGGCCAGCACCGCCACATCGATCGGCCCGAAGGCGGCGATCCGGTCGAGCACCGCGGTGTGTGTGTCGAGGGCGTCGGCGTCGAACTCGACCGGGTGCACCGCCGTCGCGCCTGCTACCCGCACGGCGGCGCACTCGTCGGCCAGGTCGTCGGCGCGACGGGCGGCGAGGATCACGGTGCGGCCCGGCGCGAGTCGGGTGGCGACCTCGACGCCGATCTCGCTGCGTCCCCCGAAGATGACGACGGTTCCCTGCGCGGTGTGGTTCATGCGGCCAGTGTCCCGGGTCGAGCTCCGGGATGCAGTGGCGGGGTTCTACTCTCTGCGGGATGGACAGTGACCGCACCCCGAGCATCGACGTCTCCCTCGCCGACAAGCTGCTCGCCCTGCTCGACGAGCGGTGAACCCGGCCGGGTGTCAGCCCGGCAGCACCGTCAATCCGTGCGGGCGCAGGTTCATCGACTCGCAGCCGTCCTCGGTGACGACGACGATGTCCTCGATCCGCGCACCCCACTCACCGCGGAAGTAGATGCCCGGTTCGATGCTGAACGCCATGCAGGGCTGCAGGATGTCGTCGTTGCCGGAGACGATGTACGGCTCCTCGTGCACCGACAGGCCGATGCCGTGCCCGGTGCGGTGCACGAACGCCTCCCCGTAGCCGGCGGCGGCAAGCAGGTTGCGGGCGGCGGCGTCGACGTCCTCGGCGCGCACGCCGGGCCGCACCGCATCCACTGCGGTCTGTTGTGCCTTCTCGAGCACCGCAATCTTCGTCGCGATCTCCGGGTCCGGTTCGCCGATGCTGTAGGTGCGGGTCGAATCCGAGTAGTAGCCAGGTTCGACGGGACCACCGATGTCGACGACGACGATGTCGCCGGATTCGATGACCCGCTCGGACACCTCGTGGTGCGGGTCGGCGCCGTGCGGGCCGGAACCGACGATGACGAACGCCGCCGCGGTGTGTCCCTCTTCGAGGATCGCGGCGGTGATGTCCGCGGCCACCTCGGCTTCGGTGCGTCCCGCGCGCAACCATTCACCCATGCGGGCGTGCACCCGGTCGATGGCGGCACCAGCGCGGCGCAACGCCTCGACCTCGTCGGTGTCCTTGACCATCCGCAGCTGCCGGATCACCGACGTCGCAAGCGTCGGGGCGTTGCCGAACCGGGCGGTCAGCGGCACCAGGTGCAGCGCCGGCATCGCCTCGGCCACCGCGAACGCCCCCGCCGTCGCGACGAGTTCGCGCACGAGCGCGTAAGGATCCTGACCGTCCACCCAGTCCCGCACCGGCAGACCGAGCTCACCGATCGCGGAGTCGTTCAGCGACGCCAACTCCAGCCGCGGCACCACCACGGTGGCGCCGGAGCCGTCGGTGGGGATCACCAGGCAGGTCAGGCGCTCGAACGACTCGGCGCGTGAACCGGTGAGATACCGCAGGTCCGGTCCGGGGGTGATGAGCAGCGCGTCGAAGCCGGCGACGGCACCGAGTTCGGCGGCGCGGGCCAGGCGGGCCGCGTAACGGTCGGCGGGGAATCGGGGGGCGGCAGTGGTCATGTCTTCGAGCCTAGTGGCCGCGGCCGGATGGCAGGATGTGGTCCGTGACCGCACCGGAGAACCCCACGCCCGCACCGGACCCCACGCTGATGTTGCTCGACGGCGCGAGCCTGTGGTTCCGCGCCTTCCACGCCATCCCGGAGAAGGTCACCGCCCCCGACGGCAGCCCGGTCAACGCGGTGCGCGGCTTCGTGGACATGGTGGCCTCGCTGATCCGCACCCACCGCCCCACCCGGCTGGTGGTGTGCCTGGATCTGGACTGGCGGCCGGCCTTCCGTGTCGCGGCGATCCCCAGTTACAAGGCGCACCGGGTCGCCACCGGGTCGGACGGCACCGTCGAGGAGGTCCCACCCGCGCTGCTGCCGCAGGTGCCGGTGATCCTCGACGTGCTCGCCGCCGCCGGCATCGCCACCGGCGGGGCGGCCGGTTTCGAGGCCGACGACGTGCTCGGCACCCTCGCCGCCCGCGAGACCATCGACCGGGTGATCGTGGTCAGCGGCGACCGCGACCTGCTGCAGGTCGTCGCCGACAGTCCGGTGCCGGTGCGGGTGCTCTACGCCGGGCGCGGATTGGCCAAGGCCGAGTTGTTCGATCCGGCGTTGGTCGCCGAACGCTACGGGGTGCCCGGCGAGCGGGCCGGCGCCGCCTACGCCGAACTCGCGGTGCTGCGCGGCGACCCGTCGGACGGACTGCCCGGCGTCAAGGGGGTCGGGGAAAAGACCGCCGCGTCGTTGCTGCAGCAGTACGGCTCTCTCGACGCGGTGCGCGCGGCCGCGGTCGACGAGTCGTCGTCGATGGCGAAGGGCATGCGGGTCAAACTCGCCGCTGCGGCGGACTATCTGGATGCGGCGCTGCCGGTGGTGCGGGTCGCCACCGACGCGGACGTGGACCTGTCCCGCTCGGACGTGTTGCCGGCGGCACCGGCCGCTCCGGAGCAGCTCACCGCGCTGGCACAGCGGTGGGGTCTGGAACGGCCGGTGTCCGCGCTGGTCGCGGCCCTGGCCGACCGATGACCGCTTCCGGTCAGTTGGGGCGGCCGACCTCGTAGGTGCCGTTGTCGTCGGTGACGGTGACGGTCACCTCCCGGAACTGGTCGTCCACGGTGACCGCGCAGGTGAAGCTGTGGCCGGCCTCGACCTTCTGATCGCTCGGGCACTGCACGTCGCCGACCTGCCCGGCCCCGTAGGACTCGGTGAGCACCTTCGCGATGCCCGCCTGGGTGGATTCGGTGTCGAGGACCTTCCCACCGAATATCGTCGTGGCGAGGATCCCGACGATGGCGAGCGCCACGACGAGCCCGGCGCCGCCGAGGATCCACGGCAGCTTCGACTTGCTGTTCTGCTGAGGCGCGCCGCCGGGCTGCTGCCAGGTGTTCGCGGGCGCTCCCCAGGGCTGCGCCCCGGCGGGCTGCTGCCCACCCCACCCGGGGACGGGCTGCGTCGGTTGCTGACCGGGCGCGCCCCACGGCTGCTGTGCGCCCGGTTGCTGACCCCAGCCCGGTGCCTGTCCTGGTGCCTGCTGACCGGGTGCCGGCTGCCCCCAGCCGGGGGCGGGCGGCTGCGGGGCCGGACCCCAGCCCTGTTGCGGCGCACCGGTCGGCGCACCCCACGGATTCTGATGCCCGGCACCGGGCTGCGCGGGAGTCTGCTGGCCGGCGGGCGGCGCCCACCCGGGCTGCGGAGCGTTCCCGCCCGCACCGGTGTCGGGTTGCCACGGCGACTGCCCGGCGGTCGACTGTCCCCAGCCGGTGCCGCTGCCCTGCCCCCACTGCTGCTGGCCGGCGGGCGGCGCCCACGGTGATCCGGGCTGCTCACCGCCCCCGGAGGTCGGGTTGGGTGCCCATGGATCCGTCGATTCCGGCGGCTTCTGCCCCGGCGAGTCCTGCGGTTCGTTCGGCCCGGTCATCGTCGTCTCCACTCACCCTTCCCGTTGTGTGCCCATACGGTAGCGTCCACCCGCCGCGCGGGCATCCACGCCTACCGGGCGTCCCGGACACCCCGCAGGGGCCGGGTCATTCGGCGGTGGGATCGACGGCGACGACCCCGCGACGCACCGCCCCGACCGCCTTGCCGGCGGTGCGGGCGAGTTCCGGATCGTCCGCGCAGGTGCGGATCTGGTCGAGCAGATCGATCAGCTGCCGGCACCACCGCACGAAATCTCCGGGTGAAAGTTCCTTGCCGGCGGCCTCCGCGGCGACGAGCGCCTCGGTCAGCGACGCGGTCGACGCCCAGGTGTAGGCGGCGGTGACGAAACCCAGATCCGGTTCGCGGGTCGGGGGCAGCCGGTGCCGGATCTCGTCGGCCCGCAAGCCGTCGCAGATCCGGGTGGTTTCGGCCAGCGCGTGCCGGATCGGGCCGGTCGGCCCGACGACGGTGACCGGTTCGTCGGTGCGCGACTCGTAGATCACCGCCGAGGCGACCGCCGCGAGTTCGGCGGCGGACAGTCCCGCCCAGGCACGGCGACGCACGCATTCGGCGACCAGCAGATCCGATTCGGTGTAGATGCGGGCGAGCCGCTCCCCCGCCTCGGTGGTCGCCGGATCGTCACCCTCGGTGAGATAGCCGCGTTCGGTGAGCAGCGCGACGATCCGCTCGAAGGTGCGCGCCAGCGAATCCGTCGCCGCGGCGGCCTTGCGGCGCTGCTGCTGGGTTTCGCGCAGCAACCGGTGGTAGCGCTCCCCGGCACGCGCCAGCGAGTCCAGATCGGGGTGCTTGCGGGCCGGATGGTGCTTGAGTTCGCGGCGCAACGCGTCGATCTCGCGGGTGTCGCCCTTGGACGTGCTGCGCTTGGGACTGCGCGGCGGCACGAGGCCCTTCGACCGCAACGCCGACGCGATGTCGCGGCGCCCACGGCCGGTGCGGTGATCGACGTGCCGCGGCAGCCGCAGCGTGCCCAGCACCGTCGCCGGGGTCGGGAAGTCCCCGGCGGAGAGGCGACCGGACCACGCGTCGGCGGTGACGACCTGCGGCCGCGGATCGCCGGCGTCGGTGTCCGGCAGCACCACCACGGCCAGGCCGGTGTGTTTACCGGCGGGCACGGCGATGATGTCACCGCGCCGCAGTGTCACCAGCGACGCCACCGCCGCGGCCCGGCGATCCTGCTTGCCGCGCCGCTCGTGGGCGCGTTCGGCGTCGGTCAGTTCGGCGCGCAACCGCAGATAGTCGAGGATCTCGCTGCCCTCACCGCCGAGTTGGTCGCGCAGCTGTGCGAGGGTGGCCTCGTTGCGGTCGATGCCGCGTTTGAGACCGACCACCGACTTGTCGGCCTGGAACTGGGCGAAGGACATCTCCAGCAGCGCCCGCGACCGCTCCACCCCGACGGCGTCGATGAGGTTGACCGCCATGTTGTAGGACGGGCGGAACGAGCTGCGCAGCGGGAAGGTGCGGGTGGAGGCGAGCCCGGCGACCGCCGCCGGTTCGATGCCCGGCTGCCACAGCACCACCGCGTGGCCCTCGACGTCGATGCCGCGCCGCCCGGCCCGGCCGGTCAGCTGCGTGTACTCGCCGGGGGTCAGCTCGGCGTGGGTGTCGCCGTTGAACTTGACGAGCTTTTCGAGCACCACGGTGCGGGCCGGCATGTTGATGCCCAGCGCGAGGGTCTCGGTGGCGAACACCGCCCGCACCAGCCCCCGCACGAAGAGCTCTTCGACGGTGTGCCGGAAAGCCGGCAACATCCCGGCGTGGTGGGCGGCGATGCCGCGTTCGAGGGCGGTGCGCCACGACGCGTAGCCGAGGACCTCGAGGTCGCCGCGCGGCAGATCCCGGGTGTGCTCGTCGACGATCCGGCGGATCTCGGCGGCTTCGGTCTCGTCGGTCAGGTGCAGACCCGAGCGCAGGCACTGCTGCACCGCGGCGTCGCAACCGGCGCGGCTGAACACGAAGGTAATCGCCGGCAACAGACCGTCGCGGTCGAGACGGACGATGACCTCCGGGCGCGGCGGCGGCCGGAAGCGGGGGCCGCGTTCACCCCAGCGGTCCATCCCGGACAGACTCTGCCGTTGCCGCACCGCCGACGCCAGCTCCGGGTTGACGACGATGTCGCGGCGCCGCCGGGTCGGGGCGGTGTCGGTGTCGGCGCGGCGGTCGAACAGGTCGTAGATACGGGAGCCGAGCATCATGTGCTGGTGCAGCGGGATGGGCCGCACCTCGTCGACGACGACGGTGGTGTCGCCGCGCACCGTGGTCATCCAGTCGCCGAACTCCTCGGCGTTCGACACGGTCGCCGACAGCGACGCCAGCCGCACGTCCTCCGGCAGGTGCAGGATCACCTCTTCCCACACGGCGCCGCGGAACCGGTCGGCGAGGAAGTGCACTTCGTCCATCACCACGTGGGTGAGCCCGATCAGGGCGGTGGACGACGCGTAGATCATGTTGCGCAGTACCTCGGTGGTCATCACCACCACCGGCGCATCGGAGTTGATGGACTGGTCGCCGGTGAGCAGACCCACCGAGTCCCGGCCGTGCCGGGCACACAGATCGGCGTACTTCTGGTTGCTCAGCGCCTTGATCGGGGTGGTGTAGAAGCACTTGGAACCGCCCTGCAGCGCCAGATACACCGCGAACTCGCCGACGACGGTCTTGCCGGCGCCGGTGGGGGCGCACACCAGCACCGAATGCCCACCCTCGAGGGCGCGGCACGCCTCGATCTGGAACGGATCGAGCGGGAACCCGAGGCCGGTGGCGAACTCCGCGAGCTGCGGGGTGGGGACGAGCGGCGCGGTGCCGGTCTCGTCGTTACCGGCAGGGCCGGGAGTGGGGTCGCCGGTCACAGGGTGTCGGAGTAGTCGGTGCGGGCCGGATCGGTCCGTACGGTGTCGGTGGGCGCCGTCGGCGCTGCCGGCTCCACCGGGCTCGGGGCCGGGATCGTCGAACCCTCGTCGTCGTCGAGATCGGCCCAGCCCTCGGCGCGGGCCTTGCGGGCGCGGCGCCGGTCGGTCAGCCGGGCGATCTGGATGGCGAACTCCACGAGCAGCGTGAGCGCCAACGCCAGGGCGAGCATGGAGAACGGATCCTGGCCGGGGGTGGCGATGGCGGCGAAGACGAACACCGCCATGATCAGCCCGCGCCGCCACGCCTTGAGCTTGGCGTAGGGCAGCACCCCGACGCCGTTGAGCGCGACGATCACCAGCGGGATCTCGAAGGACACCCCGAAGATCACCAGCAGGTTGATGAGGAACCCGAAGTATTCGGCGCCCGACAGGGCGGTGACCTGCACGTCGTTGCCGACGGACAGCAGGAACGACAACGCGTGGGAGATCACCAGATAGGCCAGTACCGCGCCGGTGACGAACAGCGCCGCCCCGCAGGTGACGAAGCCGATCGCGTAGCGGCGTTCCTTGCGGTACAGGCCGGGGGTGACGAACGCCCACAGTTGGTACAGCCAGATCGGGCACGCCATGACGATGCCGGCGGTCGCGGCGACCTTCAGGCGCAGCATGAACTGCTCGAACGGTCCGGTGGCGAGCAGTCGGCACGAGCCGTCGTTGCTCAGGTCGGCGCGGGCCGAGGCGGGTAGGTCGCAGTAGGGGCCGCGCAGGATCTCCCCGAGGCTGTCGAGGCCGAACAGGCTGCGGCTGTACCAGACGAATCCGAGGATGGTGGTGAGCACGATCGCAGCGAGAGCGATCAGCAGACGCGTGCGCAATTCGTAGAGGTGCTCGACCAGCGACATGGTGCCGTCGGGATTGGTCTTGCGCCGGCTTCGGCGCGGATCGAACGGGATGCGCACGGTGCGGTTCTCAGCTCCTGTCGAGACCACCGGCGTGCAGGCGTGCCGGGGTCAGCGGAACGCCGGGACACCCGTGGTGGGCGCCCCGGCAGGATGAACGTCGGTCAGGCAGACCGCGGTTCGGTGTGCGTGTTCGGCGCGGCGGGATCGGCTGTCGGCTGCGCGGCCGGCAACGGATTCGGCGCCGGCTGCGGCGTGGACGCCCGGGCGTCGTCGTTCTGCATCTCCTTGACCTCGCTCTTGAAGATCCGGAGCGAACGACCGAGACCGCGCGCGGCGTCGGGCAGCTTCTTCGAACCGAAGAGAATCACGACCACCAGCGCCACGATGGCCCAGTGCCAGGGGCTCATTGCACCCATTTACAACAACCTCCACTGATCGGCTCCGATCGATGCTACCGGACCTCGAGCACAGCCCGAGGCTTCGCGCCGGTGTATCCACCCACAATTCGCGGAGGGTTCACACAGATGTTTCACAACGCCACCCTCAGGGTGTCGGACCCGCGCCGCGGGTCGCGTTCTCCCCGTCGAGCTCGGCGTAGGCGGCCAGCGCCGCCTCGGCCCGCGCCCGCACCGCCGCCCGCAACTCCGGTGGGTCGAGCACCTGCACCCCGGCGCCGAGACCGACGAGCAGCCGCGCCATCCACCCCGGCGACGCGTACCGCATCGACGCCTCGCACCTGCCGTCGGAAAGCACCTGCACGTCGGTGAGCGGGTAGTAGTCGAGCAGCCAGGTATACGACGGGGCGATGCGCAACCGCGCGGCGGGCAGCGACGGGTCGCCCTCGAACAGTTCGAGGTGCTCGTCGTCGGTGATCGCCCGGTGCGGCGGTCGCGTCGGCTCGTCGAGCACGGTGGCGGCGTCGATGCGGTCGAAGCGGAAAAGCCGCACTCCTTCGGCGCTGCGGCACCACGCCTGCAGGTAGGCGTGTTCGTCGATGATGACGATGCGGATCGGGTCGACGTCGCGTTCGGAGACGGTGTCGCGGGAAGCCGAATAGTAGGTCAGGTGCACGGCGCGCCCGTCGCGCACCGCGGCCCGCACCTGTCCGGCGGCGTCGGAGTCCCCGGCTGCCTCCGGATCAGGCTCGGCAGTCGCCGCGGTGGCGGTGTCGGTGGTGGCGGTGTCGGCGGGCAGCGCGGCGGTCCCGGCGGCCGCCTCGATCTTCGCGATCGCCGACTGCGCCGCGGACGGGTCGACGACGCCGGGCATCTCCTGCAGCGACCGCAGCGCCACGAGCAGCGCGGTGGCCTCGGTGGAGGTCAGCCGCAGGGGTCGTTCGATGCCGGCGGTGAAGGTCACCACGATGCTGTCCTCGGAGAACGACAGGTCGATCAGATCACCGGGTCCGTAGCCGGGCAGGCCGCACACCCACAGCTGGTTCAGATCGTCCATCACCTGCTTGGGGGTGACCCCGAGATCGCGGGCGGCCTCGGCCGCGCTGATCCCCGGGTGCGCCAGGAAGTAGGGCACGAGATTGAGCAGTCGTCCCAGTCGCGCCGACAGTCGTGTGCTCATCGCTCCTCCTCCCCCGCATCCGTGACCGCCTGTTCGAGGATGCGGTGCACCTCGGCCCGTAACTCCGGTGGGTCGAGCACCAACGCGTCCGCGCCCTGCCCGGCGACGATCCGGGCGATCCATTCCCACGAGCGCACCGGCACCTCGAGTTCCACCCCGTCGCGGTCTCCGATCCGCCGTGCCGCGCCGGTCCGTCCGAGCCGGCGTAGCTCCCACGCGCGTCCATCGGCCACCCACAGGCGTGCCGATCCGCTGACCTCCGCCGGGGAGGTCGCGGCGAGCACCCGCCCCCGCAGATCCACGCCCTCCGGGATCTGCACCGCCCCCTCTGGGCCGATCGCGGTGATCTCGTCGCCGATGCGCGAGAGCCGGAAGGTGCGCACGGCGTCGCGGTCGCGGTCGTGGCCGACGAGATACCAGCGGCCGTGCACGGTGACCACACCCCACGGTTCGACGGTGCGCGTCGACCACGGCTCGGTGGGGGAACTGCGGTGGGTGAACCGCACCGCGCGGCGCGCGTCGATCGCGGCGAGCAACGCCGTCAACGCGGGTTCGGAACCGCGGGCGCGCGGCGGCAGCGGCGCGACGACCTCCCCGCCGTCGGAGTCGACACGGATCCCGGCGGCGCGCAGCTTGAGCACCGCGCCCTGCGCGGCGGCGGTCAGCTCCGGCGATTCCCACAGCGCGGCGGCGACGGCCACGGCGGCGGTCTCCTCGCGGGTGAGGTCGATCTCGGGCAGTTCGTAGGCGTCGCGGTTGATGCGGTAGCCCTCCACCGTCGACGACCGCGACGGCCGGCCCGTCTCGAGGGGCACCCCGAGATCGCGCAGTTCGTTCTTGTCCCGCTCGAACATGCGGCTGAACGCCTCGTCGCTCGCGCATTCGGAGTAGCCGGCCACCGAGGCACGGATCTTCTCCGCGGTCACGAACTGTCGGGTGGACAGCAGCGCGATGACCAGGTTCACCAGCCGTTCGACTTTCGAGATCGCCACGCGCCAACCCTAGTGCCCGCGCGCCGCCGGCACCGCATCACCGTCCATCGGAGCGGACCGGACGGTCCGCTCCGATGGACGGCGGTACTCACATGGAGGCGATGAGCCGTTCGACGCGTTCGTCCACGGACCGGAACGGGTCCTTGCACAACACGGTGCGCTGCGCCTGGTCGTTGAGCTTCAGATGCACCCAGTCGACGGTGAAATCGCGGCCCGCGGCCTGCGCGGCGGCGATGAAATCACCGCGCAGCTTCGCGCGGGTGGTCTGCGGCGGGGTGTTCACCGCGGCGTCGACGGACTCGTCGTCGGTCACCCGCGCCGCCAGTCCCTTGCGTTGCAGCAGGTCGAACACACCGCGTCCGCGTTTGATGTCGTGATAGGCCAGGTCGAGCTGGGCGATCTTCGGGTCGGACAGCTCCATGTTGTAGCGGTCCTGGTAGCGCTGGAACAGCTTGCGCTTGATCACCCAGTCGATCTCGGTGTCGACCTTCGCGAAGTCCTGCGATTCGACGGCGTCGAGGACGCGGCCCCACAGGTCCACCACCTGCGCGACGTGCGGGTCGGGTTCGCGCTGGTGCAGATATTCCACCGCCCGCGCGTGGTATTCGCGCTGGATGTCCAGGGCGCTGGCCTGCCGGCCGCCGGCCAGGCGCACCGGGCGCCGGCCCGTCAGGTCGTGGGAGACCTCGCGGATGGCGCGGATCGGGTTGTCGAGCGCGAAGTCCCGGAACGGCACCCCGGCCTCGATCATCTCGAGCACCAGCGCCGCCGACCCCACCTTGAGCATGGTGGTGGTCTCGGACATGTTCGAGTCCCCGACGATCACGTGCAGGCGCCGGTACTTCTCGGCGTCGGCGTGCGGTTCGTCGCGGGTGTTGATGATCGGCCGCGACCGGGTGGTCGCCGACGAGACGCCCTCCCAGATGTGCTCGGCGCGTTGCGACAGGCAGAAGGTGGCGGCCTTGGGGGTCTGCAGCACCTTCCCGGCGCCGCAGATCAGCTGGCGGGTCACCAGGAAGGGCAGCAGCACATCGGAGATGCGGGAGAACTCGCCGACGCGGGCGACGAGATAGTTCTCGTGGCAGCCGTAGGAGTTGCCCGCCGAGTCGGTGTTGTTCTTGAACAGGAAGATGTCGCCGCCGATGCCTTCCTCGGCCAGACGCTGCTCGGCGTCGATGAGCAGTTCCTCGAGGACCCGCTCACCGGCATGGTCGTGCTCGACGAGCTGGAGCAGGTCGTCGCACTCGGCGGTGGCGTACTCGGGGTGCGAGCCGACATCGAGATACAGTCGCGCCCCGTTCCGCAGGAAGACGTTCGAACTGCGCCCCCAGGACACCACCCGGCGGAACAGATAGCGGGCCACCTCGTCGGGGCTCAACCGACGATGCCCGTGGAAGGTACACGTGACGCCGAACTCCGTCTCGATACCCATGATTCGTCGCTGCACACTTCGACAGTACCGCGCGAACCCGACCCCCATGGGTCGCAACGACATCTACGGTCGAGGTGTGATCGTTCCCGAGCGTTACCGCACCGCCGACCGGGCCCTGTTCGAGCGCTCCGGGGCGCTGCGCGCGTCCCCCGCCGACCCGCTGCTGCGCGACCTCGGACGCGCCGCCAACCACAGTGTGCTGTGGGTGGCGTGCGCCGCGGTGTGCGCCACCGCCGGCGGTCACGCCCGCCGCGGGGCGGTGCGGGGTCTGCTGTCGGTGGCCGGGGCCAGCGCCTTGACCAACGGGCTGCTCAAACCGCTGTTGCCGCGCCGCCGGCCCCCGGCGCGCACCGACCCGAAGTTTCGGCGCCGCACGGTGCCGATCCCCCGCTCGTCGTCGTTCCCGTCCGGGCACGCCGCGTCGGCGGCGGCGTTCGCGACCGGGGTGGTGCTCGAATCCCCTGCGACTGGGGCGGTTCTGGCGCCGCTGGCCGCGGCGGTGGCCTATTCGCGGGTGCACACCGGCGTGCACTGGCCCGGCGACGTCGTCGTCGGCGCCGCGGTCGGGGCGACGGTGGCGTGGTCGACGCGCCGCTGGTGGGCGGTGCGCAGCCGCGAACCGGCGACCGTGCAGGTCGCGGCGGCCGCGCCCGCCCTGCCCGGCGGCGACGGAATGCTGCTGGTGGTCAACCGCGATGCCGGGACCGCCGAGGAGATCGCCGCGCGGGTCACCGCCGCGCTGCCGAGGGTGCGTCGCGTCGATCTGGATCCCGACGGTGATCCGGCGGAGCAGTCGGAACGTCTGCTGACCGAATATCGGCCGCAGGCGGTGGGGGTGTGCGGCGGGGACGGCACCGTCGCGGCGGTGCTCGACGTCGCCGTCGACGCGCGGCTGCCGGTGGCGGTGTTCCCCGGCGGCACCCTCAACCATTTCGCGCTCGATCTCGGCGTGGTGGATCTGGAGGAGACGGTGCGGGCGGTCACCGCCGGGCAGGCGGTGGCCGTCGGGCTCGGGCAGGTGACGGTGACCGGGCCGGACGGGCGCACGGTGCGGCGGTTCGTCAACACCGCCAGCCTCGGTGGCTATCCGGATGCGGTGCGGTTGCGGCAGCACTGGGAACCGCGGATCGGCAAGTGGCCGGCGGCGGGGTTGGCGATGCTCGCGGTGCTGCGCACGGCGAGCCCGATGCCGGTCCGCATCGACGGGGCGGGGCGGGCGGTGTGGTTGCTGTTCGTCGGCAACGGCCGCTACACCCCGGCAGATCAGGTGCCGATGTCCCGGGCGCATCTGGATCCCGGCACCCTCGACGTGCGGTATCTGCCGGCCGAGAGCCGGTTCTCGCGGTTGCGGCTGCTCCTCGCTGCGGCGACCGGCACCCTCGGCGCGTCACCGATGTATCGGCAGCGGCACAGCCCGGGCCTGACGGTGGAGGTCATCGGGGATCCGGTGGCGTTGGCCACCGACGGGGAGGTCCTCGCCGACGGCACCGGTTTCGCGTTCGAGGTGGTGCCGTCGGCGTTGACGGTCTATCGGCTCGCGGTGGATCAGCCCGCGTCGGGACCGGACTCGGTCTCCGAACCGGTCGCGGTGTCGGACCCGGAAGCGGTGTCGGACCCCGACTCGGGCGCCTCCGACGGCGCCGCCTGAGCAGAACTGCTGGGCAGCAGCGCGTCGAGCGCCGCCCCCGAGATGCGCCGGAAGGCACGGCGCGGCCGCTGCTTCTCGAGCACCGCGACCTCGAGTTCCCCGCGGCCGAGCACCCGCGGCGCCGCGTCGGCGGTGGCGGGCTGCTGCAGCGCGGTCACCGCCACGGCGACCGCCTCGTCGAGCGGCAGACCCGGCTTGTACGACGAGCGCAGCGCGGTGATGATCGGTTCGGTGTTGCCGCCCATCACCACGAACTGCGGTTCGTCGACGATCGAGCCGTCGTAGGTGATGCGGTACAGCTGCGGGCCGTCGTCGGTGTCGGCGCGCCCGACCTCGGCGACGCAGATCTCCACCTCGTACGGCTTGGGCTGCTCGGTGAAGATGGTGCCGAGGGTCTGCGCGTAGGCGTTCGCCAGTGCCCGCCCGGTCACGTCCCGCCGGTCGTAGGAGTAGCCGCGCATGTCGGCGTGCATGATCCCGGCGCGCCGCAGATTCTCGAACTCGTTGTACTTGCCGACGGCCGCGAAACCGACCCGGTCGTACAGTTCGCTGATCTTGTGCAGCGCCTTCGACGGATTCTCCGCCACCAGCAGCACACCGTCGGCGTAGGTCAACGCGATCACCGACCGGCCGCGGGCGATGCCCTTACGGGCCAGCTCCGAGCGATCGCGCATGATCTGCTCGGCGGACGCATAGTACGGAAGTGTCACCGGGCATCTCCTGCGGTGCGGTCGGCCACGATGGTGCGGGCCAGCTCGGACAGGGTTTCCTCCGCGACGGCCACGGCCCCGGCCGCGGTGATCACCACTGCCGTCGGGTAGATCCCGCGGGTGGTGTCGGGACCGCCGGTGGCGGTGTCGTCGTCGGCCGCGTCGTACAGCGCCTCGACGGCGCTGCGCAGCGCGCTCTGCTCGTCGGCATCGGCGCGGTAGAGCTTCTTGAGCGACGAGCGGGCGAACAACGATCCGGAGCCGACCGCGTGATAGCCGGCGCGTTCCTCGTAGCGGCCCCCGACCACGTCGTAGGACACGATCCGCCCGGCGCGGTGCGCATCGGACGCGTCGAGGTCGAAACCGACCAGCAACGGCACCACGGCCAAGCCCTGCATGGCCGCACCGAGATTGCCGCGCACCATCGACGACAGCCGATTGGCCTTGCCGTCGAAGGTCAGCGGCACACCTTCGATCTTCTCGTAGTGCTCGAGTTCGACCGCGAACAGTCGCACGAGCTCGATCGCCAGACCCGCGGTGCCGGCGATGCCGGCCGCCGAATAGTTGTCGGTGATGAACACCTTGTCGACATCGCGGGAGGCGATCAGGTTGCCCATGGTCGCGCGCCGGTCGCCGGCGATGAGCACACCCCCGTCGAAGGTCAGCGCCACGATGGTGGTGCCGTGCGGGGCGAGGTCCACGTGGTCACCTCGTTCGAATCGGAACCGGTTCTCCGGCAGCATCTCCGGGGCGTGCATCCGCAGGTGGTCGGAGAACGACGACAAGGGCGACGCGAGGTGCAGCTTCGGCTGCACCTCGCGGTAGGGAAGAGAGGATCGTTCGGCTGTCACTGGCCACCTTTCTGCACATATGCCCGCACGAAGTCCTCTGCGTTCTCCTCGAGCACGTCGTCGATCTCGTCGAGAAGATCGTCGGTGTCCGAGGCGAGCTTCTCGCGACGCTCCTGACCGGCACCGCCGTCACCGACGACCTCGTCGTCGTCTCCGCCGCCACCGCGTGTGGTCTGCTCCTGTGCCATAGCCGCCGACCTCCTCCTGTACTCGGCGCGGAACCGTCACCGGTCGACGATCGGTGTGGTCACCGCTGCTTCGAACTCCTACCCTACCCAGCGAACC
This sequence comes from Rhodococcus sp. IEGM1339, assembly GCF_050321925.1. Classification (NCBI taxonomy): domain Bacteria; kingdom Bacillati; phylum Actinomycetota; class Actinomycetes; order Mycobacteriales; family Nocardiaceae; genus Rhodococcus; species Rhodococcus sp. IEGM1339. The sequence goes on from NZ_JBNQFT010000017.1 coordinate 26,279, forward strand.
AGTCCACCGGTGGCGACACGCGTACTCGCGGCCTGTGATCCGGCCACCGCCCTCCGCCGGGAGGGGTGGTCAGTGAGTGAGCTGATCGACCAGTTCCGCCGCCGACTGCGCAGTCTCGAGCAGCTCCCCGACATGCGCGCGGCTGCCACGCAGCGGCTCGAGCGTCGGGATGCGCACCAACGATTCGCGACCGAGATCGAAGATCACCGAATCCCAGCTCGCCGCCGCGATATCGGCACCGAAACGGCGCAGGCACTCACCGCGGAAGTAGGCGCGGGTGTCCGAAGGCGGGGTGTGCACCGCATCGAGGACCTGCTGCTCGGACACCAGCCGCTGCATCGACCCGCGGGCCACGAGGCGGTTGTACAGGCCCTTGTCCAGGCGCACATCCGAGTACTGCAGGTCGACCATGTGCAGGCGCGGCGCCGACCAGGACAGTCCCTCGCGGTTGCGGAAGCCCTCGAGCAGCCGCAGCTTCGCGGGCCAGTCCAGCAGGTCGGCGCATTCCATCGGGTCGCGTTCGAGCAGATCGAGCACCATCGCCCACTTGTCGAGGATGTCGAGGATCCGCTTGTCCTCGGTGCCGTCGTGGAACTTCGCGACCCGCTCGTGGTAGATCCGCTGCAGCGCCAGACCTGTCAGCTCCCGGCCGTCGGCGAGCGCGACGGTCTTGCGCAGCGACGGGTCGTGGCTGATGTGGTGCACCGCGGTGACCGGGCGGGCGAGCTGCAGATCCGACAGGTCGATGCCGGCCTCGATCAGGTCGAGCACGAGCGCGGTGGTGCCGACCTTGAGGTAGGTGGACATCTCCGCCAGATTCGCATCGCCGATGATCACGTGCAGGCGCCGGTACTTGTCGGCGTCGGCGTGCGGCTCGTCGCGGGTGTTGATGATGCCGCGCTTGAGGGTGGTCTCGAGACCGACCTCGACCTCGATGTAGTCGGCGCGCTGCGAGAGCTGGAAACCGGGCTCGTCACCGGACTGGCCGATCCCGACCCGGCCGGAGCCGGTGATGACCTGCCGGGAGACGAAGAACGGGGTCAGGCCCGCGACCACCGCGGAGAACGGGGTCTCGCGGTCCATCAGGTAGTTCTCGTGGGTGCCGTAGGAGGCGCCCTTGCCGTCGACATTGTTCTTGTACAGCTGCAGTCGCGGCGCGCCGGGCACACTCGACGCGTGCCGGGCGGCGGCCTCCATCACCCGTTCCCCGGCCTTGTCCCAGATCACCGCGTCGAGGGGGTCGGCGACCTCCGGGGCGGAGTATTCGGGGTGGGCGTGGTCGACGTACAGGCGCGCCCCGTTGGTGAGGATCATGTTCGCGGCACCGACCTCGTCGGCGTCGATGACCGGGGCCGGGCCGTTGAACCGCCCCAGATCGAAGCCCCGCGCGTCGCGCAGGGGCGATTCGACCTCGTAGTCCCAGCGGGTGCGGCGGGCGCGCGGCACCCCTTCGGCGGCCGCGTAGGCCAGCACCGCCTGCGTGGAGGTCAGGATCGGGTTCGCCGATGGCTCGTTGGGTGAGGAGATCCCGTACTCGACCTCGATACCGATGATCCGCTGCATGCCCTCGAGCCTAGGCGATCCGGACGCTCACGGTCGTGACCAGCCTCGCCACCGGTCAGCGGTGCGGCTGCGGGGTGCAGTCCAGATAGCCGTGCGCCCCGATCGCCTGCAGCGCCACCCGGCCCGAGCGGCGCCCGCGATGCTCGACCACCGCGGTGCCCGGCAGCAGCTGCGCGAACGGGGTGGTGACCCGGTTGGTGACGATCTTGTTGAACCGGGCCAGGGTGCGCGGCAACGGCACGGTCGGTCCTCCCCCTGGATAGGCCGCGACGGCCGGACCTTCCGGAGGAGGGAAGGCGCGGCCGTCGCGGATCGATTGTCGCGGGTCGATTCCTACAGGTACTGGCCGGTGTTCGACTCGGTGTCGATCGCGCGGCTCGCGCTGGCGTTCTTGCCGGTGACCAGGGTGCGGATGTACACGATCCGCTCGCCCTTCTTCCCCGAGATCCGGGCCCAGTCGTCCGGATTCGTGGTGTTGGGCAGGTCCTCGTTCTCGGCGAACTCGTCGACGATCGAATCGAGCAGGTGCTGCACCCGCAGACCGGGCGCCCCGGTCTCGAGCACCGACTTGATCGCATACTTCTTCGCCCGGTCGACGATGTTCTGGATCATCGCGCCGGAGTTGAAGTCCTTGAAGTACAGGACCTCCTTGTCGCCGTTGGCGTAGGTGACCTCGAGGAAACGGTTGTCCTCGGACTCGGCGTACATCCGCTCGACGACCCGCTCGATCATCGCCCGCACGCACGCGACCCGATCGCCGCCGAATTCGGCGAGATCGTCGGCGTGCACCGGCAGGCTCTCGGTCAGGTACTTCGAGAAGATGTCCTGCGCGGCCTCCGCGTCCGGACGCTCGATCTTGATCTTCACGTCGAGGCGGCCGGGCCGCAGGATCGCCGGGTCGATCATGTCCTCACGGTTCGACGCGCCGATGACGATGACGTTCTCGAGCCCTTCGACACCGTCGATCTCGGCGAGCAGCTGCGGCACCACCGTGGTCTCCACATCGGAGGACACACCGGAACCGCGGGTGCGGAAGATCGAATCCATCTCGTCGAAGAACACGATCACCGGGGTGCCCTCGGACGCCTTCTCCCGGGCCCGCTGGAAGATCAACCGGATGTGCCGTTCGGTCTCACCGACGAACTTGTTCAGCAGCTCCGGGCCCTTGATGTTCAGGAAGAACGACTTCGCTTCCTTCGAATCGTCCCCGCGGGCCTCGGCGATCTTCTTCGCCAGCGAGTTCGCGACCGCCTTCGCGATCAGGGTCTTACCGCAACCGGGCGGGCCGTACAGCAGCACACCCTTCGGCGGGCGCAGCGAGTACTCGCGGAACAGGTCCTTGTGCAGGAAGGGCAGCTCCACCGCGTCGCGGATCTGCTCGATCTGCCGGCCCAGACCGCCGATGTCGCTGTAGCCGACGTCCGGGACCTCCTCGAGCACGAGATCCTCGACCTCGGCCTTGGGGATCCGTTCGAAGGCGTAGCCGGCCTTGCTGTCGACCAGCAACGAATCACCGGGGCGCAGCGTGAACGAGTTCTCGTCGTCGACGAGCAGATCGGTCTTGTCGTCGGCGGCGGCCGCGGCGAGCGGGGCGGCCAGCCACACGATGCGTTCCTCGTCGGCGTGCCCGACCACCAGCGCGCGGGTGCCGTCGGCGAGCACCTCCCGCAGGGTGGTGATCTCGCCGACGCGTTCGAAACCACCGACCTCCACGACGGTCAACGCCTCGTTCAGCCGCACCGTCTGACCGGGCCGGAAGGTGTCGAGTTCGAGATTCGGGGACACCGCGACCCGCATCTTGCGGCCCGAGGTGAACACGTCGACGGTCTGATCGTCGAACGTCTCGAGCAGCACCCCGTAGCCGCTCGGCGGCTGGGCCAGCCGGTCGACCTCCTCGCGCAGCGTGATCAGCTGCTGGCGCGCATCCTTGAGGGTCTCGAGCAGTTTGCCGTTGCGGACCGTGAGGGACTTGAGCCGGGCTTCGAGGTCGCGTACCTGATCGGACGGTTCGCCGAGCCGACGACGCAAGGTCGCCACCTCTGCGCGCAACTCTTCGATTTCGCGTGCCGCCGCAACCGCATCCGGCTTCTCTGACGAGCTCATAGCGACTCCCTCCACTGTCGGTCATTCCACGCTACCGGGACATCGCCCCACATGGGGGAGGACACGAAACAGTCGTGTTCCGAACATGTGTCGCGCGTGGGGCGCGCCATGGCGCCGCACCTCCGGCACGCTGTTAGGCTCCCCTAAATATCGTGCGTCGACCGTTTCTCTCGAAAGGTACTCCTCCGTGACCCCACGTCCAGTTCGCACACTCTGCGCCGCCACCGCGATCGCCGCCCTCACCGCCCTGACCGGCTGCAGCTCCGACGACGCCGGCGACGACACCGCTGCCACGACCAGCGCAACGACGACCACCAGCACCACCGTGACCGCCGCGGTCACCGTCGAGCAACTGCAGGAACAGATCGACGTGTTCTTCGACCCGGCCGCCACCACCGAGGACCGTGCCGCGGTCGTGGAGAACGGCACCGCGCGCACCGCCGTGCTCGATCAGTTCACCGGTGTGCTCGCCGGCTACCCGCTCACCGGCACCGTCGGCGAGATCACCACGGTCGACGCCGACACCGTCACCGCGACCACCGAGGTCGCCGGCCCGCACGGCGGCGCCCCGATGCCGCTGACCTTCGAGCAGATCGACGGCACCTGGGTCATCGCCGACGAGAGCGCCTGCTCGATCCTGGCCGCGGGCACGCTCAGCTGCGAATAACCCCTGTGGGTCGGCGTCGGCTCAGCCCTTGCTGGGCCGGCGCTGCGGCTTCGGGGTCTGCACCCCGTCCTGCAGGCGCCGGGCACTGACCAGGAACGCCGTGTGCCCCTGCATCCGATGCTCCGGCCGCACCGCCAGCCCCACCACGTGCCAGCCGCGCACCATCGACTCCCACGAACGCGGCTCGGTCCAGCAGGTCTGCTCCCGCATCGCCTCGACCACCCGCGACAGCTGCGTCGTCGTCGCCACATAGACGATGAGCACCCCGCCGGGCACCAGCGCCTTCTTCACCGTCTCGAGCACATCCCAGGGGGCGAGCATGTCCAGCACCACCCGGTCGACGCGGCCGTACTTCTCGACGTCGTAGTCCGCCAGATCCCCGAGCACCGTCGCCCAGTTCGCCGGGCGCTGCCCGAAGAAGGTGTCGACATTGCGCTCGGCGTATTCGAGATGGTCCTCGCGCACCTCGTAGGAGATCACCCGGCCGCTCTCGCCGACGGCGCGCAGCAGCGAACACGTCAGCGCGCCGGAACCGGCGCCGGCCTCGAGCACCGTCGCGCCGGGAAAGATGTCGCCCTCCTGCACGATCTGCGCGGCGTCCTTCGGGTAGATCACCTGCGCACCGCGCGGCATCGACATCACATAGTCGACGAGCAGCGGACGCAACGCCAGATAGGGGGTGCCGTTGGTGGAGGTGACCACCACACCCTCGTCGGTGCCGATCAGATCGTCGTGCAGGATCCCGCCGCGATGGGTGTGGAACTCCTTGCCCGGTTCGAGCACCACGGTGTACTTGCGGCCCTTGGCGTCGGTCAACTGCACCCGGTCCCCCACCTGGAAGGGTCCGCTGCGCCCGAGTCCGCCTACTGCCATCGCCGTGTCCACCTTCGTTCCAGCCCGCACCCGGGATCGGGCACGTGGGTCCGGCACCGTGTCGGACCCGCGTCCTAGCCTGCCAGGTGTGACCACAGCTGCGCCCACACCCCCCACCGACACGACGCGGCCGGTCGCCCTGTCCCCCTCCCGGGCCGCCGACTTCACCCGCTGCCCGCTGCTCTACCGCTTCAAGGCCGTCGACCGGCTCACCGCACCCCCGACCCGCGCCCAGGCACGCGGCACCGTCGTGCACGCCGCCCTCGAAGCGTTGTTCGGCCTCGACGGACCGGCCCGCACCGCCACCGCCGCGCAGACCCTGCTGCCCGACGCCCTGGCCCGGGTCCTCGCCGCCACCCCCGATCTGGGCGTGGACACCGACGACGCGGGGTTCCTCGCCGAGGCCGCCGCGCTGCTGGACACCTACTTCACCGTCGAGGACCCCACCGCGGTCACCGCCGACGGCTGCGAACTGCGGGTGGAGACCACCCTCGACGGCGACGTCCCGCTGCGCGGCATCATCGACCGCCTCGATGTCGACGCCACCGGTGCGGTGCATGTCGTCGACTACAAGACCGGCCGCGCCCCGTCCCCGCGCGGCGAGCGGGCGGCGCTGTTCCAGCTGAAGTTCTACGCGCTGATCGTGTGGCGGCAACGCGGCATCGTCCCGGCCTCGCTGCGGCTGCTGTATCTCGGCGACGGTCAGGTGCTGCACTACCGGCCCGACCCCGAGGAACTGCGCCGCTTCGAACGGATCGTGCGGGCGATGTGGGCGACGATCCGGCAGTTGCGCGCCAGCGGCGACTTCCGCCCCAATCCCGGTCCCGGCTGCCGGTGGTGCGATCATCGGGCATTGTGCCCGGCGTTCGGCGGTACCCCACCGCCGTATCCCGCCGACGGCGTTGCGACGCAATCGACACCGGGCGCGCCCCACCGCATCGAGCAGCAGGAGAATCCCGAGTGAGCGACGCCGCCTACTACGTGCCGGTCCCCCGGCCGACCACCCCCACCGGCCCGGTCGACGACGTCGAGATCGCGGTGTTCCGCCCCACCGAACACACCGTCAGCACCTGGGGACCGCACCTGCAGCACGGCGCCCCACCCTCGGCGCTGCTCGCCCGCGCCATCGACCGGCACCGGCCCCGCCCCGACACCCGCCTGAGCCGGCTCACCGTCGAACTGCTAGGCCCCGTCCCCCTCACCGACCTCGAGGTGCGCACCCACATCGAACGACCCGGTCGCCGCATCGAACTGGTCGTCGCCGAATTGTGGACCACCGCCCCCGACGGCACCGACCGCCCGGTGGCGCGCGGCACCGGCTGGCGCCTCGAAACCATCGACCTGCCGCAGGTCGCGCGGACCTCCGAAACCCCGCTGCCCGCCCCCGACCACTTCGAAGCCACCGCCCCGCACGTCTTCTGGAAGGGCGGCTACATCGACACCGTCGAATGGCGCATCATCGTCCCCTTCGGCGCTCCCGGCCTGTCGTCGGCGTGGGTGCGCAGCGAGATCGCCCTCGTGGAAGGCGAAACCCCCAGCGGGCTCGACCGGTTGATGAGCGTCGCCGACGTCGCCAACGGTGTCGGATCCAAACTCGACCCCCGCGAGTACACCTTCCTCAACACCGAACTGACCGTGCACCTGTTCCGCGCCCCCGAGTTCCGCGAACAGGACTGGGTGGGGATCGCCGCGGAGATGTCCGTCGGACCCGACGGGGTCGGCATGACCGCCGGTCTGCTCTACGACGAGACCGGCGCGCTCGGCCGCATCGCCCAGAACGTGCAGGTGCGGTCCCGCTGATCAGCGGGACCGCACCGGAAGATGGCGGGATCGGTGCGCGTCTATTCGGGGGCGCGCATCGCCCGGCACGAGCGGATGTTCGACGCGAGGATCGCGCGGGCACCGATCTCGGCGAGCCGGTCCATCACCGCGTTGTGGCCCTTGCGCGGCACCATCGCCCGCACCGCCACCGAATTCTCGTTCGCCAACGGCGAGATCGTCGGCGACTCGAGACCGGGCGTGACCTGCACGGCCTGCTCGAGCAGGTGCTTCGGGCAGTCGTAATCGATCATCACGTACTGCTGCGCGAAGACCACACCCTCGAGACGGGCGATCAGCTGGTTGCGGGCCCGATCCGAGCGATCCGAATCCTCCCGCTCGATCAGCACACCCTCCGAATCGCACAACGACTCGCCGAAGGCGACGAGATCGTGCTGCCGCAACGTCCGGCCCGAGCCGACCACATCGGCGATCGCGTCGGCGACCCCGAGCTGGATGGAGATTTCCACCGCACCGTCGAGCCGGATCACCTCGGCCTCGATGCCGCGGGCGGCGAGATCACGACGCACCAGATTCGCGTACGAGGTGGCGATGCGCAGACCCTGCAGATCCTCGACCGACCAGTCGCGGCCCTTCGGCGCGGCGTACCGGAAACGCGAGGACCCGAAGCCCAGCGACAACCGCTCGGTGACCGGAGCCCCCGAATCCATCGCCAGGTCGCGGCCGGTGATCCCCAGATCCAGCTCGCCGGAACCGACGTAGATCGCGATGTCCTTCGGCCGCAGGAAGAAGAACTCGACGTCGTTGACCGGGTCGATGACCGTCAGATCCCGCGAGTCGGTGCGCCGACGGTAGCCGGCCTCCTGCAGGATCTCGGCGGCGGACTCGGACAGCGAACCTTTGTTGGGGACTGCGACGCGCAGCATGACGGATTGGGTCCTTTCGAACGACGAGCAGAAGCGAGGAAGGGATCTACAGGGGGCACGGACGGCGGCACCGGCACAGCGGGCCACCGGCCGTCACAGATGCTTGTAGACGTCCTCGAGCTTCAGACCCCGCCCCACCATCAGCACCTGCACCCAGTACAGCAGCTGCGAAATCTCCTCGGACAGTTCCTCGTCGGACTGGTACTCGGCGGCGATCCACACCTCACCGGCCTCTTCGAGTACCTTCTTGCCCTGGAAATGCACGCCGGCGTCCAGGGCGGCGACGGTGCCGGAGCCCTCGGGGCGGGTCGCGGCGCGTTCGGACAGCTCGGCGAACAGGGAATCGAAGGTCTTCACAGGGGTCGATTGTTTCATGCCCCGCCACCGGCCCCACAGCCAGGACACCAACCCTCGCTCAGAACTCGAGTTCCCGCCCGCTGACGAACCGCCGCTCCACCCCGCTGATCGGATCGGTGAACTCCAGCGACCGCGCCAGCAACCGCAGCGGATCGGTGAAATCGTCCGCGGCGCGCCGCCGGAACCACGGATAGAAGTTGTCCCCCACGATCGGCACCCCCAACGACGCCAGATGCAGCCGCAGCTGGTGGGTGCGACCGGTGCGCGGGAACAACCGGTAACGGGCCAGCTCCCCACGCCGCTCGACCAGCTCGATGCGCGTCTCCGAATTCGGTTCGTCGGCGAACTGCTCGGCCGTCGGCTCCCCGTGCCGCTTGACGATCCGCGTGCGCACCACCTGCGGGAACGACAGGTCGGACCGATAACCGGCGACCGCCTCGTACACCTTGCGCACCCGCTGACGCTCGAACAGCTCCTGATAGGGCCGCCGCCATGCCGGATCCGTCGTGCACAGCAGCACCCCGGCGGTCATCCGGTCGAGCCGGTGCACCGGCACCAGATGCGGCAACTCCAGCTCGCGCCGCAACCGCACCACCACCGACTCGCGGATGTGCGCTCCGCGCGGGATCGTCGCCAGGAAATGCGGCTTGTCCACCACCACGAGACCGTCCTCCCGATGCAACACGCGCACCGGGAACGGCACCGGCACCTCCGGCGGCGGATCGCGGTAGAAGTACACGAACCGCGTCGGCTGATACGGCGTGCACGCATCGACGCGGCGGCCGTGCTCGTCGACCAACTCTCCCGCCCCCATGTGCGCCGCCCAGTCCTCCTCGGGGTGGCCGGCCTGCAGGAACTCGACGATCGTGGCCGCGTCGGCATCGGCGGGCATCCGGATGCGGTCGGGGCCGAGCCCGTCGCGCACCGGCAGCGGTGCAGCACGCACCGGTCTACGCCTCCACGAGGTCCGGGACGCAGCCCTCGCACACCAGAGTCAACTCCCGGCCGTGGAGATCCGGATGATTCCGGTACCGCGAGGTCGGCGTCCCGCACAGGGTGCAGCGGCCGATCACCGGCGCCTCGGCGCTGAACTCGACGTTCATCCGCCCGTCGAAGACGTACAGCGAACCCTCCCACAGGCCCTCGTCTCCGAAGGTCTCGCCGTAGCGGACGATGCCTCCGTCGAGCTGGTAGACCTCTTCGAACCCGCGATTGCGCATCAACGCCGACAGCACCTCACAGCGCACCCCACCGGTGCAGTAGGTGACCACCGGGCGGTTCTTGAGATGGTCGTAGCGTCCGCTGTCGAGCTCGGCGACGAAATCGCGGGTCGTGGCGACATCCGGCACGATCGCATCCCGGAACCGGCCGATCTGCGCCTCGAAGCGGTTGCGGCCGTCGAAGAACACCACCTCGTCGCCGCGCTCGGCGACCAGCTCGTGCACGCCGTGCGGCGACAGATGGGTGCCGCCGTCGACGATGCCGTTCTCGTCGACCTTCACCTCGTCGGGCACCCCGAACGTCACGATCTCCGGACGTACCTTCACCGACAGCCGCGGAAAGTCGTCGCCGGTGCCGTCGGACCACTTGATATCGGTGTCCTTGAAGGCCGCATAACCGCGCAAGCCACGCACGTACTTCTTCACGTCGGCGATGTCACCGCCGACGGTGCCGTTGATGCCGTGCTCCGAGATGAGAATCCGCCCGGTCAACCTCAGCGACGACGCGAGGGTGTGCTGCCACAACCGGATCGCCTCCGGGTCGGGCAACGGGGTGAACTTGTAGAACAGCACGATCTTCGGGACCGCCACCTCAGGGCACCCCCGCACCGTGCAGCTCGTGCAGATCCTCGGCGCTCAACCCCTCGAGTGTGGACCGGAACACCCGCCGCTCCGAGCCGGGCACATCCACCAGTGACGGCACCACCAGCACCGTGCACCCGGCCGCATCCGCCGCGGCCGCCCCGGTCGGGGAATCCTCCACCGCCAGACACTGCGCCGGATCCAGACCGAGCAACTCCGCAGCCCGACGGTAGGGCGCCGGATCGGGTTTGCCGGCCGGCACCTCGTCGCCACACACCGAATGATCGAAATGCTCACGGCCCAGGGTCGCGAGGGCCACCTCACACAACGCCCGCTCGGTGTTGGTCACCAGCACCGACCGCAGTCCCGCCTCGCGGACGGTGCGCAGCGCGGCCTGCGCGCCGGGCCGCCACGTGAGCCCGTCGGCGAACAACCGGCCCATGTAGTCGGTCAGCCACGCCGCCGCAGCCGCCGCCTCGTCCGGGGTCGGTTCCAGACCCAACCCGGCGAAGGTGCGCAGCACCGCCAGATCCATCGGCCCCCCGATCGTGGAGATGCGGGTCTCGTCGCTCATCGGCCCACCGAGATGCAACGACAACTCGTGCATCCCGATGTCCCACAAGCGTTCCGATTCGAGCAGGGTGCCGTCCATGTCCCACAGCACCGCCCGCAGCGCACCGGTCTGCACCGCGAGCGGCGCCTCCACCCGATCAGACATTGAAGTACTTCGCCTCCGGGTGGTGCAGCACGAACGCATCGGTGGACTGCTCGGGATGCAACTGCAGCTCCTCCGACAGCTCCACCCCGATCCGCTCGGGTTCGAGCAGCTCGACCAGTTTGATGCGGTCCTCGAGATTCGGGCACGCGCCGTAACCGAACGCGAACCGGGCACCGCGGTAGGCAAGCTTGAAGTACTCCGCGACCTCCTCCGGATCCTCGTCCGCGGCCGTGCCGCCCTCGGCGAACGCCAGCTCCTGCCGCACCCGCCGATGCCAGTACTCGGCCAGCGCCTCGGTCAGCTGCACACCGATGCCGTGCACCTCGAGATAGTCGCGGTACGAATTCGACGCGAACAACTCGTTCGCGAAGTCCGCGATCGGCTGCCCCATCGTCACCAACTGGAACGGCCACACATCCACCTGGCCCGACGCGAGCGCATCCTCCCGCGACCGCACGAAATCGGCGATGCACAGGAACCGCGAACGCTGCTGCCGCGGGAAGGTGAACCGGTAACGCTCGGGAGCATCCGGGCGCGGCTCGGTCAGCACCACCACGTCGTCACCCTCGGACACCGCCGGGAAGTAGCCGTACACCACCGCCGCGTGCTGCAGGATGCCCTCGGTCGCCAACCGGTCCAGCCAGTACCGCAACCGCGGCCGGCCCTCGGTCTCCACGAGCTCCTCGTAGCTCGGGCCGTCGCCACCGCGCTGCCCGCGCAGGCCCCACTGCCCCAGGAACAGCGCACGCTCGTCGACCAGCGCCGCATAGTCGGCCAGCGGGATGCCCTTGATCACCCGGGTGCCCCAGAACGGCGGCGTCGGCACCGGCAGATCCTTCGCGACGTCACTGCGCTCGGGGATCTCCGCCGGCGTTTCCGCGGCCTTGCGCTTCTCCGCGATCCGCTTGCTGCGCTCGTGCCGCTCCTTGCGCTCGGCGGCCTTGCGGGCGGCCTCGATCGCCTCCGGACTGTCCGGCGCCGGACCCTCACCGCGCTTCTCGGCCATGACCCGGTCCATCAGCGACAGACCCTCGAACGCATCGCGCGCGTAGGACACCTTGCCCTCGTAGACCTCCGCCAGATCGTTCTCGACGTAACTGCGGGTCAGCGCCGCACCACCGAGCAACACCGGGAACTGCTCCGCGACCCCGCGGGAGTTGAGCTCCTCGAGGTTCTCCTTCATCACCACCGTCGACTTCACCAGCAGACCCGACATGCCGATCACATCGGCGCGCTTGTCCACCGCCGCGTCGAGGATCGTCGCGATCGGCTGCTTGATGCCGAGGTTGACCACCTCGTAGCCGTTGTTCGACAGGATGATGTCCACGAGGTTCTTGCCGATGTCGTGCACATCGCCCTTGACCGTCGCCAGCACGATCCGGCCCTTGCCCTCGTCGCCCGTCGACTCCATGTGCGGCTCGAGGAACGCCACCGCGGTCTTCATCACTTCGGCGGACTGCAGCACGAACGGCAACTGCATCTGACCCGACCCGAACAGCTCACCGACAGTCTTCATGCCCGACAGCAGCGTGTCGTTGATGATCGCCAGCGGCGGGGTGGTCCTCATCGCCTCGGTCAGATCGTCCTCGAGACCGTTGCGCTCGCCGTCGACGATGCGCCGCTCGAGCCGCTCGAACAGCGGCAACGCCGCCAGCTCCTGCGCCCGCGACTCGCGTGCCGACGCCGCCGACACCCCCTCGAACAGCTCCATCAGCTTCTGCAGCGGGTCGTAACCCTCGCTGCGCCGGTCGTACACCAGATCCAGCGCGACCTGCCGCTGTTCCTCCGGGATCCGCGCCATCGGCAGAATCTTCGACGCGTGCACGATCGCCGTATCCAGACCCGCCGCGGTGCACTCGTTCAGGAACACCGAGTTCAACACCTGCCGCGCCGCCGGATTCAGACCGAACGACACATTCGAGATGCCCAGCGTGAAGTGCACCTCCGGATGCGTCTCGTGGAGGCGGCGGATCGCCTCGATCGTCTCGATCGCATCGCGCCGCACCTCCTCCTGACCCGTCGAGATCGGGAAGGTCAACGCATCGACGATGATGTCCTGCGGCGACAACCCCCACCGACCGGTCAGATCCGCGATCAACCGCTCGGCGATGCGCACCTTGTGCTCGGCGGTGCGGGCCTGGCCCTCCTCGTCGATCGTCAACGCGACCACCGCCGCGCCGTGCTCGACGACGTGCTCCATGATCCGCTCGAACCGCGAACCCGGACCGTCGCCGTCCTCGTAGTTCACCGAGTTCACCGCACACCGACCACCGAGATGCTCGAGACCCGCCTTGATCACGTCCGGCTCCGTCGAGTCGATCATGATCGGCAACGTCGACGACGTCGCGAACCGCGACGCCAGCTCCGCCATGTCCGCCGCCCCGTCACGCCCGACATAGTCGACGTTCAGATCAAGCATGTGCGCACCGTCGCGGATCTGATCCTTCGCGATGTCCAGGCACTTCTGCCAGTCCGCGGCGAGCATCGCCTCCCGGAACGCCTTCGACCCGTTCGTGTTGGTCCGCTCACCGATCATCAGGATCGACGCGTCCTGCTCGAACGGCACCGAGGTATACAGCGACGACACACCCGGCTCCGGCTGCGCGGCGCGCGGCGCCGGCTGCACCCCCCGCACCGCCGCCGCAACCTGCCGGATGTGCTCGGGGGTGGTGCCGCAGCAGCCACCGACGAAGGTCAACCCGTACTCGGAGACGAAACCTGCCAGGGCCTCGGCGAGCTCCTCCGGCTGCAGCGGGTACTCGGCGCCGTTCGCGCCCAGCACCGGCAGACCCGCATTCGGCATCACCGACACCGGGATCGTCGCGTGCTGCGACAGATACCGCAGGTGCTCGCTCATCTCCGCCGGACCGGTCGCGCAGTTCAACCCGATCAGGTCGATGCCGAGCGGCTCGAGGGCGGTCAGCGCGGCACCGATCTCGGAACCGAGCAGCATCGTGCCGGTGGTCTCCACTGTCACGTGGGTAACGATCGGGATCCGGCGACCGGCCTGCTCCATCGCCCGCTTGCTACCGATGATCGCGGCCTTCGCCTGCAACAGGTCCTGACAGGTCTCCACCAGGATCGCGTCGGCACCACCGTCGAGCATGCCCAGCGCCGCCTCACCGTAGGCGTCGCGCAGCGCAGCGAACGGCGCGTGGCCGAGGGTGGGCAGCTTCGTACCCGGACCCATCGACCCGATCACCATCCGGGCCATGCCGTCGGCGCCGGGACCCATCTCGTCGGCGACCTCGCGGGCGAGGCGGGTACCGAGCTCGGACAGCTCACGGATGCGGTCGGCGATGTCGTAGTCGGCGAGGTTGGGCAGGTTGCAGCCGAAGGTGTTCGTCGAGACGACATCGGCGCCGGCCTCGAAGTACGCCCGGTGGATCCCCCGGATCACATCGGGACGAGATTCGTTGAGGATCTCGTTGCACCCCTCCAAACCGCGGAAGTCGTCGAGCGACAGATCCGCGGCCTGCAACATGGTGCCCATCGCCCCGTCTCCGATGACAACGCGCTGGCTCAGCGCATCGAGCAGGACAGAATGAAGTGGGGTGGACATGCCCTTCAGACTAGTGGGCGCCCGGATCGGGCCGGGTCGTAGGCTGGACGAGTGAGTACACCAGAGTTTCCCGAGACCCCGGACCAGGACGTCCCCGTCCTGCGCGATCCGGTGCTCGTCGCCGCCTTCGAAGGGTGGAACGACGCCGGCGACGCCGCCAGCGGCGCCGTCGAACACCTCGAGTTGATCTGGGACGCCGAGCCGTTCGCGGAGCTGGACTCCGAGGAGTACTACGACTACCAGGTCAACCGGCCGCAGGTGCGGCTCGTCGACGGGGTCACCCGCGAGATCGACTGGCCCACCACCCGGCTGTCGCTGTGCTCCCCGCCCGGCAGCGACCGCGACATCGTCCTCCTGCACGGCATCGAGCCGAGCATGCGCTGGCGCAGCTTCTGCGACGCCATCATCGAACTCGTCGACGAGTTCGAGGTCCACACCGTCGTCCTGCTCGGCGCACTACTCGCCGACACCCCGCACACCCGCCCGGTCCCGGTGACCGGCACCGCCTACAGCTCCGAGGCCGCCGAACGCTTCAAGCTGCAGACCTCCCGCTACGAAGGACCCACCGGGATCACCGGCGTGCTGCAGGACGCCTTCGTCCGCGCGGGCATCCCCGCGGTGTCGTTCTGGGCGGCGATCCCCCACTATGTGTCCAACCCGCCGAACCCCAAGGCCACCGTGGCGCTGCTGCGCCGCGTCGAGGACGTCCTCGACCTCGAGGTGCCCCTTGGCGAACTCCCCCTCCTCGCCGAGGAGTGGGAACAGACCGTCACCGACATGATCGAGGACGACGAGGAGATCGCCGAGTACGTGCGCACCCTCGAGGAGCGCGGCGACGCCGAGGCCGAGGAGGACATCTCCGAGGTCATCGCCAAGATCGACGGCGACGCCCTCGCCGCCGAGTTCGAACGCTATCTGCGGCGACGGGGCCCCGGCGGCTTCAACAAGTGAGGGATCTGCGCGAACCGCTGCAGCGCACGGCGCTGTACGCGGGCGGCTTCCTCGGTCCCTTCGGCGGCAGTGTCGTCGTGTCGATGCTGCCGGAGATCGGCGCCGACACCGGTGTGTCCACCGGCACAGCCGCGACGACGGTCACCGCCTATCTCGGTGTGTTCGCCGCCGCGATGCTGTTCTCCGGCACGCTCGGCGCACGGTGGGGACGCGTCCGCACCGTGCGCACCGCCTATCTCGTCTACGCGGCGGTCTCGATCGCCGCGGCGCTGGCGCCGACCTTCTCGGTGCTCATCGGCACCCGCATGCTGCAGGGCGCGGCCAACGCGTTCACCACTCCGCTGCTGCTCGCGGCGCTGGCCGTTATCACCCCGAAGGACAGGCTCGGCCGCGCTCTCGGATTGTTCGGGGCGATGCAGGCCGCCGGCCAAACCGTCGCCCCACTGATCGGCGGTCTCGCCGCCGAGGTGAGCTGGAGATGGGCGTTCGTCGTGCTTGCCGGCGCCGCGCTGCTCCTGGCGCTCGCCGGCCTGCCCGAATCGGTGCGCGACGACCCGTCCGGTACCACTCGGGTCCGACTGCGCGACGCGCTGACCCCGCGCGTCCTGCGTATCGGGCTGGTCGCATTGCTCGGTTGGGGTGCGCTCGGCGGACTCGGATTCCTCCTCGCCTTCCGGGTCGAGGACGACTTCGGGTTGTCCCCGTCCGAACGCGGCGTGGTACTCACCGTGTTCGGACTCGCCGGCATCCTCAGTTCCCGGCCGGTCGGGATGCTCATCGACCGCGTCGGTGCCCGCGCGATCGTGCTCATCGGCACGGTGAGCGGCGCAGCGCTGGTGGTGGTCGTCGGTACCGTCCCGTGGCTCGTCGTGCTCGGCGTCGCGTGGTTCCTGGCAGGTATCGCTTCGCAGTTCATCCTCGTCGGGGTCAACGCCGCGGTGCTCGGTGGGCCGGGCGGCAACCGCGGTGGCGCGGTGTCCGTCGTGCAGGCCTTCCGCTTCGGCGGTGCGGCCTTCTCCCCTCTCCTGCTGACGCCGGTGTACGGCGCCGACCCGGTCCTCGCGTTTCTGCTGCCTGCCGCGCTGCTCGGTGTGCTCGTTCCCCTGGCCATGACTCGACGCCCTGAGGCATCGAGCCGCTGACACCGACGTTCTCCTGGCAAGTTTGGTGGTTGGTAGCTGGTGCCCCGCTGTGTGGTGAGTAGGTCCTGAAGGAGGATAGATTCTGATTTTCTATGATTTCCGTATTACTCAGAATATCTCCAAGAGCTCCCGAACCGGTCCCGCAGTCGCCTCAGACCGAGCGTCTCTCCCATCCTCGCCCACCCGGCGTCCGGCCGGTCCACCGCTGGAACGCCACCGAGAAGCTCGACGCATCGGCGTAGCCCAGACGGTGCGCCACCCTCTCCACCGGCAGGCCCGCATCCAGCAGCTCCCCCGCCATCGTCCCCCAGCGTCTCGGCCACGATCGCCCGGTACGAGGCCCCCCTCCTCCCCCAGCGTCTCGGCCACCTGGTCCTGCGTGGGGCCCTCCGCGGCCCGGCGCAGCAGCACTTCCCGCACGCGGGCGCCGAGCTCGCCGTGGTTCTGTCTGCGCTGCAGCAGCACTTCCCGCACGCGGGCGCCGAGCTCGCCGTGGTTCTGTCTGCGCTGCAGCAGTTCCGCGCACTCCCGCAGCAGTACGGCGGCGGCCTCCGGGCTCGTGGTCGGCATGGGCCGGTCCAACGCCCGCGCGTCCACTACCACCGCATGCGTCGACGCCGTCGTCTTCACCAGGAACCCCCGGTCGCGAAACACCGGCGCGATCCGCTCACCGAGCGATTCGGCCACCTCGATGCGACGGATCTCGGACGGCTGCCCCCACAGCGCACCCCAATGGGCGAGGATCCCCGGGACGTCGCGCTCCAGCAGGAAGCCCCGCAGCTGCGCCGGCACGTGCCGGTCGTCGAGGCAGAAGCGGACTTCGTCGCCCGCATACTCCAGGGCGGCGCGCGAGAAGGCGAAGGTGAGATCGAAGAAACGGGTGCCCACCTCGATGCCGTCGCGCACCGTCGCACAGCTCATCAGGGCGTAACCGAAGATCCCGTGCACCGCCGCCCGGATCGATGCGCGCTTCGGCACCACGGTGTTCCGGTGGCCTCTGGACGTCACCGACCGAGGATCCTTCGACGAATTCCTCAGCCTGGCCCACATGGAGTTCGGCGGGATCGACGTGCTCGTCAACAACGCCGGCATCATGCCCACCGGCGCGTTCCTCGAGGAGACCGACACGGTCACCGACCGGCAGATCGACATCAACGTCCGCGGTGTGATCTTCGGTTCGAAGCCGGCCGCGGCGCGGTTCACCGAACAGGGCTACGGACACATCGTCAATCTCGGCTCCGTCGTGGGCATCGAAGGCGCCCCCGGCCTCACGGTGTACTCCGCGACCGAGCACGCCGTGATCGGCCCGGACGAGGTCGCCGCCGCGATCGTGCAGGTGATCGCGACGGCTCGTCCCGGCCTGCGGTACGTGCCCCGCACGGCGGGCGCGATCCTCGGAGCGCGGAAGGCGGTGCCGGAAGCGACCCGTCACCGCATCACCGCGGCATTCGGTCTGCAGTCGCTGGCACTGAACACCGACGAGACCGCGCGGGCGGCCTACCGTCGGCGCACCGAGGCTCCGAACCAGGCAGCGGCCGGCGAGGACTCGGCGGCGAAGAATCCCTCCGGCAGCGCACGCTGATCCGACGCGCGCTGCCGACCGGGGCTCAGTCTCCGGTCGGCAGCGCGCGCAGCGAGCGCACCGTGGCGTCGACGGCGCGAGCCGCCTCGGCGCCCTTCTTGACGAAGTGCCGCGTGAAGTACTCGACGTGCTCGTCGTGCTCGTGGAAGTTGTGCGGGGTGAGCACGACGGAGAAGACCGGCACATCGGTGTCGAGCTGGACGCGCATCAGGCCGTCGATCACCGCGGTGGCGACGAAGTCGTGCCGGTAGATGCCGCCGTCGACGACCAGCCCCGCCGCGACGATCGCATCGTAGCGCCCGGTCTTCGCCAGTCGCTTGGCGTGCAGCGGGATCTCGAAGGCGCCGGGGACCTCGAAGAAGTCCAGGGCGTCCTGCGAGACGCCGAGGCGGGTGATCTCCTCGGTGAAGCCTGTACGTGCCTGCTCGACGATGGTGCGGTGCCAGGTCGCCTGAACGAACGCGATGCGCCCGGTGATGTCGGTCATGGTCACGAAACTAGCGCATGCCGCGTCATAGTTTGCGGTGCGGGAGAGGGGCTGTTCCGCCCTATGGGATTTCGATTATTTCTCTTTTCCGTCATGCACAGAGTGACTACGGTGATGAATGTGACACAGTCGGCTCCCGCCCCCGAGAACACCATCGGTCCCCGCCCCGAGCGGTACATCGACATCTACCGTCGCGCCACCGCCCGACTCGAGGCGTGCCTGCCGCTCGGCTGGTCGCTGTCGAGCGACCGCCCCCGCTCCCCCGAGGCACCCACCCGGATGCTCGTCTCCGCCCCCGACGGCGACACCGTGTCCTTCTCCGTGGTCGCCTCCCGAGGTGTGCTCTCCGGCGACGTCGCGCGCATCGCCGCCGACCTGTCCGACTCCGACCGCGGCTTCGTGTGCGCCCACTATCTGTCCGATCCGGTGCGCCGCCAGCTCGACCGGCACGGCATCTCCTACGCCGACGCGACCGGCAACCTCTCGCTCGTCGCCGACCGCCCGGCGGTGTGGGTCCGCGACCGCGGCGCCGACGCCGACCCGTGGCGCGGCCCGGGCCGCCCGTCCGGGGTGCTCACCGGCGAACCGTCCGACCGCGTGGTGCGCGCACTCGCCGATCACGTCGGGGAGATCTCCGTCCCGGAACTGATCAAGCTGTCCGGCGCGTCCACCGGCGCGACCTACCGCGTCGTCGAGGTGCTCGTCGAACGTGAGCTCGTGCGCCGGGTCCCGCGCGGCCCGATCGTCGAGGTGCGCTGGGAACCGATGCTGCGGGCCTGGGCCGCCGAACGGAAGGTGTGCGCGGTCCGCCGGTTCACCGCCCCCGAGGGCGTCACCGCGACCCGCGCGCGACTGGCCGAACGCATCGACATCCCCTACGCGCTGACCGGCGTCGGCGCCACCGACTACGCGGCCCCGACGCTGCTCGAGGTCTACGCCGATGACCCCGACGACTTCGCCGACAGTCTCGGACTGCGCCCGGTCGAGCACGGCGGCGACGTCGTGGTGGCGATCCCCTGGTCGCCGGTGGTCTTCGAACGGATGGACCGTCGCAGCGGACTGCGCCGTGCCGCCGTCTCACACGTCTACGCCGACCTGCTGACCGGCCCGTTCCGCAACGACGATGCCGCCGAACACGTCCGCTCCCGGCTCACCGCGGACGAGCACTGGCGACGCCCGGTCCGCTGACCGCTGCATCCGGCCGATCCCCCTCCCCGGATCCACGGCCGAGCCTTTCGATCTTTGTGTACGGTGCGAACCATGACGGGTCGCCGCGACGACAGGAGTACCGATCAGATGACCGCGCCGCGCACCGTGGAGGACCTACCGTCGGCACTCGACGGCGCCGCTCTGTCCGATCGTCTCGCGGGCCGCCGGCCCGCGGTCTTCCTCGACTACGACGGTGTGCTCACCCCGATCGTCGCCCGTCCCGAGGACGCGGTGTGGTCGGATGCCATGCGCCGCACCGTCCGTGAACTCGCCGACCGCGTGTCGGTGTGCATCGTCACCGGCCGCGACCGCGACGTCGTCCAGCAGCTCATGGGGGTCGACGATCTCGTCGTCGCCGGCAGCCACGGTTTCGACATCTGGAGCCCCACCCACGGGCAGATCGCCCACGACGTCCTCACCGACTTCACCGATCTGATCACCGAGACCACCGAGACCCTGCGCACCCGCCTGGACGGTCTCGACGGTGTCGGCATCGAACCGAAGCGCGCGTCGGTTGCCGTGCACTACCGGCAGGCCTCCCCCGAGGTGCACGACCGGGTGGGTGCGATCGTCGAGACGCTGTTGCAGGAGAACCCCGACCGGCTCGCCGTGGTGCCGGGAAAGATGGTCTACGAACTCAAACCGGCCGTGGACTGGAACAAGGGCAAGGCGGTCCTGCACCTGATCGAGGTCCTCGGTCTCGCCTCCGACGACGTCGTGCCGCTCTATCTCGGCGACGACATCACCGACGAGGACGCCTTCCGGGCGTTGCGGGGTCGCGGCATCGGGATCCTCGTCGGCAGCCCCGACGACCCGGAGATGGCCGGACGCCGCACCGACGCCGAGTTCGTCCTCGCGTCGGTCGACGACGTCGAACGTTTCCTGTCGGCCCTGGGCAGATGACAGCGCCGCCGGGTGACAGCACCGCCGGACAGTTCGTGTCGAGTACGACCCGCCAGGAGGTTCGCGTGTACGACCCGGAGTTCACCCTCGACTACGACGGTTTCGATCCAGACGACGAACCCCTGCGCGAAGCCCTGACCTCGACGGGCAACGGCTACTTCTGTTCACGCGGCACCGCCGAGTGGGAAGACATGGGCGAGGTCCATTATCCGGGGACCTACGCGCATCGTTGCTACAACCGCGAGACCACCATCATGGGTGGCAGCCCGGTCCTGAACGAGGATCTGGTCAACCTCCCGAACTGGCTCGTGCTGAAGCTGCGCATCGACGGCGCCGAGGCGATCCGCCTGGCACAGGTGGAGATCCTCGACTACCGGCACGTCTACGACATCCGCACCGCCACCGTGGTCCGCGAACTGCGGTTCCGGGATCGGCACGGCCGCGAGACGTCGCTGTGCAGCAGGCGGTTCGTGAGCATGGAGCATCCGAACCAGGGGGCGCTCGAATGGTCGCTGACCCCGGAGAACTGGTCGGGGCGGGTCGAGATCGTCACCGCCCTCGACGGCCGGGTCTCCAACCGCGCCGTGGCCCGCTACCGCGATCTCGAGGCACGGCACCTCGATCCGGTCTCGCCGCGCACCTACGGCCCCGAGACGATCGCGCTGAAGGTGCAGATCCGCCAGTCCGACACCTACATCGCCCAGGCCGCCCGCACCCGGGTGTTCCGGGAGGGCTCGTGCGGGGCGATGCTCGTCGACCGCGATCTGTACCAGATGGAGGACTACATCCAGCAGGTCCTCTCCTTCGACATCGCCGAGGGCTCGACGGTGCGCATCGAGAAGATGGTGGCGATGTTCACCTCCCGCGACGACGCGATCACCGAGCCCCTCGCGTCGGCGGGCCGGCACGTGTTGCGCTATCCGGATTTCGCCGAGGCGTACGACGAGCACGTCGCGGCCTGGGACGAGTTGTGGGACATCTGCGACATCCGGCTGCCGCGGGAGCCGCGCGCGCAGTTGCTGTTGCGTCTGCACGTCTCGCACGTGCTGCAGGTCTGCTCACGGCACACCGCGCGCCTCGACGCGGGAGTGCCGGCGCGCGGACTCAACGGCGAGGCTTATCGCGGGCACGTGTTCTGGGACGAGATGTTCGTCTATCCCTTCCTGAACATGCGGGTCCCCGAGATCACCAAGGGACTGATCCTCTACCGTTACCGCCGGTTGGGCGAGGCGCAGGCCGCGGCGAGCGAGGCCGGTTACCGCGGCGCGATGTTCCCCTGGCAGAGCGGCAGCGACGGCACGGAGGAGACCCAGACGGTGCATCTCAATCCGATGTCGGGGCAATGGGATCCGGACTTGAGCCGGAACCAGCGTCACGTCAGCGCCGCGATCTTCTACAACGTGTGGCACTACTACCAGGCCACCGACGACGTCGACTTCCTCGCCGACTACGGCGCCGAGATGATGCTCGAGATCGCGCGGTTCTGGGCGTCGATCGCGCACTACAACCCCGACCGGGACCGCTACGAGATCCACGGCGTGATGGGCCCGGACGAATTCCACGAACGGTATCCGGGAGCCACCGAGGGCGGTCTGCGCAACAACGCGTACACCAACGTGATGGTCGCGTGGATCGCGGCGCGCGCCCTGGACGTCTTCGAGGTGCTGTCGAAGAGCCGGCGCACGGCCCTGCGGGCCCGGTTGCGAGTCACGGACGAGGAACTGCGCACCTGGTCGGAGATGAGCCGGAGAATGTTCGTGCCCTACCACGACGGGGTGATCAGCCAGTTCGAGGGCTACGAGGATCTCGAGGAACTCGACTGGGAGCACTACCGCACGAAGTACGGCAACATCGGTCGGATGGACCGCATCCTGCGCGCCGAGGGCCGCGACCCGGATGCCTACAAGGTCGCCAAGCAGGCCGACACGGTGATGCTGTTCTTCCTGTTCGACGATGCCGAGTTGCGCCAGGTGTTCGAGCAGCTCGGTTATCCCTACGATCGCGACCTCGTGCGCCGCACCGTCGACTACTACGACCAGCGCACCTCGCACGGCTCGACGCTCAGTCACGTGACGTTCGCCGGTGTGCTCGCCACCTTCGACCCGCAGTCGTCGTGGCTGCGGTTCAAGCTCGCGCTCGAGAGCGATGTCAGCGACCTGCAGGGCGGCACCACCAAGGAAGGCATCCACATGGGGGTCATGGGCGGCACCCTCGATCTGGTGCAGCGCTACTACGTCGGTGCCCGCGCGTACGGCGACGTGCTCGTCTTCCGGCCCAAGCTCGTCTCGCACCTCGACGGGGTGTCGTTCTCCATGCGGTACCGCGGCACTCCCCTGCGGGTGCGGATCGACGGCGACAAGCTGTCGGTGCGCGCCGAGACCGAGGGCTTCCGGGTGCCGGTGCAGGTCGCGGTGGACGGCGAACTCGTCGAGCTCGGCGCCGGCGAGTCGCACGAGTTCCGGCTCGCCGCCGTCCCTGCCTGACCGCGAGGAGGACATCGTGCCCGAGACGCAGTCGCGGTTCCGTGCGGTGATCTTCGACGTCGACGGGGTGCTCGTCGATTCACCGCACGAGACGGCGTGGCGGGAAGCGCTGGCGGAGTTGATGACCGGCGACTGGCGCGACCTGCAACCCGAGACCTCCTGGACCGACGACGCGTTCACCGCGGCGGTGTACCGGCAGGTGCTGTCGGGTCGGCCGCGGATGGACGGCGCCCGCGCCGCGCTCGAATACTTCGCGGTGCCCGACGCCGAGCGCCGCGCGGTGGACTACGCCCAGCGCAAGCAGGCCCGGTTGCTGCGGTTGATCGACGAGCGCCGGTTCCGCGCCTACGACGACGGGGTGCGCTTCGTCGCGGCGGTGCAGGCGGCGGGGATCGCGGTGGCCGCGGCGTCCTCGTCGAAGAATGCCGGGCTGTTCCTGCGGGCGGTCCCCGCCCACGACCGTCCTGGCGAGACGCTGCTCGACCGGTTCGACGCGGATCTGTCCGGCCGCCCGGTCGCCCACGGCAAACCCGACCCGGAACTGTTCCTCACCGCCGCCGACGAACTCGAGGTGCCCGCCCAGGCGTGCGTGGTCGTCGAGGACGCGATCAGCGGGATCCGGGCGGCGAAGGCCGGCGGCATGTGGGCGCTCGGTGTCGCCCGTTTCGACGACGCCGCCGACCTCGAGGACGCGGGCGCCGATCTGGTGGTGACCTCCCTCAACGAGGTCGACGTCGACGCCTTCACCGCCGGGCGACTGGCCCGCCGCGGATCGGTTTGACGCTCAGTCAATTCCGACGCCCTGCCAGTGCCAGTCGGTGATCACCGGCATGTCCTCGCCGTGGGTACGCACGTAGCGGGTGTGTTCGGCGAGGATGTTCTCGAGTTCCTCGCGGGCGTGCCCGGCGATCGGCCGGATCCGCTCGACGCGGTCGAGGACGTCGAGCGCGAGGTGGTAGCGGTCGATGCGGTTGAGCACGCACATGTCGAACGGTGTGGTGGTCGTGCCCTCCTCGATGTAGCCGTGGACGTGGAAGTTCTCGTGGTTGGTGCGCCGGTAGACGAGACGGTGGATCAGCCACGGATAGCCGTGGTAGGCGAAGACCACCGGCTTGTCGGTGGTGAACAGCGCGTCGAAGTGCGCGCCCGGCAGCCCGTGCGGGTGCGCCCGGTCGTCCTGCAGCCGCATGAGGTCGACGACGTTGACCACCCGGATCCGCAGGTCGGGGAAGCGGCGGTGCAGGATGTCGACGGCTGCGAGGGTTTCCATCGTGGGGATGTCGCCGGCGCAGGCGAGCACCACATCCGGTTCGACGTCGCGGTCGGTCGAGGCCCACTGCCAGATCCCGATGCCCTTGCGGCAGTGGGTCATCGCGTCGTCGATATCGAGGAACTGTACGGCCGGTTGCTTCCCGGCGACGATCACGTTGATGTACTGGCGGGTGCGCAAGCAATGATCGGCCACCGAAAGCAGGGTGTTGGCGTCCGGCGGCAGGTAGACGCGCACGACCTCGGGTTTCTTGTTGACGACGTGGTCGATGAATCCGGGATCCTGGTGCGAGAAGCCGTTGTGGTCCTGCCGCCACACGTGGGAGGTGAGCAGGTAGTTCAGCGACGGGATGGGGCGGCGCCAGCGGATCCGGTTCGTGGTGAGCAGCCATTTGGCGTGCTGGTTCACCATCGAGTCGACCAGGTGCGCGAAAGCCTCGTAGCTGGAGAACAATCCGTGCCGGCCGGTGAGCAGATACCCCTCGAGCCAGCCCTGGCAGGTGTGTTCGGACAGGATCTCCATGACGCGGCCGTCGGGGGCGACCCGGTCGTCACCCGGCTCGATGCGCGCGTTCCAGGTGCGGTCGGTGGCGTCGAGGACCGCGTCGAGGCGGTTGGAGTTGTTCTCGTCGGGCGCGAACATCCGGAAGTTCGTGGCGTTGCGCCGCATGACGTCGCGCAGGAAGGTGCCGAGGATGCGGGTGGCCTCGCCGGTGGCGGTGGCCGGTTCGGGAACGTCGACGGCGTAGTCGCGGAAGTCGGGCAAGATCAGATCCCGCAGCACCGCTCCCCCGTTGGCGTGCGGGTTGGCGCTCATCCGCCGGGTGCCACGGGGCGCGAGGTCGCGCAGGGCCGCGACGGGAACGCCGTCGTCGTCGAACAACTCCTTCGGCCGGTAGCTGCGCAGCCACTCCTCGAGGAGGCGGCGGTGCTCGTCGTTCCTGCGCGGATCACCGATCGGCACCTGGTGGGCGCGCCACGTGCCCTCGACCGGGGCGTCGTCGACCTCCACCGGGCCGGTCCAGCCCTTCGGGGACCGGAGCACGATCATCGGCCACGCCGGGCGGGTCGCGTTTCCCGAGCTGCGGGCGGTCTGCTGGATCTCGGAGATGCGGTCGAGCGCCGCGTCGAGGGCGGCGGCGAAGCGCCGATGCATGTCGGCGGGATGGTCGCCGGCGACGACGATCGGTTCGTGCCCGTAGCCACGCAGCAGCGAGATCAGTTCGTCCTCGCCGATGCGCGCGAGCACCGTCGGGTTGGCGATCTTGAAACCGTTGAGGTGCAGGATCGGCAGTACCGCGCCGTCGCGGCGCGGGTCGACGAATTTCGTCGAATGCCAGCTCGCGGCCAGCGGCCCCGTTTCGGCTTCGCCGTCGCCGACGATCGCGGCGACGATCAGATCGGGATTGTCGAAGGCGGCGCCGTAGGCATGCGAGAGGGAGTAGCCGAGTTCACCGCCCTCGTGGATCGATCCGGGGGTCTCGGGGGCGACGTGGCTGGGAATGCCGCCGGGGAACGAGAACTGGCGGAACAGGCGCCGCATGCCGTCCTCGTCGCGGGAGATATCCGGGTAGACCTCGCTGTAGGTGCCTTCGAGCCACGCCGCGGCCACCGGTCCGGGTCCGCCGTGACCGGGACCCATGACGTACATCATGTCCAGGTCGCGGGTGGTGATGGCGCGGTTGAGGTGCGCGTAGACGAAGTTCAATCCCGGTGTGGTGCCCCAGTGTCCGAGCAGCCGCGGTTTGATGTGTTCGGGCCGCAGCGGTTCGCGCAGCAGCGGATTGTCCATGAGGTAGATTTGGCCGACGGACAGATAGTTCGCGGCCCGCCACCACGCGTCGAGGGTGCCGAAGTCGGTGTCGGTGGTGGGGAGCTGCATCGTTCTCCTCGTCGTCGCTGATATCCGGCGCCGGCCAGGGCTTTCCCGCGAATGCGCATGCGGGGCCCGGCCTGCCGCGTACCCTCGCTCGGAACGGTACCCAATCGGGGAGGTACCCACTCCCGGTACCGACCGGAACGATCCGACACCGGAAGTCGAATGCGAATGCCCTGGGCCAGGACCGCACAGGAACGCACAGTCGATTACGAAGCACCGCAGCGGCGGGTGATCCATCCCGTTCGCAGGCCGCGCGGTGGGGGTGATCGGGCGCTCGTGGCGTTCGCACACCTGGTCACGGCGGTGGCCGGTGGCCGCGGATACTGGTTCGACGAGATGTACATGCTGGCCGTGGGCCGCAATCACCTCGACTGGGGGTCGGCCGACCAGCCGCCGGTCGCGCCGCTGATCGCATGGGTCGCCGAGGTGGTCGTGCCCGGGTCGGTCCTCGTGCTGCGGATACCGGCGATCGTGGCGACGGTGGCTGCGGTCGTGGTCGTCGCGCTGATCGCCCGCGAGCTGGGTGGTGATCGGCGTGGCGCTCGCCGCGCTCGTGCCGTCCGTCTCGGTGCCGATGTCCAACAGCGACGTCGGGGAACGGATCGCCGCGAGCACCGCGGGCGCGTACGAGGATCTGTCGGCGCACAGCCCAACCGCGCGTACGGCTATTTCCCTCTTCCCGACGAGTCGAGCACCGATGTGCTGTTCACCGGTGCCGACCCGTTCGACCTCGAACCGTATTTCACCGAGATCCGTGAGGTGCGCGGACCTGTGAGCGACGACATCGACGCCCGGGTGCGGCTGCTGACGGGAAGGACCACCGGGTGGCACGAGATCCGGCAGCAGATCCGCACACTCGACGTGGCGTGAGCTACGGCTGGGTGGCCTTCGCCTCGTTCTTCCGTTGCACCATCTCGCCGATCCAGGCCGGCGCGTACGGTGACGTGCAGCCCGGTGACGTCGGATAGTCCTTCAGCACCTCGAGGCGTTCGCCGATGTCGAGCGCGCGGGCCCGGTGGTCGGGGTGTTCGATGCCGACCTGCGCCAGGCACGTGTTCATCGCCCACTGCAATCGTTCGGGGGCGTCGCGCATCTGAGCGTCGATGATGTCGAGCAGGCCGGACAGGTCGAGGCCGTCGGCGTTCTTGACGACACGCTCGGCGGTGAGTGCCCAGCCTGCGCTCGCGACGATCGGATCTGGATCGGTCATCCATCGCCCGCGCAGCTCCTCCGCGTGCGGGTTCTTCTTCACGACGTAGTTCACGAACCAGTCGTGCACCTTCGGGGTGCCGGTCTCACGGACCATCGTGTCGAGTTCGTCGGCGGTGAACGCCTTCGGGCGGCAGATCAGCAGCGCGAGCAGCCGGGCGGCGGTGTCGCCGGTGGCCCAGAGTTGCTGCGCGAGCTCGTGCTGCGTCTTCACCCGCTTGGCGACGGCGCGCAGGGCGCTGAGGTTCACGCCGTGGTCGTCGCCGTGTTTCTCGTTCACCGCGCGGATCTTCGGATCGTCGAGTGCAGCGAGTTCGGTGAGCAACTCGTCGATGGTCGGAGCGTCCGTTTTCGTCTGTGCCACCGCGATCTCCTGTCCGTATGTCGGTCGCGCCTCAGCCTACGAGCGTCGGGCAACGGCCTGGGCTGGTTCCATCGTCGATTCGGGTGGGTTCGGCGTCGCTGAGTGGGATCGGATCCACCCGGATCCGTTCACAGGCCGAGTTGGGTGACCGCGTTGCCGACGAGACCGGCGTGGTGGCGGCTGTACAGCGCGACCATCCGTTCGTCCGCGTGTCCGGTCTGCGTCATGATCGTCTGTGTGGTCGCGCCGCCGCGCACCGCCTGGGTGACGAACCCGGCCCGCAGGCTGTGCCCGCCCAGGGTGGCGACGAGGTCGTCGCTGAATCCGGCGCGGCGGGCGCGGCGCTGGATCATCGAGTGCACGGACTGCCCCGACAGCGCGGTCGTCCCCACCGCGCCGCTGTGGTGCACCGGCCGGAACAGGGGCCGGTCGCCGTCCTGCGTGCGCCCGGCCGCCAGACCACGGCAGCAGTGCTCGGCCGGTTCGGCCGCGGCGGTACCGAGCAGGTCGACGACGGCCTCGCGTCCGGACTCGTCCCACGCGTCGAGCACCTCCCGCCAGCGTCGATAGGCACACACCGGACAGGTGTGCGGATCGGACCCGTACGGCAGGGTGACCGTGCGGCCGCGCGCACTGCGGTCGGTCTTGGACCGGCGGACCGTCACGTAGAGCCCGTCGGCGCGGTGCGGGACGACGTCGGAGACGACGAGCCCGGTGAGCTCCGAGCGGCGCAGCGCCCCGGCCAATCCCATGAGCAGCAGCGCCGCGTCGCGACGTTCGGCGACGCGTTCGGCCCACCCGCCGTCGGCCGCCTCGACGCGCATCGCGGAGAGGATGGTGCGGATGTCGTCGGTGAGCAGCGGGGTCCGGCGCGCCGGCGGGGTGGCCCGGTCGCGTCGGATGCCGCGCAGCAGGTCCCGGACCGATTCGTGCCCACCGGGTTTCGGTAGGCCCGCCAGGGCGTGCATCTTGTTGATGGTCGACACCCAGCGCGACAGCGTCGACGGCGCGTACGCCCAGCGTCCATCGGGGCGCACTTCGGCGGCCTTCTCGGTGAGGAACCAGCTCAGTTGCTCGGCGGTGGCCGGCATCGGACTGTGCCCGGTGCGTTCGCACCAGCGGGTGAAGATCGTCCAGTCGCCGATCTGGGCGGCGCGGGTGTTCTCCGAAGTCGCCTTCTCCCGCAGCCGCCGCATCGCGGTGGCGACCGTGTCCGGGACCGCGGGCCCCTCGGGACGGGGCAGATCCGGGCTGGTCACGGCGTGTTGATCCTCTGGACACGCAGGTCGCGGGCGAGATGATCGCGCTGTTCGATGACCAGGCGCCGCAGCGCGGCCGGGGCATCGGTGTGGGCCTCGAGCCAGGTGTCGACGGGTTCGAGGCTGTCGGCCGCGGGAAACAATCCGACGACGATGCGGCGGGCGATCTCGATGCTGCGGCTCGTCCACGTCTCACAGAGCACCGCGAAGTAATCGGTGTCGTAGGCGGAGATCAGGTCGCGGCGCTCCCCGGCGCGGAACCCGGCGATGGTCGCGTCGAGGTGGTCGTTGGTGAGGCTGTGGTCGGCGAGGATCGTCGCCCACGCGTGCGCCTTGACCTCGGCGCGCGGGCGAGAAGCGAGCGCGCGCAGGTGCGCGGTGCGTCCCGAGGCGGTGTCGTCGTTGCGCAGTTCCTCGTCGAGGTCGGCCTCGTCGGCGTCGCCGGTCGTGGTCAGCGCTGCCCACCAGCTCCATCGCAGGTCGGGGTCGAGGCGCAGGCCCTCCGGCGGTGCGAGGTTGCCGCACAGGATCGCTCGCAGGTCGGCGGCGTGCCGGTCGTCCACGCTCGCCGCGACACCGAGCGCGCGGGCGAATGCCAGCTGGGCGTCGCTGCCGGGTGCGACACCGTGCATTCCGTCCCAGACCGCGTCGAGCCAGCGACGCCGCGCATCGGTGCGCGCCGAGTCCGGCACATAGTGTTCGACGGCCTGGGCCGCGTTGGCAAGCACCGCGGTGAGCAGCGCGATGTCCGCCTCGTACGGGGCGAACCCGGCGGCCATCGACAGATAGCGGTCGACGGCGAGTTCCCCGTCGCGGGTCGCGTTCCACAGCGCCGACCACAGCAGTCCGCGCGCGAGCGGTTCGCGGACGCGGTCCAGGGAGGACTCGACCGTGTCGAGCGACCGCGTGTCGAGGCGAACCTTGGCGTAGGTGAGGTCGTCGTCGTTGAGCAGCACCAGCGCCGCCTCGGGCAGGTCGACGGGGGTGCGTTCGTCGGCGAGGTCGACCTCGACGCGGTGGGTGCGGACGAGGTCGCCGGAGTCGTCGGAGTCGTAGCAGCCGACGGCGAGGCGATGCGGGCGCGGATCGCCCTGCACGATCTCGTACCCGGTCCCGGACTCCTCGAGATGCAGGGTTGATACGCCGGTGGTCTGCAGCCACGCCTGCGCCCACGACGTCAGGTCGCGGCCGGAGGTGCTCGACAGTTCGACGAGCAGATCGTCGAGGGTGGTGTTGCCGAAGGCGTGCTTGCGGAAGTACCGGCGGGCACCTTCGAAGAAGGCGTCGCGGCCGACATAGGCCACGAGCTGCTTGAGCACGCTCGCGCCCTTGGCGTAGGTGATGCCGTCGAAGTTCAGCTTCGCGGCCTCGAGGTCGACGATGTCGGCGACGATCGGATGCGTCGTGGGCAGCTGGTCCTGCAGATACGCCCAGGCCTTGCGGCGGTTCGCGAAGGCCACCCACGCGTCGGTGAACTTGGTGGCCTCAGCGCTGGTGAAGGCGCCCATGAAATCGGCGAACGACTCCTTCAGCCACAGGTCGTCCCACCACTTCATGGTCACCAGATCGCCGAACCACATGTGGGCCATCTCGTGGAGGATCGTGTTCGCGCGACCCTGATGCTGGGCGGCGGTGGCGGCACCGCGGAAAACGTACGCCTCGGTGAAGGTGACGCAGCCGGGGTTCTCCATCGCGCCGAGGTTGTATTCGGGCACGAACACCTGGTCGTACTTGCCGAACGGATACGGATAGTCGAAGTGCTCGGTGTAGAAGTCCATGCCCTGCCGGGTGACCTCGACGATCTCGTCGGCGTCGAGATGCTCGGCGAGCGACGCGCGGCACAGCACTCCCAGTGGCACCGTCAGCTCGTCGCGGCTCCACGACGCGTCGACCCGGTGGTACGGGCCGGCGACGATCGCGGTGATGTAGGTGGAGATCGGCTGGGTCGGCGCGAACGTCACGGTCTGGGTGTCGTCGCGCTGCACCGTGCGCTCGGCGGCCTCGTTCGAGAGCACCTGCCAGCGGCGCGGGGCGGTGACCACGAAGGTGAACGGCGCCTTGAGATCCGGCTGTTCGAAGCACGCGAACACGCGACGGGCGTCGGCCGGTTCGTACTGGGTGTAGAGATAGGTTTCGCCGTCGACGGGGTCGACGAAGCGGTGCAGCCCCTCCCCCGACCGGCTGTACCGGCCGGTCGCGACGACGGTGACGACGTTGATCTCCTTCAGACCACCGATGGTGATCCGCGCGCCGTCGTAGACGACGGGCACGAGCTCACCGTTGATCGTCACCGACTCGACGGAGTCGCCGATGAAATCGAGCCAGGCCTCGTCGGTGGAGGCGGTGAATTCGAGCGTCGTGACCGTGGGGAATCCGGTGCGTCGGGCGTCGACGGCACCCCGCAGGTCGAGTTCGACGCGGTAGGAGTGCACGTCGAGTGCGCGGGCGCGCGCGGCGGTTTCGGCACGGGTCAGATTCGCGGAGCTCACGAGTCCCGATCCTGCCATCACGCGCCCGGACCCGACGGGATTAGCGGGTGTCAGGCACCGATCGCTTCGGCTGCCGGCGTGGCGGGGCGCCCGATGAGGCGTTCGAGATCTCCGCTGTCGGTGTCGAGCGCGCCGACGGCGATGCCCGCGTCGGAGTCGGCGAGCACGGCGGCGAACTGTGCGGGCACACCGGCGTTCTCGAGGATCGTCGCGTACCCCTCCTTCGGCAGATCCTTGTAGGTCACGGGTACGCCGACGATGTCGGAGAGGACCTCCGCCAGTTCGGTGTAGGTCAGTCGCTGACCGCCGAGTTCGTAGACGGCACCGGCGTGTCCCTCGGTCGTGAGGACCACGGCGGACGCTTCGGCGAAGTCCTTGCGGGCGGCCCCGGCGACGCGGCCTGTGCCGGCCGAACCGAACAGCGCCCCGGTGGCAGCGGCAGCGGCGACCGAGCTGTCGTAGTTCTCCCAGTACCAGCCGTTGCGCAGCAGGGCGTGGTCGATACCGGAGGCGGCGAGCAGTTCCTCGGTGGCCTTGTGTTCGCCGGCGAGGATCAGCGGGCTCGTCGCCGCGTTCAGGATCGAGGTGTAGGCGATGAACGCGACGCCGGTGGCCTGGGCGGCGTCGATGATGTTGGTGTGCTGGGGCAGTCGCTGCCCCACTTCGCTGCCGGAGACGAGAAGCAGCTTGTCGACACCGGCCAGCGCGTCGCGCAGGGACGCCGCATCGGCGTAGTCCGCAACACGGACCTGCACCCCGTCGGCCGCCAGGTCTGCGGCCTTCGCGGCGTCGCGCACGACGGCGACGATGTCGCCGGCGGCGATACCGCGGGTGCGGAGAGCGGTGATGGTCAGGCGGCCGAGGTGGCCGGCAGCTCCGGTGACAGCGATGGTCATGGGACTCCTCGAAGTGGTCGAGCGGGATCGGGAACGCCACCATTCCATCACTTACTTTTCGTAAGTGCAACCATTGGAGCCGGTACCCATCGTTCGCATAGCCGCCGTATACTCGGCATTCATGAGCACCGATCGCCTCCCCGAAGCCGACGTCTTCGCGCGCGAGTGCCCGTCGCGTCCGGTGCTGCAGAACATCACCGGGCGTTGGGGTGTGCTGGTGCTGGCGGCCCTCGTCGACGACACGCGCCGGTTCTCGGAACTGCGTCGCCGGGTCGACGGCGTGAGCGAACGCATGCTGTCGCAGACCCTGCAGACCCTCGAACGCGACGGCCTGATCCACCGCGCCGTCCTGGGGACGATCCCTCCGCATGTCGAGTACTCGCTCACCGACCTCGGACGCCGCATCACCGCGCCCCTGCTGACGCTCATCGACGTCGTGGAGGAGTCGATGCCCGAGATCGTCGCCGCGCAGGACGAGCACGACCGCACCCACTGATCCGGCGGCGCGAACCACACCCACCGGCATGGATGCGGCTGACAGAATGAAGCGGCCGGTCGCTCCGGCCGATGTCGCCCGCTGGAAGGACATCCACAATGGCGCACATCAATCTCGGTAAGCAGCACCCGGCCGCCTACAAGAACGTTCTGGCGTTGAACAAGGAGGTCGAGGAGGCCGTCTCGCAGGCCGGTCTCGATGCGAAGCTCGCCGAACTGGTGAAGATCCGCACGTCGCAGCTCAACGGATGCGCGTTCTGCCTGCGTATGCATACGCGCGACGCCCTGGAGAAGGGCGAGACCACCGCTCGTCTCGCGGTCGTCGCGGCCTGGTGGGAGTCGCAGTACTTCACCGACCAGGAGCGCGCCGCGCTCGCGCTGGCGGAAGAAGTCACACGCCCCATGGAACCCGGTCGTCACGAGTGGGACAACGGTGCACTCAGTGACGAGCAGGTTTCCGCGGTCACGTGGCTTGCGATCGTCATGAACGCGTGGAACCGCATCGCCGTTCGGAGCCACTACCCCGTCGCCACGTGACCCGCACCGGCCTCACGGCCCCTCTGGTCAGAAGTTGGTGAGGTTCGGGAAGAACAGCACCTGCCCGACGGTGATCCTGTTCGGATCAGCGATGTGATTGGCAGCCGCAATCATCGCGAACATCTCCGCGTTCCCGTAGTGGTCCTCCGCCAGAGCCCGCAGGGTATCGCCAGGGACGACGGTGTGCCGATAGTTGAGCCCCGGACGAATCAGCACGCGGCCGACCTCGACGTGGTCGGGGTCGGTGATGTGGTTCGGGAACGAGATCACCGGATACAGCTGCGCCTCGCCGTACCAGCGGCGTGCAAGCTCCCAGAGGGTCTCTCCCGCGACCACGGTGGTGCCCCACGTCCCCGAGTTCGGGAATCAGCAGTGAGCGGCCGACCTGGATGACATTCGGGTCGGCGATGTGGTTGGCCGCCGCGAGCACCGGGAACAGGGTCCCGTCGCCGTAGAAGTGTTGCGCCAATCCCGACAGTGTCTCGTCCGGTGCAACGGTGTGCCGTTCGGTGATGTACGGGATGAGCAGTTCCTGTCCGACGGTGATCTCGTCCGGATCGGTGATGCCGTTCGGAACGGCGATGACGGGGAACAGCGTCGCGTCACCGTAGAACCTCTGCGCCAACTTCGAGAGCGTGTCGCCTGCGACGACTTCGTATTTCGTAACCATGACCGTACCTCGGTGGTGTCGAGCGTCCGCGATCCGAATCGAATCGACGAAGATCATGGTGGTCACTAACGGCAGCAGGCACACGCGTAGCGCGCTACCCGAAATCACTACCGAGGAGTCCCTTCGACTACGTCGGTGGCAGCAGTGGTCAGCAGAGAGGAGTGCGGCACCAAACCCGCACGAGTGAGCGCGCTCATCACGATGCTCTCGATGTGTCGCCACCGGCTCGGTCGGTAGGTGCGCTCGGGACGGAAGGAGCTGTCGGTCATGGTCTGCCCTCATGCCCGTCGCGTACGGCACTCGGAACGTGTTCGACAAAGTTGGGGCACCGACGTCCGACGTACCCCGGGCTCCCTGAGCCTGGGCAGTGTGGCCGACATGTCCACCTGTGTCCGGTCGGTCGGGCGACCCGTCAGTGCCGGCTGGTGGATTCGTCGGTGACGAGGCGGTACAGCACGTACACCGCGAACCACGCGATGAGCACCGACGCGATCACGAGGGCGATCTCGTAGAAGAGGACCATATGCTCGATGCTACGACCCGCCGCGGCTACCTGCCTGTTATCACCGGAACTGTCCGCCGCGCCAGGTCGGCAGGTCGCGCGTTCCGAGAGCCACTTCGAGGGCCGCCTGTCCGGACAGTCGTGTCGAGTCCAGTACCGGTAACGGCGAGTCGGCCGGGGAGACCAACAGCGGGATCTCGGTGCACACCAGCGCAACCGCGTCGCATCCAGAGTCCGCGAGTCTGCCGATGAGGTCCACGAAGGACGTCCGGGTCTCGTCCCGGAAGATGCCGTGCACCAGTTCGTCGAAGATCGCCGCGTGTACCAGGTCCTGATCGTCGTGAACCGCGTTCCCAGAGATGCCGACGCGCCGGTGCCCGGCACGCTGCGCTGCGTCGGCCACGATGTCGATCAGGTGCAGCCCGGGAATCGTGAGTGGATCACCGGGTGCTTCGAGCGCGAGATGAGCGGTGTTGTCCGGGCACACGAAGAAGTCGCAGCCGGCCCAGGCCAGACGATCGACGCTGGTTGCAAGCATGGCGCGCACCGCTTCGTAATCCCCGCGCTCCCACGCGGGCATGCAGTGCTCGAAGGAGATGCAGTCCATGGTGACATCCGGATGCGCCGGATGCCCGAGACGGTTGCTGTGCTGACAGACCTCGCGCCAGCACAGCGAGGCACCTTCCCAGCTGTGGCCCAGGATTCCGACGTGTTTCATCCTTGTGCCCCCTCTGTCCTGCGCCTGTGGTCGCTCTCCGTGTGACGAGCGGGAGGGCGACCACGGCGGTGATAGATCAGGATCCGGATGACGATCCGGTCTCGATCAGCTGCGTGATGACGGCGACGAGAGCATCCGCAAGGAACATTGCTGCAGAGCCCATTCGATTACCTCTTCTCTTCGGTGTGCCGATACACGCTCAAGCGAGCTCAGACTGCCCAGCGCTGCAATGTGTTTCATTACATCCGCCGGCTGGAGCAGACATTCGACAACTCCCGCCCCGCACAGTCGGTGACCGGCGCCACAGTCGAGGGGCCCCTTCCTCAGCGGGCTTCCCGGTCCCCGATCCGGGGGGTGCACAGTTTTCGACCGTCGCCGGCAGCTGATCGTCATAAGTGGGGATTATGACGATCAGTACGCACACTCGATCACGGATGAGATCAAGCTGTTTCTACTGCGCTCTTCGTTACGAAAAGCCACATCGTGTGGTTTCTACCCAGTTCGCAGCGTTTCATATCGTTTCGTTTCATCACAGTACCGTTTCTTAATTGCGTAACTAAATGCGGTACGATACCTGCGACCCGGGATTTCGACGCGCCACGACGAGGACCTCCATGACCGACGCACACTCCCCCACTCCCGAAGCGACCACCGACGAGGAGGACTCGAGCAAACCCCGGGTGGGACGCCCTCGGAAGTACGCCACGGCAGCCGACCGTGTGCGCGCCTATCGCGAACGCGAACGCGCCAAGAAAGAAGCCGCCGGCACGGCCCCGGCGGTCGTCGAGAGCCCGGACGATGCGGTCTCCGCGCTCACGGCCGCCACCACTGCCCTACGCGCCCTCGCAACCAACAGCGTCGAGCAGTACTCGGCGATCGCCGAACGGATCACCACCGCGGTCGACAAGCTCACCGCCGCCGAGGCCCTCGAGGCGCAGATGACGCGGTCCGCCGCCGAACTCGCGAAGGTCAAAGCCGACGCCGACGCGAAGATCGTCCGTCTACGCGAACAACTCGCCCAGGCACTCGAGGACCGCGACAACGCCGACGCGGCAGTGGCCGCCGTCGACGCCGAACTCGCCGACGCTCGTACCGCACACACCGAACAGGTGCGCCGACTCGAAGAGACGCATCACGCCGAGCTGACGCGCCTCAAGGACGAGCACGCCGCAACACTGCAGCGGTGGAAGGACGAGTTCGAGGCCGCGACCGCCGAGCACACAGGGGTAGTCGGCGACCTGCGTGCGACGATCGTTCAGCAGGACGAATCCCTCACCGCGCAGCGACGCGAACTCGACGAGGCAGCAGCCCAGCGTGAGCGCGCGACCGTCGAGGTCACCGACCTGCGAGCCGAGATCGCGCGCCTGCAGGCCGCACTCGACCGGGAGGTCTCTACCCGCGAGCGCCTCGACACCGAGCTCACCACCGAGCGCGACCGCACCTCCGAGCTACGGAGCCGACTCGAGGAATCGCGCATCACCGCCGCGACGGCCCAGGCAGCCGAGACCGCGGCACGAGCACGCGGCGACGAACTGCGGGCCGAACTGTCGGCACTGCGCGACGAGATCACCGCCTTGCGCGACGAGACGAAGACGCTTCAGACTGAAAATCTGACGCTGAGAACCGAATCGACCTCTCTCCGCGCCGAACTGGATGCAGTGGGGGCCGCCGGGACGAGCTGAGCCGGTCGCCCGATCATCGAGAGGTTCGATGCCGATCTCCGCCGGCGGGGGCGAGCGTCAACCGAGCTGTTCGAACAACGACACGATGATGCCGTCCGGTCCCCGCACGTACGCCATTCGCACGCTGTTCTCGTATTCACCGATACCCCCGACGAGCCCGTAACCCTGCTCGGCTACAGCGTCGACGGCAACTTGGAGGTCGCCGACCTCGAACGACACATTGCGGATCCCGAGCTCGTTCGGCATCGCCGTCGGCGAACCGGGGAGGTGGTCGGGCGCGATGAAGCGCGAAAGCTCGAGCCGGGTCCCTCCGTCCGGGGGTCGGAGCATCACGATCTCGCAGTGCGTGCCGGGGAGTCCGCAGACGGTCGCAGGAAAGTCGCCCTGCACAGAGCCGGTGCCTTCGACCTCGAAACCGAGGCCGGCGAAGAACGCCGTCGCAACGTCGAGGTCGGAGACGGTGAGGCCGACATGGTCGAAACGTCGTACGTGTGTACGTGTGCCATGGGATCCATCCTTCGATGTTGTCTCGTCCGTTTACTGCTGGGACGGAGCCGGTGCTCGGATCTCGGCATTCCGCGGACTCGGTGGGATATCGGATCGTTCCCCACCACCGCATCGATGAGCTACGACGCGCCCCTCTGATCCGAGCAGCCCTGACAAGCATCAGCAGGCACAGCGCGATGCCCCATCCGATCTCCGACAGCATCACACCCGCACCACCGCCCCGTCATATCACACACCTGCTCATCCACATTCAGAGCAGTAGAGCCCGAATTGATTCTGTGAGAAGTTCAATTCTTTTACTGCGACAGGGCATTTCGTTGTTACGACGCGCTGGTTATCTCCGCCGGTTCGGTGCATCCAGGCTTACCGGTAGCTACGGTCAAGGCCACGAACTCGGGGGGATGTCTTCGTCGAAGGTCAAGGCACTCCGCTCGGAGCGACAGACCGGCCGACCCCGCGGCCACCGCTTCGGACTTCGGCGCACCCACCCGCACGGGTGCCGCGCCGCAGACCGGCTCGATCGACTGCGTTCGGTTCCCGAGCAGACTGAACAGTCATGTCAAGGTCCTTACCTCTGACTGTGGAAGGCGTCCGGGTAGAGCCGCTCCGCGATGGTTTCGACCGCCTCGACGTTGCCGATGGTGCCGGGATAGAAGTCGCTCTGTGGGACGCCGATGAGCAGACCGTCCCGAACCGCTGTGACGTTCGGGAATGTGGCGCGCAAGTATTCGAGCACCTGCTGTTCCTGCTTGTCGCTGGTGGTGCCGAACACAATGGCGTCGGGGTTGCGGCTGATGATCTCTTCAGGGTTGATCTCGGCCGAGAAGAAGTCCGCGAACTCCGGGGCGTCCGGGTCGAAGACGTTCTCGCCGCCGGCGGTGCGGATGATGTCGTACTCGATGCCCGCACCGATCGCACCGAGAACGTTCCCCTCGACCCAGACCTGGGCCACGGTCACAGGCTCTTCTCCTCTGATCGACTCTTCGACGGCCTCGAGGCGGTTCTGCGCGCCCTCGGCGAGCGCATCGGCCGCGTCGGCAACTCCGAGGATCTGCCCGAGGTTGGCGATGTCGATGAACAGGTCGGTGACTTGTGCGCTGGAGCGACGGTCCGCGCATCCGCCGGTGGCAACGTAGGCCTGGGCGCCGTTTTCGGAGAGTTGTTCGATGCTGGCGTAGCCCTGCTCGGCGGTGAACTCGTACTCGGTGGGCGAGACCACCAGATCCGGTGAGACGGTCAGGAGGTCCTCACGAGCCGGAGGCGTGTCCGTGCTGAGCACAGGGACGTCGGCAGCACGACCGGCGACGTCGTCAGGGAGTTCTGAGGTGCTGACCTGGGCCTGGCCGACGAGCGTGTCCTGGGCTCCGAGGCGCAGCAGCAGATCGGTCTGGGACGGCATCATGCCGACGACCCGAGTGGGCGGTTGCTCGAAGGTGAGCTCGCGCCCGCAGTTGCTGAACGTCACCGTCTCGCGCGTGCCTTCGGAAATGCCACTGCCGATGGATGTCACGCTCGTGCCGCAGGCAGTGAGCAGAAGTGATGCGAGGACGAGAAGACCGACACCAGCGGTCAGGCCTTTACTCGCTGGTCTCGGGTTGCTGGAAAGAGAGTTCATCGGATGGGGATTTCCTTTCTCAGAGTGATACCGGCTTCGTCGGCGGTGCGTACGCGCTCGTCGAAGACGAAGTGCCGTTGTCCGGTACGCGGGTGGACGACCGAGGTGGACTCGACATGGAAGACCGAACGGATGAGGTCGACGTCGAGCACTTCGTCGGGGGCTCCGTAGGCGATGAGCCCTCCGTCTGCGAGCACACCGATCGCGTCGCAGTTGCGAGCCGCGAGGTTGAGGTCGTGGAGGGCGACAAGT
Source organism: Rhodococcus sp. IEGM1339 (assembly GCF_050321925.1). Lineage (NCBI taxonomy): Bacteria > Bacillati > Actinomycetota > Actinomycetes > Mycobacteriales > Nocardiaceae > Rhodococcus > Rhodococcus sp. IEGM1339. Next base: position 65,729 of record NZ_JBNQFT010000017.1, read on the forward strand.
ACTGTGCGCTCGGTCGTGCGCACAAGGTCGAGCAGCTCGAGCTGATGGGCAATATCGAGGTGATTCGTCGGCTCGTCGAGAATGAGCACCGGCGTGTCCTGTGTGAGCGCCCGGGCAAACAGCACGCGCTGCCGCTCACCGCCGGACAGCTCCGAGAACGCTCGAGATGCGAGGTGACCGGCGCCGACCTGGGCAAGCGCGCCCAGCGCGAGCGCGATGTCCGAGTCCGAGTCACGTCCGAAGCCCGCCCCGTGCGGGATGCGTCCGAGAAGTACAAGATCGAGGACGGGGATCTCGAATTCTTCGCTGTGCTCCTGCGTCATCACCGCTACCCTCTGCGCGAGCTGGCGGCGGGTGAGGGCGGCCAGCAAGGCATTGTCGTAGCGCACCGTCCCTGCTGATGGGATGTCGATTCCGGAGAGGGCGCGCAGCAGAGTCGATTTCCCGCTGCCGTTCGGCCCGAGCAGGCCCAGAACCGTGCCGGAAGGGACCTCGAAGCTGATGTCGCGGAGGATGTCCCGGTCTCCTCGGCGCGCGCCCAGTTGGTCGACGGTGACTCTCATCGGCTCATACCCAGCCGGTTGGCGCGGTCGCGGCGCAACAACCACAGGAAGAACGGGGCGCCGACCAGTGCGGTGAGTACTCCGAGAGGGACTTCCGCAGGTGCGACCAGCGTGCGTGCCAGCAGGTCGCAGGTCGTGAGGAACACCGCTCCCCCCAGGACTGCGACCGGCAGCATCTTGCGGTGATCGGAGCCGACGATGATGCGGGCCACGTGCGGCACGACCAGGCCCACGAACCCGATGCCACCGGAGACTGCCACCACCGCGCCGGTCAGAAGCGCGGCGGCGATGAGGACCGTGGCGCGCAACCCGTTGACGTTGATGCCGAGTGAGGTGGCCGCGTCGTCGCCGACGAGCAACGCGTTGAGCGCACGCGCACGGGTCGCGGCGAAGATCGCAACCGCGATCAACGCGATCACCGGGAGGAGCAACTGTGGCATCGTCGCCGCCGAGACGGAGCCGAGCAGAAAGAACATGATGCTGTACACGTTCTGTGCATCGGTTGAGATCGTCAGGTAGCTGGTGACTGCGCTGAACAACGATCCGAGAGCAACCCCTGCCAAGATCAGCCGTTGTGGAGCGATTCGACCGCCCTTGCACGCCAGGAGGTACACCGCACCCGTCGCGATCCCCGCCCCGATGAACGCTGATGCCCCGATACCGAGCGAACCGATCCCGATGCCGAGCACGATGTACGACACGGCCCCGACGCCGGCACCCGCCGAGACTCCGAGGATGTACGGCTCGGCGAGCGCATTGTGCGCCACGGCCTGGATGAGCGCTCCCGCCAGCGCGAGCGACGCACCGGTCAATGCCGCGAGAACGGCACGCGGAAGCCGGAACTGCCACACTGCGTTGTCCTGCATCGTCGTCAGCGAGCCGTCCGTCATCCACGGCATACCCGGCACCAGATGTCCGACAAGGATCTTCACCGCGTCCATCGCAGGTACCGCGATCGTCCCCACGCTCACGGACAACACGAACATCACCACTAGGAGCACCGACAACGACGGCACCAGGATCCGCACCGCCAGCGCGCCCCTTCGGCGGGGGACGTGCGCGGCAGCGGCTGTGTCATGACCGGCCGCAGCTGAGAGGGAAACGGGCGGCTGCGGCGTTGCCGCAGCCGTCGAAATATCCGGTGTCATGCGTGTCGTCCTTCGGAAGAGCGGGTGCGTCGGGTGGTGTGTGCAGCGAAGCTGAGAAGCACCGAACCCATCGAGTGCAGACTGTCGAGATGATTGGAGCCGTGACCGGCGTGCGGTGCTTCCCACACGAGTGCTTCTGCTCCCGCTTCTCGGAGAACTGAGGCCAACGCATAGCTGTCATCGGGATTCACGCGCGAGTCCTCGGCGAGCACGATCCCGAGGAATCGCGGCAGCCTGTGCTCCGGGTCGATCATCTTCGCGCGGTGCAGCGGTGATATCGCACGAAGTTCCTGCGTGCCTTCGGGACTGCTCGTATCACCGAACTCGTCGAGCCAGATTCGGCCGAGCGGGTGCTTCTCGAGGGAGAGCAGATCCAAAGGTGCTGCCGTGGTGGCGAAGCCCGTGCATATTCCGCGATGGTCGAGAGCGCAACTCGCCACCACGGTTCCGCCGTGAGAAGCACCGGCGAGCACGAGCAATTCGGGGTTCGTCAAGTCTGCGCCGGCCAGACCACGAGCAGCGTCGGCAAGGTCATCGATCCCTCGCCGCTTCCCGGCGCCGTAACCGGCCCGACGCCACTGCTCACCGTGCTCCCCACCGCCACGGATGTGTGCTGTCGCGTATCTGCCCCCGGACTCCACCCACGCGGGAATCGTCGGTTCGAAGACGGGAAGATCAGGGACTCCGAAGCCGCCGTAACACGTCAAAATGGTCGGGGCCGGGCCGGTGAGCCCTTTCGGAGAGGTGACGACGACCGTCAAAGTCTCCCCATCATCTGCCGCGAACTCGTGTCGCACAGTCTCGAAGTCTCCGGCGACCGTCGCCGCGCCACCGCCGCGGGTGCGCTCGTCGACGGTTACCACGTGCGGAGGCACTGCCGGTGCTTCGATTACGACATACGTTCTGCCGCCGTCGGCGCCCAGATCCGTGATCGATGCGACCGACCCGCCGCTATTCACGGGCCATTCGTCGATCACGGTTCCGTGTGCGAGTCGCAGTAGCACGCTGGCGCCGGCGCGAACCGCGCTCGCATGAACCGTGTCCCCGGTGACGGTGACGGCGGTCAGCCGCACCGCAGGGTCCATCCATCGCCATCGTTCCACCCCCGAATGCGCGTCGAGCACGTGCAATGCATTGCCCCCATACACGAGGACGTCGCCGTCGTTGATTCCGAATACGCCCGTGATCGATGGGAAGGAACCGAGACGCGCACTGTTGTCGAGGCGGATCAATCGGGTCGGGCTCGCTGGTCGACTCTCGGCGAGAAGCATATGGATGCCGGCAGAGAAGAGTCTGCATCGTGCATCACCGGCGACCGGTTCGACGGTGACTTCGTCGTGGACGACATCGACCTGCACGAGCCGTTGAGGGGAACGAGCAACCACTGCCAGCGACCGGGCGTCCGGAGTCCATTGCATCGGTTCGTAGCGGCAATGGATGTCGTTGTAGTGGCGGAGATTTCCGGAGGTGGTATCGAGCACGGCGAGAACCCCGTCTTCGTCTGCCCGCTCCGCGAGCTGAAGGGCGATGCGGCGGCCGTCAGGCGCCGGCGACATCGCCAGGATGTGCGCGTCCGGTTCGAAGATCGGTTGCTCCGATCCGGCGACGTAGATTCCGCGTGTGCGTCTGCCGGGCAAGCGGCTGAGTACGAACCCCGTGTCGGGTGTGCCGGGGCGGCCGTACTGTTCCCAACGTGCGAGCGCGGCATCGAGAGCATCGTTGATCGGGAAAGAGGATGAGGTCACGACTCAGCGGCCCATTCCGTCGTGAGGGCCTCCCGGCCAGAACAGCAGGCCCCCCTCGTCCACGGGGGTGGGAACAGTGACGGTCTCGAACGATCGGTCGGCGATCAGGTGGAGTTCGCCGTCCCCGCCGCGTGTGACGGCAACAGTGTCACCGGCGGGGGCAAGGGCGACGGCCCTGCGTTGCGCCGGTGCGTCACCGACCGGATCCCAGGGCAGGCGTCCCGGTGTCGGAGGGGCACTCATGTCGGGCAGTGACAGCTGCCGGTGAATGCGTAGCTGCGGTCTCTGCCGTTCGAAGATCGTAAGTTGGTCGCCGTCCGGATGGATCGTTGCGACTGCAGCGCGGGTGCGTGCCAGCGCGAAGCGAAAGGCAAGTCCCGGGGGCAGTGATGCGTGAGCGGTTCGGCCGGTGGTGAGATCGATCTCGACGAGGTGGTTCGTCCATTCCGCCCATGCAGTCGGGTTCGCCGGGCCCCCGCGCACAACACCTAGGGCTTTTCCTGCGTCGGAGTCCATGCGCAGGTAGAACGCACGACCGGGTACCGGCCACGGTACGATCCCCAGTGGCACAGGAACGCCCGCTTCCACCGCGAAGCGCTCGAGACCTCGGCTCGTCGCGGTGGCGAAGATTCCGGTCCGCGCATCTGCGACATCGCCATGCCCGTCGTCCGCGACCTCGGTCATCGCTCCGCGCAGGACGGGAACGTGGGGACCGACCCTGAGCGCTGCCGCGAGCGCGAGCGCCTCAATCGCCCCTGGCGAGCGATGCCGGAGGACGATGAACGGTTCACCGGTCGCTCGATCGCGGACGAGGCCCGCGCCGGGTTCGCCGATGCGTGAGCGGAACCGCCTGGATGTATTCGTATCGAGGTCGACGACTGTCACGACGTCACTCCACGGCTCGGAATTGGCACCGAAGCCTGTAGTTGCCACTACGTATCGTCCGCTCGGGTCACTTGCGATGTGTTCCACAGGCGTTGCGACCGGAACCGTCGCTGCGACGCCCTGTCGCACCACAATGAGTTCGCCGCGCAGATCATCGGCGAAGGCGTGCCCGCCCGATGTTCCCCCCAGGGAAAGAACCCCTGCGTGCTCCGCTGCGTGCCCGCGCCCGGGCCCGGGCCCGGGCCCGGGCCCGTGGAGCGTCGCTGTCGTATCGCTGATGCCGTACACGCGATCGGCGCGGTAATCGACGAGCACGAGCTGCGAAGGTCTCATGCGTCCACATACTATTGATTCTGACAATCGTTTTCAATTATGCTCCGGTCGTTCGCCTCGCGGACACGGCCACGCCATCCGGTGCGGCCGACAGAACACACGAAGGAGAAGTCCCATGGACAAGCAGATCCTCGCCGAGATCGAAGAGACCGAGCAGCTGGCCCACCTGTCGGCCACGCACTCGAACGCACTCGTCGAGAACCCGTTCGACTGACCTTCGCAGCACACACTGCACACGCCCGGTCGAGCAGCCACCGGGGCTGCTCGACCGGGCTCGTTCGAAAGGCTGCCGATGTCCTCCAATTCTTCCGTTGTTGCGCTCCCTGGCGCTCCAGGCCATCTGATCGCCTCCAGGGACAACACAGTCACGCTCCGCACCACCGCGGGCACGCTCCTTCAGGTCCAGAACCCGCCGACCGATCTTCTTCCCGCACTGCACGATCCGGCGTCAGCGACCAAGACTGCCTGCACCTACGTGCAGCGCCTGAACGAGGAAGTCGCCGAACGCGACACCGCCGACATGCAGGCACGCTGGCCCGAAGCGCGACGTGCAGTCATCCTTACCGGAACGGGACCGATCGCCGACGACACCGCCGACGCGCTCCGCACGTGGGGAGCCACACCGTCGCGTTTCGCCACCACCCAAGAACTCTCGAGAGATCCGATTCTCCGCGACGAAACCTGCGCCGACGATCCGAGCCTGGTGATCTCATACGCGGACTCGCCGAACGAGCGCCAACATTGGGGCCTGCTGGACGCACAACGTCGCCCGTCCGTCGCCTGGCTCCGCACATACCGAGAAGGCGACGTGTGTTTCGTGGACCCATTGACACTCGCTGCGGGCGACGCAACGGCCGACCACGTGCTACGGCGACGTATCGCCGCCAGCCTCACACCCACTGCGATGACCGAGTGGATCCACAACGCACCCGGTGCCACCACGGTGCCCGACACCTACGCCCGCGCCATGACAGTGAGCAAAGTCCTCACCGTCGCGCTTGCATGGGCGCAACAAGCGGCGACGCTGACACACCACCGCCACACGCTCTGGAAACTCGTCCCCGCCACAGGCAGGACGACCGAACATCCGATCCTCGGATACGAACCGCCATACCTCCCCGACCAACCGCAGGCCACGGCATGACCCCGCCACCACTCCCCCGGTTACACACCATGACGACCTCGGACGACATCCGCCTCGGCGGCCTGTTGTGGGAGATCGACGACGCCGCCGGGATCGTCCTGCTCCGCACCCCGTACGACGCCCGGCGTCACACCGAGACCGGCCGATCCTGGGCAGGCCGCGGATACCACTGCCTGATCCAGGACGTACGCGGACGGTATCTTTCGTCCGGCGAATGGGATCCGTATCAGCATGAGACCATCGACGGCGCCGAGGTCATCGCGCAGCTCCGCGCGCACTTCCCGGGTCTACCGCTCATCGCATTCGGGGCCTCGTACGCTGCACATGCAGCACTCGAAGGCGCGTACGGCGCGATGCGGCACGAGCAATCAGCCCCCGACGGGATCATCGTGCTGGTGCCGGCACTGGGATTGGCAGAGACGGCACGGAATCCCGACGGTGCCCCTCAGATCGACCATCGCATCGCGTGGTGGCACGAGCACGGCATCGGCCCACGATCGCGGAAGCCGCTGCCCCCTGACGAGCTCGCCACCCGCGTTCGCCGAACCGAACAAATCGGCGTGATCTCAGCCGCCCGCGAATGGTCCTGGCCGGCAGCCGTGTTCGAGCGCTGGGAACGTCTCTGGACTGCGACGCACCTCAGCGTGCGCACCCGCTACGCAGAACTGACCTCACCATTGCTCGTCGTCACCGGAGCACACGACTTCTTCGACGCCGATGCCCGCCGCCTGGCCGCTTCCTGGCCGAGCGACAGTCATCTCGTGACCGGCCCGTGGGGGCATCGTCTCGCCGCAGACCTCACTGACCCCCACACGCGCGAACAACTCGACAACAGCGGAGGCATCGGGGGCATCATCGACGGCTGGCTCCGCACCCACACACCCTTCGCTGCACGGCTCGGCCGGCTCGAGCCCGCTCGTTACGTTTCTGCTTTCGATCCGGACAGCGGCAGCTGGCAGCAGAGCAGAACGGCAGCATGAGCAGAAAGGACCGCCCATGAACCCCCGAGACAGCGGCAAGAATTCACACAGCACCGACCTCACCGTCCACGAGCTCCCGACACTGCCGGTCGAGTCACTGGTCGACGCAGAGTGCGGTGTCATCCGATCCGTACGCGCCGTTCCACACCCCGACGGCGCCCCCACCGCCTACCTGGGACTGACCGCGTCGGTAGCGGATGCTCGCCAGCTCGGGGAATGGCCCGCCGATCGCGTCTCGCTCGGCACGTCATTCGACGACCCGGACATTGCGCGGATCGCCGCGATCGCCGAGGGCGTCGAACGGTACTGCGGCAACTGGCTTCCCGCCGAGCTCCCTACCGAACAGTTCAGAATCGCTACATACGCAGACCTGCTGTCCGACGACAACGCCCCACTTCCACTCGACGACCTCCCCACATTTGCGTCGTGGCAGTACCAGCGATCGCGATTTCCCTACGCACCGTTGACGGAAACCACTCCCACGCTGTGGACCCGGTGTCAACGCACGGACGGTGAACACGCCTGGATCCCGGCGTCATTGATCTACCTGAACTGGCGGCAGTCGAGATTCCGACACCTGCCGCGAACGCATCACCTGAACTATGCAGGGATCGCTACCGGTCAAGGCGCCGACGATGCCCGGGACCGAGGTGTTCTCGAAGTCATCGAACGCGACGCACTGGAAGTCTGGTGGCACCTCGACGGGCCGACATACGGCATCGACCCGGACAGTGTTCCTGGCCTGCGTGACGATCTCACCGGGGGCAACTTCGAGGTGTCACTCGTCGCCATGCCTTCCGAGTTCGCTCCCGCTGTCGCGGCTCTCCTCCGCGACACGAAACGAGGGATCTACGCCGCCGGGTTCTCCGCTGCACTCGATCCGGACCGGGCCGCACGCAAGGCCGTCCTCGAAGCCGTGCATACCTGGGTCTACACCCAAGGTTGCACCACAGCCGACGGCTGGGTGTTCCGTGCAGTCGAACAGGGGCTCATGGCTCGCGGCCTCTACCTGGACTTCCGCAGCGACGCGCGCTACCTCGACGATGCCGGGGAACAGTTCGAGCATGTCGTCGACCTCGGCGCTCACGTACAGGTCTGGCTCGATCCGAGGGCCCGCCGCCACGCTCGACGCTTCACAGCCCCCGCACTCGGGATTCGGGCCATCGACGAAATGCCGACGGCCACGATGGCGGATATCTACGAACGGCTCGCCTCGCACGGGCATCAGATCTTCACGCGAGACGTGACCACCGCTGACATCCGGCGTACACCTCTACGCGTCGTTCGTACCTTCATCACCGGTCTCGTCCCGAACGCCCCGGCCGCATTCGCCTACTTCGGCATTCCCAGATTCCGAGCAGCCGCGCAGAATCGCGGCTGGCGCTCGACCTGGGAAGACAACGTCAACGACTTCTCACTCCTACCCCCTCCGCACATGTAGGCCCGCGATGACCACCTCGAATCGACCAGCGCACCCATCCGCACCGAACGAACCCGGTAGCAGCATCGGCCTCCCGCCGACGCTGGCGATGTCATTGACGGCACACACCCCCGGAGCCCCCCTCCCCCCAGGACCGCGGATGAACCCGTGGCGCCGATTCGGTACTCCATGTGTTCCCACAGAAGGACGAATCGAAGAGCTGCTCTGCGCCTTGTGGTACCCGGGCGACTGGCACCTCCGCGACGACGGCAGCGTCACAAGTATCGCGCGCCGGCCCATCCCGTCAGCCGGCGCGACATACGCGGTGCATACTCACGTGATTGTCGGCGGGGATGGAACCGACGGCCTCGATCCAGGCCACTATGCGTACGACCACGACAAAGGACAGCTTCTTCGCAGAGACAACGCCAGGGAAACCGCGGCGGGCTGGGAACTACCGCGCAGCCCTTCCCCGGGCTCGCGGTTGGTGTTCAGTGTGCAGCCAGGCCGTAGCTTCGGCCGATACCGGCACCGCGCGTGGCCGCTGTGGATCGCCGATGCCGCATATGCGCTGGAGGCGGTGCGCTTTCTTCTCGACACGGACTTCCCCACCGTCTTCGGCCCAGGGCCGGAGATCCGTGCACAACTCGGCGTGCCACCTGCTACCGAGACATCCGCCTGGCTCTCTCGGGGCCTCGTACCCGAGATTCCGCTCGTCTCCATCGAACTGCCCAGCAACTGGGACATCGCCTCACAGCGGAGACATGCTCTTGGGCGGCGACGCTCACCGAAACTTGCCGACTTCGTAAGAAATCCGGTCCGCGACACCAACGCCGCACACCTCGCCGAACTCGCAGGCCAGGCCTGGATTGCCCATGCCGACCGCATCGAGACATGGAAGATCATCCCGAGTGCCTCAGCCGAGACCATCTACGACGCCCTCTGGCATGCCCATCGCGCCGCCGCCCGGCTGTGCTACGACGCCGCGCTGTCCCAGAAAGTGAGATGCCGGCCTGTCTCCGGAATCCCTGCTGCGGCAGAGAGCTGGACGATGCACGCAGTGGCAATGCTCGACGGCGTCGAGAATAAGGAGGAGAAGGCCGAATGATGATTGTCCGCGAGCTGTGGCGTGAAGCGAGGCACTTCTCCGGATTGCTCGCCGGGAGCGTGCTGCTTGCTCTGCTGGTGTTCGCCAGTTATGTCGGCCAAGCGGTCGCGATCGCGTGGGCACTGACCGCGACGCTCCAGGGCACCGGCCCTACGGTGATCATCGCGCTGGCATCTGTCACAGGGCTCGCAGTTGCGCGAGTGCTGCTGGTGGTGGCGCAAGATTCGGTCTCGGCGCGTCTCGGAGGCCTGGTTCGTCGAGAATTGCGGCATCGAGCAATCCGGTCGGCGTTGACCGCAGAACGGTTGCACGATGCGGGAACCCGCGACGGCTCCGTTCGCGTCGCGCTCAGCGACGGCATCGATGGGACGGACACGTACGTCTCGAAGTACATCCCTGCCGTTGCTCTGATCCTCATAGCATGCCCGTGCATCGTCGTTGCTCTCGCGGTACTGAACCCCTGGTCGGGTTTGTGGGTCGCGGTCGCCGTGGTCATGGCTCTGGCAGGACCGCTTGCGTGGAAGACGATGATGTCGCGCCGGGGCCTCGAGCATTGGGACTCCTATGAAGCACTGAGCGCGGACCTGCTCGAGTCGCTTCGAGGCATGGCGACATTGCGTGCACTCGGCGACGTGCCCAGCACCCGGCAGCGGATGCACGAGCGATCGGAGGCGCTGCGCACGGCAACCGAACGGGTGATGCGAGTGTCCCTGGCAGAGACCGGCGTAACGGATTTCGCGATCCAGGCAGGTACCGTCGCCGCGGTCATGACGGCGATCGTCCACGCCGCGACCGGGCAACCCCCGGCGTTCGAGGTCTACCTGATTCTTCTGCTGTCCTCGGAAGCGTTCCGCCCGATCCGTGACCTGTCCCGCTACTGGCACGCCGGGTTCCTGGGGCTGACCGCGGTGCCCGGCCTGCACCGCTTGGGCGCGTTCGATTCGCCCGACAACGGTTCGGGTACGTGTGTCGTCGAACACGGAAGGTCCGGCAGGAACATACAGTGCCTGCAAGCTCGAGGACTGCGATACCGCTACCCAGGCTCCGACACCACGGTGTTGGAGAGTTTGGATATGACGGCACATCGGGGCGCACTCACGGCGATCATCGGTCCGTCCGGGGCCGGCAAATCGACGTTGTTCGACGTGCTCCTCGGCTTCCTGACACCCGAGTCGGGCACAGTCGAACTCGACGGCAAGTCCCTGCGCGCCGGAGACATCGCCGTCGTGTCGCAACGCCCCGTCCTGTTCAGCGGAACGATCCGCGACAATCTCACCGTCACAGGCGAAACGACGGACGCCGACCTTGTGGACGCGTGCCGGGCAGCGGGCATCCTCGACGAGATTCTGGCCTTACCGTACGGTTTCGACAGCCGCGTCGCCGAAGCCGGCCTGAGCCTGTCCGGCGGTCAGCGGCAGCGTCTCGCGCTCGCACGCGCCCTGCTGACACGGCGTCCGGTGCTCCTCGTCGACGAGCCCACCAGTGCGCTCGATCCCGCACGCGCCGCTGAGGTAATGGAAACGCTCCGACATGCTGCGGCAGATCGGATCGTCGTGATGATCACGCACCGGCCCGAAAGCCTGTCCGGTGTCAACGAGCAGTTCCGGCTCGAGCACGGCCGGCTGGAAAGGAAACTTCTTTGAGCATCCGCAGCTCCCTCCATGCGTTCCGCGCGCTACTTCCCGCACTGCGCCCCGAATACCGCGGCATGCTCGCCAGCTATCTCACCGGCACAGCCAGCGCCCTCGTCCTTGCTGCGCTGGGCGTTCTCACCGCCTGGGGTATCGGACATACGGTCGTCGAACGCACCGTCCCCGGCGCGACGTGGTGGGTTGCTGTAACCGTTCTGGTGCTGGTCCGCGCTGTTCTGACCTGGCAGGAGATGAACGTCTCGCATGCCGTTGCCTACCGGGTGCTGGCTCGGCTGCGCATGGCGCTGTTCGACTCGTACGCACGCAGCGTGCCCGGACGCCGTCGTGAACACTCGGGCCGCGCGGCCGCGGTCGCGATGGACGACATCGAAAAGCTCGAGTTCTTCTACGCACACACACTCGCCCAAATCGCCACATCACTCACGGTGTTCATCTCTTCATTCGCCACGGCGTTCATCTTCCTGCCGTCCGCCGCGTGGATCATGCTGGCCGGAGCTGTACTCATCGCGGCCACCGCACTGGTCGCGCGACACCGGATCCAGCAGCTGGGTGATGCGGAGCAGCGACTGCGCGCAGACCTTTCGACGCAGATCGTCGATGCACTCGGATCGCTCCGAGAAGTCCTCTCCTACGAACTCGAAAGCAAGGTTGTCGCTGACACCCTTAACACGACGGAGCGGGCTACCGACGTCACCCGGCACCAGGGAAAGCTGACACAATTCGTTACCGGACTCCGCGAAGCGCTCGTCACCACGACCATCATCGGTGTCGTCCTTGTCGGTGCTTATGCGACCGGAGCGCTGGGCGGCGCCGCGACCGGAAACTTGCAGCTTGCGCTGCTCCCCTCGATGGTCGCTCTCACCCTCGCCGGTGTCTCGGCGGTCTCTGACGCTGCGACCACGCTCACGCAGCTCCATCCCCTCACGGCCAGCGCCGGACGCGTCCACGACGTCCTCCGGCGCGAGCCGGTTGTTTCCGAGCCGCCCTGCCCGCGCGCGATCCCCGACGGGCCGCTCGGACTGCGAATCCAGAACCTGTCGTTTACCTACGATGACCGTGCCATGGCGGTATGTGGCTGGTCTGTCGAAGTGCAACCGGGAGAACACGTCGGTCTCACCGGGGCTTCGGGAGCGGGCAAAAGCACGATCATCGCGCTGGCCGCACGGCTCTGGGAACCCCTGTCAGGAACGATCGAGCTGTTCGACGATCACGGCGAGCGCGTTCCGCTCCAGGACGTTGACGATTCTGCGCTCCGGCAGAGCGTCGCGCTGGTGGATCAGGAGACCACACTGTTCCATGGCACCGTGCGAGACAACCTGCTCCGCGGGGCAGGCCCGGTTTCGGATGACGAACTTCTCCGGATACTCGAACGCGTCGAAGCGGACGGGTGGGCCGGTCTCGACAGCGAGATCGGGCAGGGAGGGATCACTCTCTCCGGTGGGCAGCAGGCGCGCCTTGTCCTTGCCCGAGCGCTTGTTCGTCGGCCGCGGATCCTTCTCGTCGACGAAGTCACTGCCAGCCTCGATCCCGAGACCGAACACGCGATCTCCGGTGTTCTTGCCAACTACCCGGGCACCGTTGTAATTGCCTCGCACCGGGACGAAACCCTTCAGCGCATGCACCGGGTAGTCCCGATCCGATCTGCAAGTGAAGCCATCGCGTCACCGGCACGATAGGTAACGATCAGCTCGTGGTTCGGCCGCGCGGCGATGCGCGCCGCGCAGTCGACTCTATGGTCGACCCGGTTCAGCCCCTGATCGCCGGACGGCGGGGTCCCAGATTCCCGTCTCATCACCGCACAGTGCATCGTCATCGAAGTTCCCATTGCGGTTGCCGCAGGATCTGGTCCGGGCGGGGTCAGTTCGCCACCAAGCGCAGATACAGCAATCTGTCATCAGCGACGATGACGCCGAGCTCGGGAGAACCCACCCGGATCAGCCGTCCGTAACGGACGACCCCGAGCACGATGACGGGCAGCTCCCGCGGCGAAAGGCCGAGCACGTGCGGCTCCACACCGCGTTCAGAGACGGCGAACCCATCCTCGGGAGTCAACAGGTCCTCGATCATCTCCATCACCGTGGGAGTGGCAGGGGCCAGGCCCAGCAACCGGCCCGCCCGTCTCAGCGGACACCACGACCGTATCGGCACCAGACTGGCGCAGCACATGGCCCCGGCCAAGTGCAACACATCCGACTTGGTGGCCGAGCCCTGTACGGTCACCAGACCCTGCCGCGATGAGGAAGAACGCTCGCAGCGGCGTGATGACCAGGATGTTTACCAGCCGCGCCTGCGGGGTGAGCGGAGTGATGTCGCCGTAGCCGGTGGTCGACAGCGACACGGTGGCGTAGTAGACGCAATCCAACAGCGGCAACGGGGTTGTCCTGTACGTCGCGGTAGCCGTCCCGACCCAGATACACCACGATCACCGCCGCGGTCAGCGCGGCCAGGGCGTAACCGATGCGGCGCACGATCGCCCGGCCCGGGCTGGTCTGTTCCTCCGGGACCCGCAGCACCCCGACCAGAGCGAAGTCGGACGGTCGGTGAGGGTATCCGAGCGTCGCAGCGGCACCCGCAATCTACTGGGCATCGACGGTCGGATCTGTCGATCGGACGGTGAAAAGCGCTACCCACGGCATGGTCATCAGCGTCTACGTAACCCTGATACTGAACCATCCCGAGTCTCATGCACACATTGTCATTTGTGTGCGACCGGTTGATCGGCACGGTGTTCAGCGTAGTACTTGGCTCCATACTCGGCCGGTGGGATCCGCCCAAGGCGGTGCATGAGCCGGCCGGTGTTGTACCAGTGCACCCACGCCGAGGTGGCTTCCTCGACGTCACTGACAGTGCGCAGCGGGCCCTTGCGGAACGGGGAATCGTCGGCGATGCACTCGGCCTTGTAGAGCCCGATCGTCGTCTCTGCGAGGGCATTATCGTAGGCATCGGCCACCGACCCTATCGACGGCCGAATCCCTTGCAGGAACATGGTTTCCTCGAACCGAAGAGCCGTATACTGGGCGAGTTCAACCGGTCGATGCAACACCGGGCTACTGCAGGGAGCGTAGCTGCTCGGCGAAGACGTCGGCCGGGGTTCGCCAGCCGAGCACCTTGCGTGGCCTGTTGTTGATCGCCGGTCTGCAGGCAGTCAACTACGACGACAAGCTCGACGCTCGGTGGATGTCGCTGGTCACCGATCTCGACGGTCAACTGGCAGCGCAGATGAGCAGGGACTCCGACGCCGGGGCGATCACTTCGCTCTCGGACGACCATGAGGGTCTTGTCACGACGCTGACCGACATGATCGTCATGGCGTTCTCGAGGACCGATCGAACCCGCCGTCGCATCGAGTCGACTGATACGGCGGCGTGCTATCGCCTTCGTGGCGTGATGCGACCGGTCCACGCCCCTCTCTACTACCGGGAGGCAGTTCGCTTTTCAACTACCTCTTCACCTTCGTTTCGTCGCGCGCTCAGAACAGCCCGACTGCTCGGATGATCAGACCGACGGCCACCACCAGGACCACGATCACCACGATCGCGATGGCGATGAGGGCCCCGGCACTGCGGCGCTGCGGCGGTTCGTGTTGCGGACCGCCCACAGCAGTCTCGGCGGGCGGAGTATCTCCGGGCGACACCCCGCCTCCGGGTTCGAGACCAGGAGTGTTCGCGGGATCAGGGTTCTGCGGGTCGAACTCGGACGCGTCGGGATTCTCGTCAGCCATACTCTCCTGTACCCGATTATCGGCGAGCAACGCGTCGACTTTTCTTCTTCGCAGCGCCGCACCTGCGAGTGCGCGGGCTACAACGTCTGGGACAACGGTTCGATGATCCCGGAATCGACGTGGCCGCCGATACGCCGGGATAAGCTGACAACGGCCGAACAATACACCGCTGCAGGCTCCGGGAGCCGGTAACACCGCTGCTCCCAAGCCTTTTGACCTCGGGAGGAATCATGACCGACCCACAGCAGGATCCGAACAAGGACGAAGGTGAGGAGGGCCCGGCGGACGGCGGTGCAGCCGGCGTCCCGGGCGTTCACGATGGCGGAGCTGACGGGGGTTCCGACGGGGGCGCCGACAGCGGTGGCGACGGCGGAGCCGATGAGGGCGCCGACGGCGGGGCTGACGGAGGAGCCGATGGCGGAGCCGACGGAGGCAGCTGAGGGTGAGGACTCCTCGCACCGCACCCAGGACTCCGGCGTCGAAACGGACGCCGGAGTCCTGGAAACCCGCCTGATCGACATCGGTCGGGAGAAGTTCGCGTCCGAGATCTGGGGGCGGGCACCACTGCTGACGCGTCGCGCCGGCACATTCGCCGATCTTTTCTCCGTCGAGGCGGTCGACGAACTCATCTCACGCCGAGGACTTCGCACGCCCTTTCTTCGCGTCGCCAAGGACGGGACGACACTGCCGGACTCGTCGTTCACCTCCCCCGGTGGTGTCGGAGCGACCATCTCCGACCAACTCGACGACACGATGCTCTGGCGTAACCTCGCCGACGGTGCCACCCTCGTCCTGCAGGCACTGCACCGCACATGGGAACCGATCTCGCAGTTCGGCACCGCTCTGAGCGACGAACTCGGACATCCCGTCCAGGTCAACGCGTACATCACTCCACCTCGGAACCAGGGGTTCAGCCACCACTACGACGTCCACGACGTCTTCGTCGTGCAGATCGAGGGAACGAAGAGGTGGGTGATCCACGAGCCCGTCCACCCGGCGCCGCTACGCAATCAACCCTGGACCGATCATCGCCCCGCTGTCGCCCGAGCCGCGACAGAGCCGGCGTGCATCGACACGGTGCTCGAACCCGGCGACTGCCTCTATCTGCCGCGAGGCTGGATCCATGCCGCCGAGGCCCGAGGGGAGATCTCGATCCACCTCACCGTCGGCATCCATACGTGGACGCGCCACGCACTCGCCGAACATCTGACCCGAGCGGCACTCGCTGCGCTCGGCGACGATCCCGGGATGCGCGGCGCACTGCCCATGGGCATCGACGACCCGAATGATGAGGTCACCGCTGTCCGTGAGCATCTCATCGCCGCAATTGCCAACGCGGACGTCACCTCCCTGTTCCATCGTGCCCGGCGGGAGCAGGCGCGTCCGGCACCGCTGGGGCCGCTCGCCCAATTCGCCGCCGTCCACGATCTCGGCCCCGACACCACGGTGAAACTCCGCAGCGCGCTGTATGCGCGTCTGGAAGGTTCACACCTGGTCACGCGCGTCGGCCGCGTCACCGTGGCGGACGATGAAATGCCGTCTGTCACGCGCCTGCTCGACGGCGGATCCCACCCGACGAAAACCCTCGGGACCGACCTGGTCGAACGGCTGTTGCGCGCAGGGATCCTCGTCCCCGCGGAACAGTGACGGTGCACTGTGGCCTCAGCCGAACGCTTCTTCTGCGCAGACAGTGCCCGACAGCGGGGTGATCCGATGGCCGGCACGGCCCCACGCGGATTCGTTTGGATCCTCGTCGAATATCGGGGCAGATGGCCGGTGAACGGGTTCGAGGGGCTCGATCTCGACGCCGCGACCAAGACGGCCGTGTTCTCCGCCGCGCAGGCGGCTCGCGCACGCATACTGCTGGTCAAGCGCCCGGGCCGTCGTCGCCGCGGAGGACACGACCAGTGGGCGGTGCTCCGCCGCGAGACCTCGGGCACGGTGCGTCAGCAATGGGGAACGTGGGATCGCGAGGAGGATCTGACACAGATCGTCACCGCCCTCGAGACTCCCGGCGACCCCGGTGGCCCCTCCGTCCTCTTGGTCTGCGCTCACGGTCACCACGATCCGTGCTGCGCCGTGCGTGGACGGCCGGTCGCGCGCGCTCTGGCCGAGCGCTGGCCCGATCAGGTCTGGGAATGCTCGCACGTAGGCGGAGACCGGTTCGCCGCCAACGTCGTCGTCGTACCCGACGGTGTCTACTACGGCGGTCTCGACGCCGAATCGTCCGTCCTCACGATCGAGGAACACTTCTTCGACCGGATCCATCACCACCATCTACGCGGCTACACCGATATGTCTCCGCCTCAGCAGGCCGCGCTCGCCGCCACGCTCCGACGCTTCGGTCCGGCCGGGCGCAGCGGTTACGTGATCGCCGAGAGTGTGCGCGAGGGTGATCGCTGGCGGGTCCGGCTCGCCGGTCGTGCACCGCACCCGGAGCGTGTCGACGTCGAACTGCAGGCCCACCGCACTCCCCCGTGCCGATTGACCTGCCGTGGAGCGCCGACGGGTTCCGTCATGCTCTACGAACCCACCTCGGTCCGCGCGGTGTGAGCGGACGGCCGCGCAATCGGCCGCAGGTCGTCACCCCAGCTCTTCCTCCGCCTTCGCGAGGGCCGCGAACTCCTCGTCCGGGGAGTTCGCGACGAGGTGGTGGCGGCTGTAGAGACCGAAGTAAGCCATGCATGCAGCGAACGCGGCGAACGTCCACAGAGCCGCAACAGGATCGACGAGGAAGGTGGCCACCACAGCGGCCGCAGCGATCACCAGCGCGAACGATGTCGTGACGATTCCACCGGGTGTGCGGTACGGACGCCGCATCCCGGGCTCGCGGACGCGCAGCACGATGTGGCTGACCATCATGAGTACATAACTCACGGCGGCACCGAAGACCGCCATGTTGAGGAGCATCGCGCCCTCACCGGTCAGCGACAGGACGAAACCGATCACGCCGGGAACGATCAACGCGAGCATGGGTGCCTTGCGGGAATTCGTCACCGACAGGCTCGTCGGCAGGTAGCCGGCCCGGGACAGCGCGAAAGTCTGCCGCGAGTACGCGTACATGATGGAGAAGAAGCTGGCGATCAACCCGGCGAGCCCGATGTAGTTGACGACCTTCGCCGCTGTCCCGTCACCCAGCGCCTCGACGAGCGGGTTGCCCGAGGTCGACAACCCCTCGGCGCCCAACGCACCGGTCGCCAGGAACAGCACGGTCGCTCCGGTCAGCAAGAGCACCAGCATGCTGGAGATGATGCCGCGCGGCACGTTCTTCTCCGGCTCACGAGCTTCCTCCGCAGCGAGAGGAACGCCCTCGATCGCCAGGAAGAACCAGATCGCGAACGGGACCGCGGCCCAGATACCGAAGTAACCGAACGGCAGGAAGCCCGAGGCGCCGACGGCATCGGTCGGCGCGATGTCCGTGAGATTGTCGGACTCGAACAGTCCCACCGCAGAGACTGCGAAGATCACGAGTCCGGCAAGTGCGATGGCGGTGATGACGAACATCGCCTTGAGCGCTTCGCCCGCACCGGTGAGGTGGATGCCGATGAAAATGGCGTAGACAGCGAGGTAGATCCACCATCCGTCGGTGATCCCGAAGATGTTCAACGATTCGACATAGCTGCCGATGAACGTCGCGATGGCCGCCGGTGCGATCGCATACTCGATGAGAATGGCCGTACCGGTGGCGAATCCGCCCCAGGGGCCGAGCGCGCGGCGGGCGAAGGTGTATCCGCCCCCTGCGGCCGGAAGGGCCGACGACAATTCCGCCATCCCGAGCACCATCGCGAAATACATGCCCGCGATGACCACGCCGGCGATGAGCAGACCGCCGAATCCGCCTTCGGCGAGTCCGTTGTTCCATCCGGCGTAGTCACCGGAGATGACATAACTGACACCGAGTCCCGCAAGGAGCACCCACCCGGCGGTTCCTTTACGAAGTGAACGTTTTTCGAGGTATTCGCTCTTCTCGGCGTGGAAGTCGGCGCCGTCGTGGTGCTTGCGGGTCCTCGAACTCTTCGATGGTTCTACGACTGCCATTCCGTCTCCCTGAGGCGATCGGTTCGTACGGCGGCGTCACGCCGAGGTGGAACGTCGCGCGAGCAGCTGCCGGTGTTCATGAGCTACCCCCCGGGGTCGTGGAGAATCGCGCAACGAGATGGAGTGCAGCCGTGTAACTCAGATGATCCAGCATCCTCCCGGGCGAACAGGGTGTCTGTTCGTTTCTCGAGTATCGGAGAAGACTGTTGCAACTCTGTTGCGCGCCTGTAATGGAACGCACGGTTACGTAGCCTGCAAGCGGTCTTCTACCAACCGACGACACGTGGAGGATTCGAAGTGACAGCGCCGCTGGGCGGTAGCGATCGTGGCCGTGGCTGCGTTCGGATGGGGCGCATCGGTGGTGTAGCGGGCTCATCGTAGTGTCGTACGCCGATCCGAAGGTCTGCTCTCGGCAACTGGGCGTACCCGGGTGAAGACAGGGCGCAATGTTGCGGTCGCCGGACTGGGCGTCGGAGCTCCGAGTCTGGCGATCGCGCTCCTGCCGACCATGGACAAGGTGGTCGTGGTGATCGTCGTTGCGCTGCTGATGCCCGGCTTGTTCCATCTGACTCGCGAGACCCTCGCCTACCCCGTGAACGAGCACTGAGACTGCGGATACGACCGTCAGCTGTCGGTGTCCACGTCCGTGGTAGCGAGAATCGATGCCCGCCATCGACCTTCGGTTCGACGACCGAGTGCGATATCGCGTCCGAAAATGCGGTTGCTCGGTCCGGCACTGCTCCCTAGGGTGGCCCGCATGGCATCGGTCAGGCAGGTACAGGTCACGTTCGATTCCACCGAACCCGAGCGACTCGCGCACTTCTGGTGCGCTGTTCTCGGCTACGAGGTGCCCACGCCGCCCGACGGGTTCGCGACATGGACCGACTACGACGCAAGCCTGCCCACAGAGTCGCAGGGACGCGCGTTCGTGTGCGCCGACCCGACCGGTACCGGGCCACGGCTGCACTTCCAGCGAGTACCCGAAGAAAAGGTAGTGAAGAACCGGGTGCATCTCGACGTCCGCGTCGGGACAGGCTTGGAGGGTGACGAACGCCTGTCTGCTCTGCAAGCCGAATCCGACCGGCTGGTCGCGCTCGGCGCTGCGCAGGTGAAGGTTCTGCACGCCGACGGCGTCGACGAGTCCTGCATCGTCATGCAGGACATCGAAGGCAACGAGTTCTGTCTGGACTGAAGGACGCGCGGCAACCGGTGGTGTCGCGATCGAGGAACGGCGCTACACACCTACCGATGGCGTGCCACCGACGATCGGAAGCCGCAGACGAACCTCGGTTCCCCGCGGCTCGTTCGGAGAGAACTCGATGTCGCCGCCGTGACGCTCGACGATGTGCTCCGACACGATCAAGCCGAGCCCGGAGCCGTCCTGCTTCGCGGAGAACGCCCCTGAGACGAGTTGATTTCGCGGGGCTCGTTCCATGCCTCGGCCTTCGTCGGCCACCCGGATGCATGCCCAGTCACCATCACGGCAGGTCGTGACCCTCAATTCCTTCGCCTCCGTTGTGGGCAGGACGATCTCGTCGATCGCGTTGAAGCACAGATTGATGATGACCTGACCGATCAACACGCTCTCCCCCTGCACAGGCAAGCTCTCGACGGTCCGATCGACCACCACCCGCACGCCCCGTTCAGCCGCGCGCAACCGAACGAAATACAGGCTCTCCTCCATCACGTCGTTGAGATCGATGGCCGACGACGTCGATTCGATGCGCCGCACATACCGTTTGACCGACGCCACGATCTCCGCAGCACGGCTCAACTGCTTCTCCGCCATGTCCAGACCGTAGGAGAGTTGATCGCGGTCGAGAGTGCCACCAGCAACGCGCGTTTGGAGACCACGCAGGTAGTTCGACGACGCCGCCAGTGGTTGCCCGAGTTCATGGGCCAGGATCATCGCCATGTCACCCATCGCGTTGTAGCGGCTCAAATACTGCAGGTTCGCTACCTGGTATTCGTGGCGCTGCTCCAACTCGACGCGGTCGGTCACGTCCCGGATCACGAGCACCCGCGAGACCATGCCGTCGTGCACCACGTCCTCGAGCTCACCGGCGAGCCAGGTGACGCGGCCGTCCGGCTTCTCGATCTTCTGCCGGATCTTCACCGATCCGGTGCCCGACGCTAGCTTCGACACCACCTGCTCGGAATCCAGCGAGGGATCGCATCGCCCCAGGTCCTCGAGGTGGGCCCCCATCAACTGTTCGGTGGTCGAGCCGAACAACCGCGCCGCGAGTGGTGAGATGTCGTCGATGCAGTTGCCGTCGTCGAGCACCAGGATGCCGGCCGAGGTGTGCGTCATGATCCGCTGCAACGACTGCGACACCCAGCTGAGTTCCTGCTGGATCTCCACCTCATCGGAAATGTTGCGGAACTCGACCATCACCACCGGACCGTCCTGGAACTGCACCAGGGACGCGTTGGCGTCGGTGAGGAAGTCCATCCCGTCCTTGGTTCGATATTTCCACTGCCGCCGACTCGATCCATGTACGACCGCGGACTGCAGCCACGCCACTCCCAGCGCCCGGCGATACTGACGTTCCTGACTGCTCATGTGGTGCGCTTTGAGCGGCCGCAACTCCTCGAGCGTGAAACCGAACATCCGGCACGCAGCGGGATTGGCCCACAGGATGTTCTTCGACGCAGCCTCGTGGATCAGGATGCCGGTCTGCGTTCGCTCCGCCATCGCCTGGAAGTCACGTCGGGTAGGGAACATCGATCAACACCTCCGGGAGCAGGACGGTCCATCGTCCGACGCGCAACGTCGTCACCGCCATTGGGAATTACTTTATGGCCTCGGGAGAAAGTCCCGATACCGCCGTAACCGGCTCGTCCATAGCGTGTTCATCAGCGCGAACACGTACCGAAACGGAGACGGCATGACCATCCCCAGCACGACCGAACGGATCGAGGCAGCGCCGGCGGGTCCGGCGCGGGATCGCGCGTTCGAGCACGCGCTCGAAGTGCTCCGCGACCGGCGCGACGAGTTCGACCAGCAACGCTTCGTACCCCCCGACTACATCGCATTGCTCAAACAGGCCGGACTGTACCGGGCATCCACGCCGGCACAGTTCGGTGGCGAACCGATGGCGCCGTCGTCCTTCATGCACCTCGTCGAACGGATCTCTGCGATCGATCCAGCCACGGGCTGGGTCGCCAGCTTCGGATCGTCGCTGGTGTACTTCTCCGCTCTCCCGGTCGCGACCCAGGCGAAGATTTACGCTGACGGCCCCGACATCGCCTACGCCGGCGGCTTGTTCCCCATGCAGGAAGCCGAGAAGGTCGACGGTGGCTATCTGTGCAGCGGGCTGTGGCAGTTCGCGAGCGGCTGCCGAGGCGCCGACATCCTCGGGATCGGTCTCGCCGGCGGCCCGGACACCAACGGCATGCCTCTCACCGCGCTGGTGAATCCAGCGGACGTCGAGATCGTCGAGAACTGGGACGTGGCGGGCATGGGAGCCACCGGCTCGCACTCGATACGCGCTGACCAACTCTTCGTGCCCGAAGAGATGACCTTCGTCCGCGGCGGCGCACCGAAAGTCGACGAACCGATCACCCGCTACCCGATGCTTCCCTACGCCGCGCAGGTGCTCGCGGTGGTCACGCTCGGAGCAGCGCGCGGTGCCCTCGACTACGTGCAGGAGGTCGGTGCAGCGCGTTCCAGCATCACCGGCGGTGCCGCCAAGGGCAACCGTCCCGCCTACAAGATCGGTCTGGCCAGGGCTGAGGCCGATCTGCGGTCGGCACGTGCATTCTTCTACGAGGTCACCGACGAAGTGTGGAGTCTTGCGCTTGCGGGCGATCCGATCTCCGACGAACACAGGGCGATGCTCCGCTTGGCAGCGACACATGCCGCGCATGTCGGTCGCACCGTGGTGCTGTCGGCCTTCGATCTCGCCGGCACCGGCGCGATTTACGACAGTCATCCTCTCCAGCGATATCTGCAGGATGCGCTCGTTCCTGCCCAGCACGCCATGTTGCAGACCAACACGTTCGAGGCCGCCGGTTCGATTCTGCTCGGTCTCGACGCCGATATCCCCAGCTTCCCCTGATCGCCTCTCCGACCGTGCGAGCCCGCAAGGCTCACCCGACCGAAAGGACACCTGTCGTGCCCGAACCATTGCGCACCTTGTTCTGCATCGGCAACAACCAGAACTTCTTCGATCTCCCCAAGGCGGAGATCGGTCCGGTCTGGGTCGGCATCTCCACTATGCTCTCCGATCTCAAGCGCATGGACGGCGTCGACGTCATCGGCACCTTCGACGACGACGCCCACATGGTCGGACCGTCCGATGGGTGGCCGTGGACGTGCTACGTCCTCGCCGACGTCAAAGACCAGGAGACAGTGAAGAACGCGTGCAACCTGTTGCGCACCACCATGATCGGTGAGTTTGCATTGTGGAGGTATTTCAAGATCGAAGCTCGTATGGGTCGTGAGCTGACCATTCGGGACGACGTGGACGTGTAGACGTGACCGACATGTCGGACCGACTGTCCGCGCTCGAAGTCAAGGACGCTGCCCGGCTATGCCTGATGCGCTACATGGACCTGTGCAACGTCCCCGGTTCCCTGGAGCATCCCGAACAGATCGGCGCGCTGTTCACCGGCAATGCGACTTGGGAAGGCATCGGATCGGAGTACACAGACAAGTTCGGGATCGCTCACGGGCGCGAGGACATCGTCGCTCTGGTCTCTCGATATCTTCCACCAGCCGAACATTTCGTTCGCAACACGCATCTGCTCGGCAGCGAACGGATCCGGGTCGAGCGCGACAGTGCTCACGGTCGATGGATCATGCAACAACTGTCGCTGTACACGGACGGCACGGCCGAACTGCTGTGTGCCCGACTCGAGATCGATTTCGAGATCTCCCGCTCGGCGGACATCACGGCCCGCATACACCGATTCCGCACCCAGCGCATGTTCGCGGCACCCCTGCCCATCGACGCGATGAGTCATCTGCACTGATGCGGACACCCGCACGTGACGAGTTCGAAGGAAGCAAACACATGACGACGATCGAACATTCGATCCAGAACAATTACGGGGATCTCGTCGGCACCGATCGGGTCGCCGGACGACTCTACACGGACCCGGAGATCTTCCGTGTCGAGATGGAGAAGATCTTCTACCGCACGTGGGTGTGGGTCGCGCACGAGAGCGAGATCCCTGAGCCCGGTTCGTTCAAGACCACTCAGGTCGGGAATCAGCCGGTGATCGTCACTCGTGACCGCAAGGGAAACTTCAACACCCTCCTGAACCGCTGCCGGCACCGCGGCGCGACCGTCTGCGACCAGCGCAGCGGCAAGGCCAACGGCTTCACGTGCCCGTACCACAACTGGTCCTACGCTCTCGACGGTCGATTGCGCGGTATCCCCTATCCGGACGGCTACGAGGGAGTCATCGACAAGAAGGACTTCCCCCTCCAGACGCTGCGCACCGAGAGCTACCTGGGCATGATCTGGGCAACCTTCAACCGGGACGCCGAATCCCTCGAGGATTTCCTCGGTGACGCCAAGCTCTGGATGGAGCGCTTCTTCAAGCAGAGCAACGGACTGCCGACCAAGGTGCTCGGCGTCCACAAGTTCCGCTTCAAGGGCAACTGGAAGATCCAACTGGAGAACACCACGGACGGCTACCACTTCCCGATGGTGCACAAGTCATGGATGGCCTCCGTCGACGCGGAAACCGCCGACATGATGTCGTTCATGGACGATCCGGCCGCCGAGACACATTCGCTCGGCAACGGACACAGCGTCGCGATCATGGCCGCTGCCCACGTCGACCTCGATATTGACGACGGCACCGAGGAGATCCAGCCACGCTTCCAGCATCTCGTCGACGAACTCACCGAGGCCGGGGAGAGTCCGGAGCGGATCCGTCGCTACATGCGCTCGATGCACGGCTGCGGGTTCAACCTCAACACTTTTCCGAATGTGGCGATGTCCTCGTCGTTCTTCCGGGTCTTGATTCCCATCTCCGTCGACGAGACCGAGATCTGGCACATGGCCATCGGCATGGACGGCGGCCCTGAATCCGTCAACCGGGAGCGTCTGCGTATTCACGAGCACTTCCAGGGCCCGTTCGGCTTCGGCAGCCCCGACGATGCGGAGGGTTGGACCCGGGTTCAGATCGGTGCCGGCGGCAATCCCGACATGCCCATCCTCGTCAACCGCGGCGAGGGGCGCGAATACCTCACCGAAGAAGGTTGGCCCACTTCACATGTCACCGACGAGACAGGAATGCGCGAGGCCTACGCAATGTGGAAGAAGCTGATGAGCGATGACTGACCTGAGCCTGACCGATCCCCGCGTGTTGCGTGCCGTAGAACTGGTGTGGAAGGAGGCCGAGGCCCTCGACGCGAAAGACTACAAGTCCTGGGAGCAGATGTACACCGATGATGGCATCTACGTGATCCCCATCGACCCGGACACGGATGACTTCGCGTCCTCGCTCAACATGGTCTACGACGATGCACGGATGCGCCGACTGCGCGTCCAACGCATGCTCCAGGGTTACTCGCCGTCCGCGGTCGCCGCAGCACGCACCGTCCGCGTGATCTCCCGCTTCACCGTGCAGGAACGCACCGATACCTCGGTCACCCTCCGCTCGGCGCAGATCGTCAATGCCTTCAAACGCAACGAGTTCTTGACCCTCGGCGCGGATCTGACGCACACGATCGTGTTCGACGACGAGGGCGACGACAGGATCGCGCTCAAGGTGATCCGTCTGATCGACAGTGAGGACGCGGTCAGCGCGTCCGGCTATCTGCTCTGAGAGGCCGCCATGAATCCTCATGCCCCGGGTATCGCGGTCGTCACCGGAGCCGCCGGCGGAATGGGCACCGCCATCGCCCGTAAACTGCATACCGACGGCCGGCGGGTGCTCCTCGCCGACCTCGACACCGCCGCGGTCGACGCCCTCGCGGCGGAACTGTCCCCCGACGGGTCCACAGCCCGCGGCATCAAGTTGGACGTCGGCCGCAAGGCGGCCTTCGAGGAAGGCCTCGCAGTCTGTGAAGACCTGTGGGGCACGCCCACCATCGTCGTCAACAACGCCGCGGTCACCCGCGCGGCCGACCTGATGACACTCGGTGAAGACGAGTTCACGGACGTGCTCACCACGAACGTCAACAGCGTCTTCTTCGGCTGTCAGGTGTTCGGAGCGGCGATGGCCGACAAGGGATTCGGTCGCATCGTCAACATGGCTTCGCTCGCGGGCCAGAACGGCGGCACCGCCACCGGCGGGCACTACGCGGCGTCGAAGGGTGCGATCCTGACCGCCACCAAGATCTTCGCGCGGGAACTCGCCGCGCGAGGCGTGACGGTCAACGCGATCTCCCCGGGCCCACACGATCTGCCGGTCGTCCGCAAGACGGTTCCGGCCGACAAACTCGACGGCATCGTTGCCGGTATTCCGGTCGGGCGACTCGGCAGTGCATCGTTCGTCGCTGACACCGTCGCGCTGTTGATCTCCGACGACGCTTTCTTCGTCACCGGTGCCTGCTGGGACATCAACGGCGGCCTGTATCTGCGCTGAGCGTTCCATCCCTATCGGCCCGCACCCGTCGCTACACGAGGAGAACCTGACATGACACTCATCGACGTCATCGTCTCCGACATCACCCAGGAAACACCGACCGTCAAGTCGATCACGCTCGTGAAGGCGGACGGGTCACCGCTGGGTCCGTACCTGCCTGGCGCACACATCGACGTCGAGGGCCCGACAGCGATCACACGTCAGTACTCGCTGTGCAGCACCCCGGACGCACCGGACTCGTTCGTCTTCGCCGTCAAGAAGGAGGCGAACTCACGCGGTGGATCCGCTGCCCTGCACGAACTCTCTGTCGGCGACACCCTCCGCATCAGCACGCCTCGGAACCTGATCGCCATCGCCGAAGAGGCACAGCACCACGTGCTCGTCGCCGCCGGCATCGGCATCACTCCGATGCTGAGTATGGCCCGCTACATGGACGTTCACGGCATCAGCTTCGAACTGCACTACTTCGCCCGCACCGAATCCGAAGCGGCATTCCTGCCGCTGCTGAACGATCGCTGCCCGGACAAGCTACATCAGCATCTCGGAGTGACGCGCGAGGCCCAGGAGCATGTCCTGAAGGACGAATTGGCCGAATTGCCTCCACACACTCACATCTATACGTGCGGACCGGCCGGGTTCATGGACAAGGTCTTTGCCGTCGCGCGTGAGCACGTCTCCCCCGACGCCATCCACCTCGAGAACTTCCACGCCTCGGAGCAGCCCGACGCGTCGGCGAACGCCGCATTCGAAGTTGAGCTGGACGGAGAGACCTATCGGATTCCGGCCGATAAGAGCATCGTCGAGGTCCTCCAGGACAACGGTTGCGACGTCGACACCTCCTGCCAGGAAGGCATCTGCGGAACGTGCATCATGCAGGTCCTGGAGGGTTCGCCCGAACACCGCGACAACGTGCTCACCCGTGCCGAGAAGGAATCCGGGGAAGTCATGGCAGTGTGCGTGTCGCGCACGAGAGGGCAGCGACTCGTCCTCGACTACTACTGATCGACCGTGGTCAGGCTTCGTTCGGGACCTCTACGCCGTAGCGGAGGAGGTCCCGAACGAAGGTGCCGATACTGTCGGAGTCGGTCTTGCTCTTGATCCGAGCCCGATGGACATCGACGGTCTTCACGCTCATCCCCAGCTTGCGGGCGATATTCTGGCTCGGCAGGCCTTCGACGACCAAGGCCAGGATCTGCCGCTCACGCGGCGTCAGCCCCTGGAGTTTCTCCCGCAGCGCTACGCGTGCAGCATGCTCCGCGAAACGCGTCCGAGCGCGCTCGACGCCGGACTGGACCGCGTCGAGCAGCCGTTGCGGATCGTACGGCTTCTCCAGGAAATCCATGGCGCCCTTCTGCAGCGTCGAGACGGACATCCTGATGTCGCCGTGCGCCGAAACGAAGATGATCACCACATGCGGCGCGAACTCGTTGATCCGCTCCTGCAACCTCGTGCCGCTCATGCCCGGCATGCGCACATCGAGCACGATGCAAGCGGGATGCGTGCCGTCGTAGACATCGAGGAAGACATCGGCACTGTGGCAGATGACCGGTCGGATGCCGATGCTCTCCAGAATCCAGTCGACGGAATCGCACAACGCTGGATCGTCGTCGACGACGTACACGATGGCCTCGGACGCCGGCGCATCGTTGCCGGTCACATGCTCGGCCATGTCAGCTGTCCGCATCCCACGCTGCTTCGGCAGTCCAGTACGGAGCCCCGACTGCGCTTGTCTTCGGCTCCCAGTCGGTGGTGCGGCGGAGCAGGGGTTCTTCACGACGGGCCGATACGTCGGCCGCTTCCGGTCCATCCGCCTCCACGGTCCAATGCACCCAGTTGACCTCGCGTCCGTACTCGTCGTGGACGAACAGGTCGACGTGATGCCATCCGTAGTTGAAGGTGTCCTCGTAGCAGGTGAGGAACATCCGATGGTGATTGACCGGGCGCGGTTTCAGCATCGAGAATTCTCCAGTCGTCATCAGGGGCATGGTCTTCGAATCACTCGTCCAGCGGGGGACTTTCGCGGAGAATTGCTTCGAGTCTCTCCCCGACCTCGAACAGGTCATCCTCCCTACCCGGCAGGCCGACGAGCTGTATTCCGAGCGGCAGTCCCGCAGTGGTGCGCGCTCCGGGCACAATCACCACGGGTAGGCCCAGCAACTGCCACGGGCGGCTGAGGATCGGCGAACCGGTCGCCGACAATCCCTTCGGTGCAGGTCCGGTCGCGGCAGGACCGACGATGAGGGATGATCCGTCGAGTATCTCGCCCAACAACTCCCGCGAGCGATCCCGTCGGATCAACGCAGCCGTGTGGTCGGAGACCGAGATTGTCTGTCCCTGCTGCAGCAGATCTCGGATCTGCGGGCTCAGATCGTCCCGCTGCCGTTCGAACTCACGAGCTCGGGTGCGTGCGGCCTCGAAGGCCATGATCGTCGCGTGGTCCTCGGCGAGAGTCTGCACGTGGTCGTCCCAGTCGAGCATTTCCGAATGCAGGCCCAGTCCGGCCAGAACAGACGGAAGACGGCCCAGCAGAGCGATCATCGGAGGGTCGAGATATCCGAGATAGCTTCCGCCCCAGACGAACGCACATTCCGGAAGACCGGACTGAACAGCGGCGGCTGAGCCGAGGAACGCATCGTGGACGTAACGCAGATCGGCGACGGTGCGGGTGAGCAGCCCCAGGGAATCGAGGGAGTCGCTCAGGCCGACAATTCCTGCCATCTCGGTACTGCCGTGGGCGAGAACCAGTCCGGCCGTGCCGCAATAGGACGCCGGTCGGGTCAGGGAACCCGCGGTCTGGGTACCGAGCGCCAACGGCACGGTGCCAGCACCGACCGCGGCGGCGGACCCGCTCGACGATCCTCCGGGCGTGTGCTCGGGTGCATGAGGATTGCGTGTGGGACCCGGACGGAAGTAACCGAACTCGGTCGTGACGGTCTTACCTTGGACGACGGCGCCGAGCGAACGCAATCGTTCCACGCAGGGCGCGTCCGCGACAGCTGCCGCGGCGGATGTGACCGGCGATCCCGCACGGGTCGGCATGCCGGCGACGTCGATCAGGTCCTTCACACCGACGGAAATCCCTCGCAAAGGCAGGTCTCGGCGGTCGGCATCGATCGTCGCGACGTCCTCGGCAGTAGTGCTCGACAATTGCACCCACGCCTGCAGTACGGGTTCCTGAGCGTCGATTGCCGTTCTGGCTCGGGACACGAGTTCCGTCGCCGTCGTCGAACCGGTCCGGACCGACCTCACCTGATCTTCGATGGACACGTCAACCACGGGCGCGTTCACATCATCCTCCTGCAGTCGCTGACCTCCCCATTCTGCCCAGGAAAAGGACGTACCGACAGTAAAGGTTTCCCTCCTACCCGAGTGACGCAAGGCGACATAGGTTTTCCACACCGTTGGGCTTCCGATCACCAACGGAGCACTCGCCGCTCACTCCAGCCCCATTCCCAGCCCACAAGAAAGGCGGCCTCTCATGGCTTCGACCGTGGCGCCGGACAAGATCATCGATCCTTCCGATCCGAAGGCATCGAAGAAGATCGACTTCGGCAGAATGAACCGCAAGGCCTGGTTGATCACTGCACTCCTCGTTCTTTTTCAGATCGTCGCGTTCGCCGACAAGGCTGTACTCGGACTCGTTGCGTCAGAGGCGATCCCGGACCTGGGAATCTCGGCCGTCGAGTTCGGTTTCATCGGCAGTGCGTTCTTCTTCCTCTACGCCGTGGTCTCGGTCGTTACCGGATTTCTCGCAGCGCGGTTCTCGGTGCGGTGGATCATCCTGACGATGGGCGTCGTGTGGGCCGTGATGCAGTTCCCCATGCTGCTCGGTGGCGGCGCCGCGATCCTTCTGGTCACCCGCATCGTTCTCGGCGGCGCCGAGGGCCCGGCCACCGCGATGTCACTGACCTCCGCCCACTCCTGGTTCGAACCCCGACGTCGCGCGCTTCCCTCCAATCTTGTCGCTGCGGGCTCGACCCTCGGTCCGGTCCTCGCCGCACCTGCCCTGGCCTGGGTCATCGGTGCTTGGGGATGGCGCTGGGCGTTCGGTGTCCTCGGTATCGTTGGTCTGGTCTGGGTGATCGCCTGGTTGATCCTGGCCGGCGACGGGCCCTACGCGGGCCACGGGAAGAAGGATTCCGCCGGCAAGGATGCCCCCGAGGCGGATGCCGAGTCCGCTCACGAAGTCGCCACGGATGATGTCGACAAACAACCGGCCGTCTCGCTCTGGCGGGCATTCGCGAGCTTGACTTTCCTCGCGGCGGTCATCGGCGGAGGTTCGAACTTCTGGGTGCAGGGGTTCGTGACCACCTGGCTGCCCCAGTACCTGGGGACCGTGGTCGGACTTTCGTTGCCCCAGGTCGGGACGGTCACCACGATTCCCTGGATCCTGGGAGCGCTCGTGCTTCTCTTCCTCGGATTCCTCGGTCACCGACTGATGCAGCGGGGATACAACGCGCATCGGTCCATCGCGATCCCCTTCGGTATCGCAGCACTCGTTGCCGGTGTGTGCTTCATCCTGGTCCAGGCGGCCTCCGGTGTCGCCGCCGTCGCGTTGCTCTGCATCGCCGCAGGTTGCAGCCTCGCCTACCCGATGACCGCCTCAGCGCTGGCATTCGCGGTCGGCGCACGGCAGCGTCCGATCATGATGGCCACGCTGGGCGGTGTCGCGTCGATCGGCGCAATCATCTCCCCCACCCTCGTCGGATGGCTGATGACGCGCGCGGGGTACGTCTCGCCGCCCTCGGGCACGTCCCTCACCCCCGAGATGGCGAACAACATGGCCGTAGGCGTACATCAAGCCTTCACGATCACCGGTGTCGTCCTGCTCGTCGGCGGCGTGCTGTGCATCCTCTTCCTCCGCCCCGAAGCCCTTGGACGCACCCTCCAGGCGCGTCACCGCAAAGGCTGAACCGAGCCGGATCGATCGTCGTTCCGACCAAGGAGTGCTTATGTCCCTCGACACCGTCAGTATCGACAAGGGCCTGTTCCGCGAGGTGATGGGCCACTATCCCACGGGCGTTGCAGTGATCACCGGACGCGCCGCCGACGGCGAACTGCTCGCCCTCGTCGTCGGAACCTTCAGTTCGGTGTCCCTCGATCCTCCCCTGATCTCGTTCATGCCGATGAAGACGTCCCGGACGTTCGACAAACTCCGGCGGTGCGAGTCGATATGCATCAATGTCATCGGGGGCGAGCAGGAGGATCTCGTCGCCACGATCGCCCGGCGCTGGGAGAACAAGTTCGACGGCATCGAGTGGTTCACCTCTCCGTCCGGCAACCCGGTTCTCGATCAATCGGTCGCCTGGATCGACGCACGCGTGACGAACACGGTCGATGCCGGCGACCATTGGATCGTCCTCTGCACCGTGAGCGATCTGGCGGTCACCAACCCCGTGGCGCCTCTGATCTACTTCCAGGGCGGTTACGGCAGCTTCGTGAGTACGTCGCTGATCGCTCGGCTGCAGCACGAGATCACCGATTCGATCAGCGCGGCGGAGGCCCTCCGCCCGGAAGTGGAAGCGCTCGCCCACTCGATCGGTTGCGAGGTCGCGCTGTATACGACGATCGGCCGGGACGAGATGGTCCGAGTGCTGTCGGCCTTCGGCCCCGGCGTGGAACAGACGAACGGACTCGCACGACGTATCCCGATCGTGCCTCCGATCGGCGACAGTATCCTCTTCGACCTGTCCGAGGACGAACAGGAACGCTGGCTGTCCAGGGCCATCGGAATCGACGAGGACACGAAGGGGGTCTACCGCCGGCGACTCGGTTTCGTACGCGCCCACGGATACGCGCTCTCGTTTCTTCCTCGAGAAGGCCGCACCGCATACGAGACGATGTGCGAAGCGACGCGACGCTACGAATCAGGTCTGCTCACACCCATGGAGGAACGTGACATCCGGACCGTGATCCCTGGGTCGGACGTCGACTATCGCGTTCAGGAGCTCGATTCCGACGGTCGCTACGATGTCGGGTCCCTCGTCTTCCCTGTACGCGATCCGGAAGGCCGCTGCACCTCGACCTTGCGTCTGGCTCAACTCCCGCTTCGGAGCACCGGCGCGACGGTCGCTGCATGGGTTTCGCATGCCAGAAGCGTCGTTGCAGCACTCGCGGGCGATAGACACCCCCACGGTTCGTAGGCAGTCGAATGCACCTCTTGTGCCTACATCGCTCTCGAGGGAACCGCTGTGGACCGCCCGACGGACGGACTGTGCATGATCGGACAAACGATCACAGAGAAGCGGTGTGGTCCTCGACGATTCGCTCGGCAATTCGAGCGACGGCGACGTTGAGATCCTGTGACAGCGTCCGCAGCATCACGAAGGCGCGGGCGGCATCGACACCGCAGCGCTGCATCAGAAGACCTTTGGCCTGGCCGATGGTGTCTCGGGTGCCCAACGCCGAGCGCAGATGCAGCTCCGCGCGTGCAGCAGTGAGCTCGGCGGCCGCCTGCGCCGCCAGTGCGATGCCCGGCGCTACCGCGGCACCGTCGAAGGCCTGCGGTTTCGATGCGAACAGGTTCAGCGAACCGGCAATGTCGGTGCGGGTGTGGAGTTGGAAGGACAACACGCTGCCGACCCCGACCATCAGGGCTTCTTCCGT
This sequence comes from Rhodococcus sp. IEGM1339, assembly GCF_050321925.1. Classification (NCBI taxonomy): domain Bacteria; kingdom Bacillati; phylum Actinomycetota; class Actinomycetes; order Mycobacteriales; family Nocardiaceae; genus Rhodococcus; species Rhodococcus sp. IEGM1339. Next base: position 98,620 of record NZ_JBNQFT010000017.1, read on the forward strand.
GAACTGCGGCCAGCGCATCTCGGATCGGAGGTCGCTGCGGTAGACCACGCTCGTAACTCCGGCCGCATCGATACAGGGGCCACCGGCGTCGCGTTGGATCCGACCGAGTTCCCGGGACAACGACGAGGTCGCTCCGTGCGCCTCGAATGTGTCCTTGCCGATGAGCACGATGTCGGCGCACTCGACCCCGGCGATCGTCACCGCGGCGGCCGTGGTCACCGCACGCAGTGCTTCACCGAGATCGTGCCGTCCGCTCGGCGGTCTTCATAGATCTCCAAGGGCCTTGATCAAGATCTCGATCGATTCGGCCATGTTGGGAAGCCTCTTCCGCCTGTTTCACGATGCCGCGTGTCAAGGCGAGAAAGTGGCGGGCAAGATGCCCGTACCACCCACGCTACCCGCGATTGCCGGCACGGGAGTGTGAAGAGCACCCTCTGGGCGTTCGGCGGACGCCTCAGGAATGGGGTGGCCGACCGTGGGTCGGAGGTCAGAGGGTGTGGCCGAGGATGTGGGTAAGGGCGATCAGAGCGGCGAACCAGATGAGAGTTCCGCCGAGTGTGGCGAAGTCTGTGTACATGAGTGGTCTCGATCGTACGCCGGTTGAAGCATCAACGAAGATGTCCGCGGTCACAGTCCGTCACGCACGCGTTCGGCTTCCGCACGCTTGTCCCCACCGGGAATAGATAGCCATCGGGTCGCGTTGTGCTGGGCGGATCGGGTGCGTATTCGTGTCCCCCGGGCTCAACCCTTTGCCTTCACGGAAGTTCCGTTCGACTGGAGCCGTGTTGCGCCTTTCGCCGTGAGGCGACCGAACGCACCCGATCCCTTCACATTTCGTAACGCGAGTCGGCGCACTCCGCCACGCGAGCCTTCGCCACCGGATGCGCTTCCCGCACGGATGTGGCCGACCCGCCCCGGCGACCGAATACCACCGGGTTCGGCCACCGCTCCACCGGGTACCTCCGGAAGACACCGACAGGTCCGAAAGAACAGCAAGTGCAGGAGGACATGTGCCCACCAACTTGACCGCCACCGACCTTCGAGAACTCCTCGATTCGACGCTCGATGACCCCGCACTCGTTCTGGAGGAGGGACGCTTCCGCGTGGTCGGAGGTCAGGAGCTCACGGATGAGAACCGAGCGTTCCTCGTGGTCACCAGGGAAGACCTCCGCAAGCAGCTACCGCAGGATCGGGACCACGACGAGAGCGACCTGGAGCTACAGGCGGGCGTGCTCGGCTCGACCGTCGCGAACCTCGGCGGGTGATCGCCTTGTATCGGCTGCCGACCGGAACAGTAGGTGACACACTCGGAGAATGAGCGAAGAACCCACATCCGCGCCGGTCTGGAACTACCTGATGGACATGGATGGTGTTCTCGTGCACGAGGATCACCTGATCCCCGGTGCCGACGCGTTCCTGACGGAGCTCCGCGACACCGGTACGCCGTTCATGGTGCTCACCAACAATTCCATCCGCACACCCCGAGATCTGCGGGCGCGCCTGCTGCGCTCCGGCCTCGACGTGCCCGAGAAATCGATCTGGACCTCCGCGCTGGCGACGGCGACGTTCCTCGCCAATCAACGTCCCGGTGGCAGCGCTTACGTGGTGGGTGAATCCGGATTGACCACCGCGCTGCACGACATCGGCTACGTCCTCACGGACAGCGACCCGGACTACGTCGTCCTCGGTGAGACACGCACGTATTCCTTCGAGGCGATCACCACCGCGATCCGACTGGTCGAACGCGGCGCCCGGTTCATCGCGACCAATCCGGACCCGACCGGCCCGTCACGAGAGGGTTCGCTTCCTGCCACCGGGGCAGTCGCAGCGCTCATCACCCGCGCGACCGGCCGTGAGCCGTATTTCGTGGGCAAGCCGAACGCCCTGATGATGCGGTCGGCCCTGCGTGCGATCGGTGCGCACTCCGCACATACGCTGATGATCGGTGATCGCATGGACACCGACATCGTCTGCGGCCTCGAGGCCGGTCTGCAGACACTGCTGGTCCTGACCGGCATTTCGACCCGCGAGTCCGTCGAGCGGTTCCCCTACCGCCCGACCCGCGTCATCAATTCCGTTGCGGATCTCGTTGGGTCAACGGCAAACCCGTTCTGAAGAGTATCGGGGGTCCGAACTTTCGGCCGGATCCGATGAGGGTGGGCTTTTCATGCACCGAGAGCGAAGGCGACCAGGAATCCCAGCGAAGTGCAGATACCGACCCACCATCCGCCTTCTCGATAGGCTTCCGGCATCAACGAGTCGGCGATCACCGCAATGGTGGCGCCTCCGGCGAATGCCTGGATCAGCGGAATTCCCGCTTCCGGCAGAGAATCGGCGAACGCAGTGGCCACCACAACCACCGCCACCAGCAGAACGGCCGTCACGCCCCAGATGAGCAGAGCAGAGCGATGCGACAGAGCCGACCGCATCGACGCCGCACCCGCCACCGCCTCGGGGATGTTGCCAACCGCCACGGCCACCAGCAACACGATTCCACCGCTGCCGGCTGCGAGAGTGGTCCCCAACGCAGCATTCTCCGGAACGCCGTCGAGGAGGGCCCCGAGCATCAGCGCCCAACCCAGGGCTGCAGGGCCGAGCATGTTCTCGATCACGCGATCGGCAACGACATAGACGACGGTTCCCAGCATCAAGGCCCCGCCGGCCGCCCACAACCCCTGGTCGGCGAAGGCCGGGGCGAACAGTTCTGTGGAGACCGCCGCCACCATGGCACCGGCGCCGAAGGCCATCAACCCCGCGAGCACCGGGCGGGGCAGGTTGTAGAGCAGGCCGATCGCAGCTCCGAGGAACAAGGGCACGGCGGTCCCCAGTCCGTACCACAGGGCCGTCAACATCGAACCGAACCCCCGCGTCGGCACCGTCCTCTACTCGTTACGCTCATGTGTACCTCTTCCGTCCCGGCGACCGGGTACCCAGGGACGTCACCGCCGACCGACTCGGCAGGGTCACCTATAACGCGATGATCGACGATTCCGTCGGCAAGGACACGGTGCCCAGGCATAATTTGCTCGAATCAGCGAGTATCGGCCCACCCCATCGATGAAGCACCGAGTCCGAGCGAAGCATCGTGAAGGGCCGAATCGACCGGTGGAGGATTCGTGCGCATGGGCCGTGCACCGATTATTCCGCGCGCCGCTCATCATGTCGGCGCACACTGGCGTGCTCTGTCCGAGATCAGGGGCACCGGTGACCGGTTCGTCCCGGCCCTGACCGAACCCCTGCCGCCTGCTGCGCGGCGTTGGATCAACCATGCGGTGGCCGAGGGCACGCCGATGGCCGCAGCCGCACGACTCGAGATGTCCGGGCAGATCCGGCTCGGATCCTGGCGACCGTTCACCGCTGTCCAACTCCTCGCCCCGACGTCGGGATTCGTGTGGGCTGCGACCACTCGGATCGGCCCGGTATCAGTGTCGGGGTACGACCGCTTCACCGACGGTTGTGGCGAGATGCGTTGGCGAATAGGGGGAATCATTCCGGTGATGTCCGCGGACGGCCCTGATGTCAGCGACAGCGCGGCCGGCCGCCTGGCCGGGGAGAGCATCTTCGTGCCGACGTCGTTTCCCCTCGCACGGTGGCGCGGCGACGAATTCGTCGCCGCGGCGACCTGGACGGTGGCCGGCCGCAAGGAAACCGTGCGTCTGGATGTCGCCGAGGACGGGGCGTTGTGCGGGGTGCGGATGCTGCGGTGGGGCAACCCCGACAATCACGAGTTCGGCCGGTATCCGTTCATCGTCGCGGTCGAGGCCGAACACCGGTTCGGTGGCATGACCATCGCCTCACGGATCCGCGCGAGCTGGGACACGGGCACCGGCACGGACGGCGAGTTCTTCCGCGCCGAGATCACCTCTGCCGACTTCTTCTGACGGTCCACGAGGCCTGCCGCGTAAACCGACGTCGTCACTGTCTGCCGGGTGTCTGTGTGCGGTCCCGCCGGTCGGCCGTCCACACCGATTGCAGCATGTGCCAGTCGGCGGGATGCGCGGCGATACCGGCGGCGAACCGGTCGGCCAGTAACTGGGTCGTGGCTTCTACGCCGCCTGCGGTATCGATCGGGGCGTCGATGTGGAACCCCCAACCGCCCGGAGTGAACCAGCAGTGCACCGGAAGCAGCGGCGCACCCGTATCGATCGCGAGCTTGGCCGGGCCGGCAGGCATGCAGGCCGGTTCGCCGAAGAAGGTTACCGGCACGCCCGCTCCGGTCAGGTCACGCTCACCGAGGAGTCCGACGAACCGTCCCTCCCGGATCCGGGCGATCAGCTGTTCGAACGGTGGAACTGTGCCACCGGTGAGCGGGATGATCTCGAAACCCAGGCCTTCCCGGAACCGCACGAAGCGGCGGAACAACGATTCCGGTTGCAGCCGCTCGGCGACGACGGTCGGTGTGCCGATCCGCTGTACGATCCACACTCCCGCCAGGTCCCAGTTCCCGCTGTGCGGAAGCGCCAGCACTGCGCCGCGCCCAGGCGCGACGGCCTCGTGGATGTGTTCGAGACCGGTGGCCGCGGAGTCGATGGTCTCGGCCAGCCGTAGCGGATCCATCGACGGCAACCGGAACGCTTCGCACCGATACCGCGCGTACGAACGTAGACTCGCGCGCACGAGTTCGTCGGGCACCTGAGCGGGAGTGGTGGACAACACCCGAGCGAGGTTGCGTCGTAATTGGATCGGCCCGCCGTTTCGGGCCGCTCGATCCGCAGCCATCTCGAACAGGCGCCTCGCCGGTTTTTCCGGTAGCGCGCATACCGTCCACCAGCCGGCGGCGTACGCGAGGTCCCAGGCTCGATCCTTCATGCGCATCGAGTACCCCGAACGCGGAGGTCGACAACGATGACCATCACGACGGGCGCTGCGCGACGTTCATCCGATCGGCCACCCCGGGAGTCGTCCTGCTTCCTGCCACTTACGGTCCCACCGAGACAGTCTCTGCCGGTTCATCTCGACGTGGACGCCGAACAGCGTGAGCGCGCATGCCACGGTGCCGAGGACGAGAATTGCCAGAGCCGCACCGAGGGCCGCGAGCGCGTTCTCGATTCCGGTGCGGGGAACCGGCATGTAGTCACCGGTCTCGTCGACCCAGATGCGTACCGTCTCCCCTGCACGCCCGCGGGCTTCGAGTCCCACGCGGCCGATGTGCTCGACGCCGTCGACCTCCCACCGGGCGAGTGCCGGACCGGGCGACGACGAGGACTCGGCCAACGGGTTGGGGACCGACGCTTCGTCCGGATCGTCGTCGAGAACGAACGCCGGTACCCGCCGTCCTTCGGCCACCTGCTGATGTGACTGTTCGCTGAACTGCGCATACGACACGGTCCCGACGACACCGGCAACGGGCACCACCAGGAGCATCAGACCCACCAGGAGCATGAACGCGACAGCTTCGACGCGGTCGATTCCGCGCAGGAGCGGATTCGCGCTCCATGGCCGCAGACGCCACCACCGCACCGCCAGGGTGTCTTCGCGGATCATCACACTCTCCGGACATCGAGCTCCTGCCCCCGAGTGTCGATCGTGCGCGCCTGTAGATGTAGTGCCGAAGGTCGTATCCCAACCGGGTCCCCCTGCAACGATCGAGGGACCTCGGTAACGAACCACGCCCGCCCGCGAACAGAAGATCCGGCTGCCCGCAGATTCGCTCTGCCGACAGCCGGATTCGGTGTGCCGTATCCAGTTTCACCTATCCCATGGGCTGGGCGGCCGGTGCCTCGCGCGACAGGATCGGAAGCCGCGACGCGAACGGCAGAAGCACCACGACGACCAGCGCGACCATCAACACGCCGAGCGCCATGCCCGACAGCACGTCGTGGACGTAGTGCACCCCCACCGTCACCCGGGAGAAGGCGAGCACCGCGGCGAGCGGAGCGACCAGCCAGATCAGACGCGGAGCCGCGAGGACACACGCCGTGGCGAACGACGCCGCGATGACGGAGTGGTTCGACGGCCAGGACCAGTCACCCACCTCGGGGCATTCCAGCACCGTCTCGATCCCGAGTGCGCGACACGGTCGCGGCTCCGTCACCACGAGCTTGACGAGTTCACTCGACAGGTAGGCACCCACGACACCGATACCGCCGACGGCGAGGGTGCCGAAGCTGCGTCGATCGTTCCGCCACAGCCACGCCGCGAGCACACCGGTGAAGGCGACCAGGACGAGCAGCCCCTTGTCCGCGACGAGACCTGCGAGCGGTCCGAGGAAGGACCCCTCGACGGTCTGAGCGACGGACAGATACAGGCGGTCGCGCATCGGTACCGTCGCCGCCGCGAGAAGAGTCAGCACGAGCGCCACCCCTACGGCAGGGATGAACATCGAGCGGACCAACCGCGGGGATACAGGAGGTGAATTCTCGGTGACGACCATGACCGAAGACGCTATCGCGCCACCTTGCCCGGCGGCAGACCGGCTGGTCGGGCGGGGTTACGGGGAGCTTCGAGCCTGCGACGCGTCCCGTTCCGAGGCGACTGCAGGCCGGCGGACGAAGTGGCTTCTGCCTCCCGCCCGGGCGATAGGCTCGCACGCGTGTGGCGAACCTGGATCCTCTCCGCAGCGATGGTGGCCGTCGCGGCGGTCGTTCTGCTCACTGGCGCATTCGACGTGACCTCGGTGGTGACGGCAGTACTGCTCCTCGTCTTTGCGTGGGTCACCTCTCCCCTGTTCTTCCCCCATCACGTCGACGACGCGACCGCCCGTCGCGACGCCGCAACCCGCGGCGTTCCGGTGGTGTACTGGCGCCCGGGGTGTACGTTCTGCATCCGGTTGCGCGCCACCCTGCGCACTCGCGCGCGTCGCGCGATCTGGGTGAACATCTGGCGGGATCCCGCTGCGGCCGCTCGGGTCCGGGAAGTCAACGGCGGGAACGAGACGGTGCCGACGGTGTTCGTCGGCGACGTGTCGCATACCAATCCCGACCCACGTTGGTTTCGCGATCAACTGGTCTGACGAGCCGACCCCCGACACGAACGAGGTCCCGGATCCGTGTGGATCCGGGACCTCGTTGATGCAGAGCGGTCAGCGGCGCACGCCTCGGCCGGTGACGGCCTTGACGAGGAACAGCAGGATGACCGCGCCGAGGAGGCAGGTCAGGAAGCTGAAGATCAGTCCGCCGCCTTCGACATCCACCCCGAAGACCTTCAGCAGGAAACCACCGATCAAGCCGCCGATGACGCCGACGACGATGTTGAGAAGAATGCCCTGCTGGGCGTCGGTGCCCATGATCTTGCTGCCGATCCAACCGGCGAGACCACCGATGATGATCCAACCGAGGATTCCGAGTCCGAGCATGTGCAGTCCTTTCGTGAACACTGGCTAGTTCGACCCAACTCAGATACCCAGTCGTCCCACCAGTCACACCTCTCACTTCTGACAAGTTCAGAGTGGCACGAATGCGACGCCCGGAAGGTCGGATTCGACGGCTCCGACCGTGACACGTGCCGTCTGCCCGACCGGGACGGCTCGCGCTGGCACACTCGTGCGCATGACCCAGCCTCCCGTCACGATCACCGTCACCGGGCACGCCGAGCGCACCGTCGCACCCAACCGGTGCACGGTGGTGTTGCGGGTGCACGCCGACGGCTCGTCGCGCAAGCCGGCCGCCGAACCGGTGACCGCGGCCGTCGCCACCGTCACCGATCTCGTCACCGAACTGCACAAGCGCACCCCGAACCCGGTGAAGCGGTGGACCTTCGATCGGGTACGCCACAGCCGGCGGCGCCCGTTCAACCGCGAAGGTAAGAACCGGCCGTGGGTGTACAACTCGTCGGCGTCGATCACCGTCACCTTCCACGAGTTCGACGCTGTGGGTGCGTTCGTCGAGCAGGTCGCCGAACTCGAGGTGGTCACCGTCGCCGATCTCCAGTGGTGGATCACCCGCAAGGCGCGAAAGAAGCGACTCGCACAGGTCCGCGACCTCGCCGTCCGCGACGCCCTCGACAAGGCGAAGGCGTACACGACGTCGCTGGGCCTCGACACCGTTCGTGCGGTGGCCATCGCCGATCCGGGCATGCTCGGCTCCCAGCCCTCACCCGTCCACACGGGCGGCGCCCCCATGATGCGCACAGCGATGCTGCGTTCGGATGCGATGAGCGCACCCGAGTCCGCCGAACCCGCGCTGGTCTTCGAACCCGACCGCGTCACCCTCACCGCCGACGTCGAGGCGCGGTTCGAAGCGTCCCCCTAGCGTCGGGGAAACCTCGGTGTTCCGGACCCCGCTCAGCGACGTCGAGAACACCGAAACTCGAGCACCCTCCGCTCGATTCCTTGCGCGCCTTGTACAGACGGTGGCACGATGCCAGCACGCCGCCGATCCGCGCGGCCACAATCGAATAAGGCCCGCCAGGAGTTGCAGCTCCCGACGGGCCGGATGTCCGACTGTAAGGGAGTCGAACGTGGGTCAGAATACCCTGGCCGGCGGCGTGCGTCGTGGACCGCGCCTTGCCGCCAACTTCACCGTCCTCAGCAATGCCGTCATCACCGACGAGCGGCTGTCCTTCCGCGCGCGGGGTGTGCTCGTCTGGTTGCTGTCCAAGCCCGACGACTGGCGCACCCGCGCCGACTCGATCGCGGCACAGTCACCGAAGGAAGGTCGCGACGCGATCCGATCCGCTCTGCGCGAGCTCGCCGACCTCGGCTACCTGGTACGCGAGAAGATCCAGAACGAGCTCGGCCAATGGATCACCATCCAGACCATCTACGAACGTCCCGCCACCGACCCGGCGCCTGAGAATCCGACCGGCGGCAGCGCGGACATCGCAGACCCAGGCGCTCTTTCAAGTACCGATACACCAAGGACGGAAACCAACCGCACACCGCGCGTCGCGAAGACACCGCTCGGTCCGGCGGTGGTCGAGCTTGCGGCAGCCTGCAGGCAGGCCGGGCTCACCGCGACCTTCGTCTACCTCAAACCCGATGCGGCAGCGGCGATCGAAACACTCGTCGCCACACACGGCGTGCCGGCTCTGGTTGCGGCAGCGAAATCCGTGCACAGACCGGGCAATCCGATGCGACTGGCGCACGGATGGTTGCCGTTGTGGCGGTCGCTGTCGACGCCCCGTGTCCTCCACCCGAAGTGCGGCGACTGCGACGAGTACGGGTGGCTTCCCGATGACGAGCAGGGGCGTGCCGTGCGGTGCAGGTGTCGCGCGCCGGCTGCGGCCTGAGATCCGATGCAAAGGCGCTCGGCCGAATTCCGTTGACCGATCGGATGGATCGGTTGTCTCATGAGGGGTAGGTAACGTTCTGCGGTAGACAGTCTCGCCGAGCTATCGACGGCGAGGGATGGTGATGGTGTCGGGAACCCGTATCGAAGTGCCCGTCGACGACGGCGTGCTGTCGGGACTCGATTTCGGTGGCCGTGGGCCGGAAGTGCTGTTGGTCCACGGCAGCGGACACAACGCCGTCACTCGTGATCGCCTGGTGTTCATTCGTGCTCAGCAGAATGGCGTAAATTCCATTGCCCCAGCACTTGTCGAGGAGTACTACTGGACGCTGGCGAATTTCGAGATCCTCGAGGAGAAACACGGCGATGGCCACCACGATCGAACGGCCGGACGGCACGAGCATTCACGGTCCGGGCAAGCTGTCTGCGGAGCGCTTGCAGCACGAGCTGGCGTTGCGTCGACGTGCGCAGCGGATACCGGCAAGGCGACGTCACGACGGAAAAGGCGGGCGTCGGCAGCAGCGACGTGCCGCCGCCGGAGCGTGGTAACTCTGCCCAGCATCGTCGAGGCCGCGGCGTGATCGGTCAGCGGCGCGCCGGCGAGGCGAGAGGAGAATCCCGACGACCTCCGGCGACGGCACTCCCCCACTGGCCGATACAACCGGACGAGCAGGGGGCATCAGCACGATCGCCGACAGTGCGGCGATGGCCAACGAGAGGATGCCGCCGAGGGGAAATCCGACCAGAACGTTGAGCCGGGACTTCGCCAGATCCCGCACCGTCCACTTCTCTTCCACCGCCTCGGAGGAGAAGAACACCTCGTACGGAGTCCTCGCCGCACCGAACAACGCGATCGCGTAATACCGATATGCCGCCAGTTTTTCGCTGTCCGCCAGGGATGGAGTGAACACCTGGTTCGCGCGCTGCCCCCAGTCCGGGCCGAGAAGGAACACCGCCACTGCGAACATGACCAGGCACAGTCCGACCACCCCGGTGACGTTCTCCATCACCGAGAACTTCACCCGCCAGATCACCAGCCACACCGCCAGGGCGGCTACCGGAATCCACATCTTCGGGTTCACACTGCTCGCCAACTGCAACGCCAGCGCGATACCACCGACCTCGGCGGTCCACGTCGACAGGTTGATCAGAAACGACGCGCTCAGATTCGCCACTGCCATGCGCGGCCCGAGACGTTCGCGAATGATCTCGAAAGTGGCTCGGCCGCTGACCGCAGCGACGCGGCCGGACATCTGCGGAAGACACAGATTCCCAGCACGCCTACCGGCACCACCCAGGCCAGGACAACCCGAAACGCGCGCCCACCACGGCATTGGTGACCAGATCACCGATGTCGAGAAATCCCCCGATCGCGGTGAGGATTCTGAGAGCGACGGCGAAGAGACTTTTCATTCAACCGTGTTCGCCGCCTGCAGGACCTCGGCGCGCAGGGTTCCCTGGCCGGGGGTGTCCACCTCTCGATCCGCGGTTGCCGAGACGGCCTGGTCGACCTCTTAGAGCATGTCCGACAGGGCGGTGTCCGTGGCGGCGGTGGTGTTGTGACCGTCGGCGAAACCTGCAGGCTCAGCTGAGCCGAGACCGCCGCCGAACCGATCTGCTGCGCTGCCCGACCGAAATTGCCTTCCACCCCGCCGCGCATCGAAGCGCACCCTGATGCGAAGACACCCAGGAGCAGCGCTGCAGCGACCACAGAAAGCAGCACACCCCTGCTCCGGCGTCCACCCGTCTCATGCGAGACGCGCCGTGAAGACCACGCTTTCCTCAGCAACCTCACGATAGAGGCCGGTTTCCGTCGCCGGTCGGTTTCGACAACCGACACTCGCCGCGCTGTCGACCGGCGCCTATCGTTGTTCCCATGGATCCGCCCGTGACGCGGTACATCCAGCGCGACGGCGCCGCACTGGCGTATCAGATCGTGGGTGAGGGGCCACATCCGATCGCGTGGTTCTTCGAAGACATGATGCATCCGGACCTGATGTGGACCGATCCGCACTTCCACTACAACTTCGAACGTTGGGGGGTTACGTCCATGAGGATGGTGTACGAGCTGGATCCGAATGAGATGGCCGGCGTGTCGTAGCCGAACGAAAGACGGTCACCGCGTGATTCTTCGAGAG
>NZ_JBNQFT010000018.1:0-107905 GCF_050321925.1 Rhodococcus sp. IEGM1339
CGGGTACGAGCAGGTCGCCAAGCTGCGGTATGTGCGGCGGGTGGTGGACGAGACGCTGCGGTTGTGGCCGGCCGCCCCGGGTTATTTCCGCAAGGTACGTGGTGAGACCACCCTCGGCGGACGGACGCTGCCGAAGGGTTCGTGGGTGTTCGTGCTGTTGCCGCAACTGCACCGCGACCCGCTGTGGGGCGACGATCCCGAGCGGTTCGACCCGGATCGATTCGAGCCCGCGGCCGTGCGCAAACGGCCGGCGCACATCTTCAAACCGTGGGGCACCGGCATCCGGGCGTGCATCGGTCGGCAGTTCGCGTTGCACGAGGCGGTGCTCACGCTCGCGTCGCTGATCCGGCGGTACGACTTCGCTCCGGAACCGGGTTACGAGCTCGACGTGCACGAGGCGATCACTCTCAAACCGCGGGGGTTGAAGGTCAAGCTCTCGCGTCAGTGACGGAGGCGGCCGACAGGTAAGTTCCCCCTGGGCAGCCGTACTGTGCCCACGGTTCGGGGGAGGTTATACGTCAATGGTTCTCAACGAGTGGCATTTGGTCGAGACGTTGGTCGACGGCGAGATGTCCGTTGTCAGCTGCGGCGGCGTAGTCAAGGATTGGGCGTCGGTGACCCGGCATGTTCAGCCGGCCCCGGATCTTCCGGTCACGCGGATCATCGACGAGGTGATCCGCACTCGTCGGCCGGTGTCGATCGATCTGCGCTCGCGTAAGGGGGCGCAGAAGGCGTTTCACATCGAGGCGCTGCCCGTTCTCGGCCCCAGCGGGGATGCGCACGGTGTCCAGGTATGGGTGGGGGAGCCCGGCCGGGTTCCCACCCCACCTCGTATCGCAGCTGGGATTGCGTGGAGTCTCGAGCGGATGGTGATCGGCCAGACGGTCGAAGCCTCGATGATGTCCGGGGTGCTTCCTGAAGAGCACGTTCCGGAGCGAACTCCTGCGGAGTACATCGCCAAGGCGGTGAAGTTCGACGATTCGGCGTCGTTGTTCGAGCTGGGCATCGATCCGGTGCACGGTCGCCGGTGGGAGGCTCCCATGTCGGTTCTGCACGCCGACGGTCGGGTGATGCGCTGGTACTGCTGGGGCAAGGGCCGTACTGATCCGGGCAACGTGGGATTGCGGCTGCTGTGGCACGACGTCTCCGATACGACGTCACCGGAGTTGCCGACGTTGAGCGAGCTGGGAATGCAGGAGATGCTCCGGTCAGCGGGGGTCTACACCGGCGTCTTCGCCGCCGACCTCGCCGTTCTGACGATGTGGCTGCCGGATGCTCCACCGTGGGTATTCTGGCGAAACATCAAGGGCGGAAACGAAATCGTGCATCCCGACGATCGGTATGTGCTGGCCGATGCGCTGGCAACGTTTTGCTCGGGGGATACCGCGCCTCGGTGTGTCGCTGCTCGTCTGCGTTCGGAATCTGGCTGGCGGGCAGCTGAATTGTCGATCAGCCCGTATCCCGGTCCTCTCAGCGACCGCCTGGTGCTCGTTCAGATTTCAACGATTGCCGACGAATTCGATGCGGCCACAGAGGATGTGCAGGGATCCGATCGGGGGGTGCGAGGCGGGTAGGTTGGTCCCGGACTATCGGCCGTGATCTGATAGTTTGTCTTCCGCGTCCCCGCCCGTGGGGATTTCCCGGGGCTTGTCCACTCGGCCTCGGATGTAGCACAGCCGGTTTCGGCCGCTTCCGCATGTCCGCGTGAGGCAGGCTGCTATCTCCGCGGGGGGAGCTCAGACGTGGTTATCCGTATTTGTCGTGCGTCGACACACAGTGTGTCGCGCGTGTCAGACGGGTGTGCCCGGCGGTCGGGTTCGGGCCCGTTCGTAGGCGGCGCGGACCTCGGCTGTGTCCACTCCCAGAGCTCGAGCCAGTCGTTCGGCTACCGTCTCTCGCAGCGAGGTTTCCCCCAGCTCGAGGCTGCTGAGCGAGGCCGTGGAAATGCCTGCTTGCAGCGCCAGCTGGGGCTGGGTCAGGCCGGCCTGGACGCGCAGATCGCCCAGATACCGGTCGTGCGGGGATATCCGCACCAGCTCGGACATCGGAACGTCGAGGGCGGCAGCGACACGGGCCAGACGGTCCACCTGCGGGGTCGCCTGCCCGGACTCCCAAGCTCGCACGGCCGCCACGCTCACTTCGGCGAACCTCGCCAGGTCACCACGGGTGTAACCCTTCTCCATCCGCAGATCGATCAACCTCTCCCGGTCGAATCCCCGAAGAGGCCGTCTCGTCATGCCCGAAACCTTTCCACGAGCCATAACACTGCCCTACAGGAATGGCTTGCGTCATCTTCCACTGGAATAAATTTTGCTGTAATGTTCCGGAATAGAGTTTCAATGAAGGGTTTTGCAGCGAAGGAGGTAACGATCGGCTGAGCCGAGGGAAGCGTCTGGCCGGCAACCAGCGCGAGCCACGGTGAGGCCACCGGAAAAAGGGAAAACCCCGGACACGTGTCAGTGATTGGCGTCGGTGTCACGTATCCGGGGTTGAACCACCTACGTACCAACCCGTCCGGGCTGACTACGCAAGCTCGGGCACCAGGTCACTGCGGACGAGAGCCCACTTCCTTGTCGGGCGCTGCTGTTCTGGCGTTACTCGACTGTGCGCGCCAGCAGCAGCGTTCCCGCACCTAGTCGGCGCTACCGACACGTGCACAAGCGGACTACCTCCCTGTGGTGACCACCCGATCTTCTCGGCCCTGACGGATCTCTTTCTCGCTCAGGTCCTTCACGCATTCGGGACTCGATTCATTCGCAGGAAAGGCGATGTACATGTCCGTATCCAACGAAGATCAGCTGGTTTCCGGCACCGGCAGGCACCGGCGCCGCCGAACGACCAGTGCGGTGCTCAGCACCGCGACTCTGGCGCCGGCGGCAGCAGGGTTGCTCCTTGCCTTTGCGCCGACGGCAGCAGCAGCGCCGACCGGCGACTCCGGCGGCGGGCAGGCAGGGATCACGTCCCCGCCGCAGTCCGGTGGTGGGCAGGCGGGCATCACCTCCACGCCCCCCTCGACTTCTGCTCCTGCACCCTCGGCCCCTGATCCGCAGCCCGCCGAGAACTTCTGGGTAGCGCCTCCGGCCGAGTACAACCGCGGCACCCGCGCCTACAACCCGCAGACCGGCGGCGGTGTGTCGATGGCGCAGTACAACGGCTATTCGGGCGGCGACAACTCCGGCTACTCCGGTTACAGCGTTCCTGCTCCGCAGGCGCCGGTCGTGGTGGAAGGCCCGACCCTGCCGATCGAGGCTCCGGTCAACAAGATGCGTTTCGGCCGGGTGATCTTCGACCAGCCGAACTGGGTCTCGGACGTCGATGCCGACAAGACCAACCGCACGACCGCAGTGGTCGAGGCGATGGTCACCGACTACCACCGGTCGACCGGCATGGAGACCGAAGAGGCCGAAAAGATCGCCTCGGCCCAGGTTGCAGGCACGGCCGTAGGTGCAGCGACCGGCTTCGGCACCGGCTGCCTCGCGGCTGGTGTCCCGACCGCACTGGCAGTGAGCACGGTCGCGGGCATCGTCGGGGCTGGAGCAGGCACGATGGTGCCTCTGCCGATTCCGGGGGTTGCTTCCGTGACCTCGGGCGTTGCCGCTACCGCCGCTGGTGCGGCGGCCGGATTCGGAGTCGGATGCGCGGTCGGTGGTGGACTGGGCGCACTCGGCGGCGGTCTGGCCGGGTACGGGGTCGGCACGGCTTACGGCGCGGGCGAGGATGCCACGCCGATCGAAACCGAGGTGCCCGACATCGAGGCCGAACAGGTCACAGAACAGGTCGACACCACGCTCGCGCAGTGGTCAGAGGATCCCATCGGTGCGGCTGCGGTCGACGCTGTGCAGACCTTCGCCACCGAGACCGCACCTGCAATCGATGAGCAGGTCCGCGACTTCGTTCAGGCACAGCCCGGCGGTGAGCAGGTCATCGAGCAGGTCGACCAGGCACTCGACTCGTTCTTCACCGACGCGACGCCGGGGCTGGCATCGCGCCTGGTCAGCGAGGCGGTCGGTCTGGGTCTCGGCGCGCCCGCTCCGGCAGTCGACGCCTGAGTCCAGTCGAAGAGGGAGACGAACCGATGAAGCGGAACGACCGAGCGGGCTCACCTCGGGTGTTCGATGCGACCGCACCTCGCACCCGCATGGTTCGGGAGTCGGTGCCGGTGCCGGTGTCGGTACCGGTGGCCGAAGAGCGCTTTTCCTCCGGGAGAACCGCGTCCGCCCGTGAGTCGGCGTCTCGAGTGGTCGCGGCGGCCGATGCCGGTCGCCGCGCCACTCACCCGACCACGCAGGTGACCGCGCGCCGCCCTGTCGGGAAGGGACTGACCTATGCCGGTCTCGGCCTCGCGGCCGTGGTCGTCGTGGGACTGGCCGGCTGGGGCATCACCGCTCTCGTCGGCGGCGGTGACGACGACGCGGACTTCGGTGGCCTGGTCCCGGACACCGCAACCGCTGCGCCGACCGCGGCAGCGGCAGCGGCAGCGGCAGCGGCAGATGATCCGTGCTCCCCTGGCGAGGGTGACCAACTCTCCGGCGAAGGGGTGATCGCGGCGCTCGAACACCGCTATTACCTGCTGCGTTCGGGTGAGTCGGTGCGGGAGTTGATGGCCCCTGATGCACCGTTGCCCGACGCGGCAATGATCCAGCAGGGCATCGACACCGTGCCGCTGGGGACCACGCACTGCCTCGAGGTCACGGCCATCGGGCCGAACACCTACAGCGCGCAGATCACCGAGGTCCGCCCGGATCGGCGCAACGAGTTCAAACAGCGCATCACAACGACCACGGCCGAGGACGGCCGAGTGATGATCCGCTCCATCGAAGAGGTCGGGTCATGAGGAAAGCAAGTCTCGCTCTGGCAGCGGCAGCAGTGCTTACCGCGGCCGCGGTAAGCACACCGACGGTTGCTCATGCAGCGGAAACGAATGTGTGTGCGCGCACGATCGCGCTGATGATTCCCGGCACGACGGAAACGTCCGCTCATGCTGATCCGACCGTGCCGACGGGCATGCTCGCGGCGGTCGGTGACGCACTCGAGCAACGGTTCGGCAAGAACCTCGACGTGGTGTACGTGCCGTATCCGGGCGAGGCGTTCTTCAACGGCACGTCCTATGCCGAATCGAAGTCGCGGGGCGACAAAGCGGCAGCGGAGTTGATGGAGCGGTGCCCGTCGTCGACGTACCTCATCGCCGGGTACAGCCAGGGCGCGCAGATCGGCAACGATCTGGCCGTCAACATCGGCCACGGTCTCGGCCCCGTCACTCCGCAGCAGGTCAAGGCGGTGATTCTGCTCGCCAATCCGAAGCGGGGCACCGAGGGCGCAACGTTGATCGGCCCGCCCCTGAGCGGTCAGGGCATCGCGGGGCCGGCCCCGGAAGGGTTCGGCAAGCTCGCGGGCAAGGTGTTCGACATCTGCCACCCGGACGATGCGTACTGCAACACCGATGGTCAGTCGACGCCGTTCCTGGCGTCTCTGGGCCGGATCATCGCCAATCCGCCGGGAGCGGTCGATGTCTCTGCCGAACTCGCCTCGACTGCATCACCCCAGACTCCGACGATCACCGGCACGTCGACAGTGGCGCAATCCTCCCTGGTCGATGAGCTGTCCTCACCGGGGACCTGGCGCAACGCGGATCTGTCGGCGGTGTTCGGGGCAGCCTCGCAACTGGCCGAGTCGGTGTCTTCGCTCGAGGCCGCTGGTCCGACGTCGACCACCTCAGCGGCGAACATCGCCCGCATGACGCAGCAGGCGCGGCTGGTGTCGGAGACTTTGACGCCGGTCGACCAGGCGCGACAGTGGATCGACAGCAATCCGGGCGCGCGTGAGACGTTCACCTCAGCTCCCGAGGGATCGCCGGAGGCGACCACGGCGGGCGTGCTCGACATGCTCGAGCAGGTCGATGTCCCGGCGGTGTTGTCGGCCGCCGAAGCGGTGACCGGGGTGAGCACGGCCTTGCTCAAGTCACGGGCCTCGGGGGAGTCGGTCGATGTGTCGACGCTGGCAGGGTCGGCAGATGCGCTGGTCGCGGGTCTGTCGCCGTTGGCGGCCTCGGGTCCGGTGGAGTTGCGGACAGCAACGCAGGTGCTTTCGGTAGCCAAGCCGACGACGATCATCAATCAACTGCTGGGCGTCGTCTCCGGCGTGACCTCGGTCGACTATCCGGCGGTGGCGGCCGGGTTGCAGCAGCTTCCGATCAAGATTGCCACCGGCGATGTGCACGGGGCGCACGCGGTCGCGGGCGATCTGAACAATCAGCTCTCCCCGCTGGTGAAGATGGCTGCCGGGGTGGATTTCAAGACACTCTCACGGCTGGTGGCGATGGTTCCGGACCCGTCCGGCACGGCCGCAATCGCCGCGCTGGTGCTTGATCTGCTCGGCAACGTCGATGTGATCCGCTTGGCCCGCAATGTCGGCGAGATTCAGGAAATCGCCTGGTCGGTGGCCGAAAGCGGGAACGTGCTCGAGCTGTCTCGGCTGATGCCGGTGGCGGTGGATCTGGCGCAGGTGGCTCTCGGCGTGCTCACCCCGGGCCAGAAGATGAGTCCCGATCAACTGCACGATGCGGGCGATCCGATCGGCTCGCTGATGTCGGTGCAGGCACAGGACAGTGATCTGGCCGGCCTGGGCCAGTCGGTGATGACGCTGGCGAGCAGTGACAGTGCGGCCGAGCTGGGGCAGCTGGTGGCCGAAGGATTCACCGCGGCGAGTTTCTACGCCTCGAATTCGCACATTGCGTATCCGAGCTGGTCCCCGGATGGGAGGGACAACGCGATCGACACGATGGTGAAGGTTTTCGCCAAGGCGATCGGCTGAGGCCGGTCGGTCCTGGTCAGCGGGTGGTGCCGCTTCCAGGACCAGGAGCCTTCCACTAACACGGCATCCGACCTCGGGCGGGCGGATGCGAAGTCACTCACGTGCATGGCCTGGGCGGGCTAGCGACAAGCACTCATGCAAAGGGGGTGAGAACGTGGCTTCTTCGACGACGAAAACTACGCTGGCAGCCAGCGTCGTGGCCCTGATGGGTGCGCTGGTGATGTGCGGCAGCGACAATCCCGATCCGGACAACTGCCTGCCGACGCAGGGACCGTCCCGGTCACCGAACAGCCTGCGTGCTGCCACCGGCAAGAAGGTGCAGCCGATGGTCACCGGCACCTACACGTTCACCTCTGGTTTCGGCCCGCGCTGGGGTACCTCGCACAACGGCATCGACCTGGCGGCGCCGATCGGTACGCCCTTCTATGCACCGATCGACGGAATCGTTGTTGCAGCAGGAGATTCCGGCGCGAGCGATGAGAACGGTTTCGACAACTGGATCATCGTCGACTCGGCCACCGCGGACGGGTCGACCATCTCGACGGTCTACGGGCACATGTTCCCGGACGGTGTTCTCGTCTCCGTCGGTGACGAGGTGCGCGCCGGGGATCTGATCGGCCTGGTCGGCAACGCCGGAGGTTCGACCGGACCGCACCTGCATTTCGAGGTCTGGCCCGGGGGCCGACTAGACGGCGGATCTCCGATCGACCCGATGCCGTGGCTGGCCGATGCGTCTGAACTCGACGCCCCGCAACAGCGTCCGACCTCGCCGAATGTGCAGCTGGTCGCGGCCGAGACTCCGCTCGGTGCCGGTTGCACCGGCCTGACGCGCCCCGGCGGACGCTCCCTCGCGCCGGGATCGGTCCCCGAGGAGTTCCGGGAGTGGATCGTCAAGGCGGCTCAGACCTGCGAGGCGATCGACGCTCCTTTGCTGGCCTCCCAGCTCTACGCCGAGAACCAGTTCCGCTACGGTCCCTCCTCGCCGGTGTCTCCGGCGGGGGCACGCGGGCCGGGGCAGTTCATGCCCGCAACCTGGGCCTCGATCGGCCAGGACTACGACGGTGACGGCGTGGCCGACGTGAATTCCATCGGTGATTCGGTGATGGCGATGGCCGCCTACGACTGCCAGATGTGGGAGCAGACGCAGCAGTGGCTCCGCGAGGGAAAAGTCTCAGGTGACGGCACCGAGTTGATGCTCTCGGCCTACAACTGCGGGCCGGGCAACACACTCGCTTCCGGCGGGGTGTGCGGCAACGCGGAGACCACGAGCTACGTCCGCAATATCCTGGCCGGCCGCGCTGACTTCGCCGGTGTCGACCAGCCTCGGCCGCCGTCGGTGAGTGGTTCGCGGGTGGTCGATGCAGCACTTGGATGGCTGGGCACCGATTACGCCTGGGGTGGCGGGGATGCCACCGGACCGACTCGCGGCATCGCCGATGGCGGTGTCGCCGATGAGCACGGCGACCACAACAAGGTCGGCTTCGACTGCTCGGGCCTGGTCGTGTACGCGGTGGCGCAGGCAACGGACGGAAGAATCGTTCTGCCACACCAGGACTCCGCTCAGGTCAACGATCCTCGAGGGACGCCTGTAACCGAGGCGGCGGACTTGCAACCCGGAGACATCGTGCAGCCCTACCCCGGCCTCGTGTGGATCTGGATGGGGGACAACAAAGTTGTCGAAGCGCCCCAGTCCGGAGAGAAGGTCCGGATCACCGAATGGACGCCCCCGAAACATGTCAGAGCCGTCCGATTTAATTGATGCACAACGGATTCCATACGCCAGAACATCGGAAACGATGACACACCAGGAAGGGAACATCACACCGTGAGTGAAGAGTGGGACAAGGCGGAATCGGCCGTCCGCACCCTCGGATCGACCCGGACAGTCCAGGCGATGACGGCCTCGGACCTGCGGGCTTGGGCTGCGGAGAACAACCTGATGACGCGCACCCAGTGGCCGAAGATCAAGCGCGAGCTCTACAAGCAGTTCGATGTGGACTACGACGCCCTGCGAGAACGCGAGCAGCGTGAACGGGCCGAAAAGCTGGCCGCAGCCGCCGCGTCGGCTCCGGTGGTGTCTTTGGCCTCGGCCGGCGACGAACGTGGCTCGTTCGCCGTCGTCGGCGATGCCGACACCAGCGATGTCGCCTGGTACGGATCGTTCCACAAGGACGATCGGATCTTCCGGCCCGGCGATCAGGACTCGGCGGATGAGGCCAGCGCCGGTAAAGCCGTGTTCCTCGCTGCGAAAGTCCGCGACCACCTCGAGGTCGAGGCGGTTCGGTTGCGTCTGCGGGTGAGCAGTGAACGCATCGACGGGGTGAAACTGGCCGATCTCGCGGCGAAAAAGCAGGTCATTCTTGATCTCGAGGTGACGCCGACCGGCAATCCGGCCGAGCAGTGGTGCCTCGAACCGGGCTACGGCGAATGGCGGGCGATCCGCCTGTCGGATCTGGTGGTGGCCGAATGATCCGCCGACTGGCACTGATCGGTGTCCTCGCCGGAGCCCTAACGGTGGCCGGATGCAGCTCCGAGACCGACCAGGATCAGACCACTACGAACTCGTCGGCACAGCCGTCGTCGACGGAGGCATGGCCTCCCACCGAACCGGCTGCGCCCATCGAGCAGTCCACCCCCGTTCCGGCGGCACCGAGTGTGGACACTTCCGATCCGGGCGAACTCGGCCGCACGGTCGTCGAGACCTGGTTCTCCTATGACACCCGTACCGACACCAATCGCAACGACGCGCCGGTGCGGGCCGCCGATCTGGGCGTGCTGACCGGCGAACTCGACGCGCAGGTCCGCGCCGATGTGCAGATCCCGGTCAAGGCCAGCGGTGAGTGGGCACAGTGGGCGTCGCAGGGCGCGACGGTCACCGCCGTGGCGGTGGAGGTCCCCAACCAAGGACAGGCCAATACCGCGACGAAGTATCACGGCATGTACGAGGTGACCAGCACGGTCACCGATTCCAGCGGCACCGAGATCGGCACAGACGTGCAGTACGTCGCCGTGGTGCTGACCGACAACGGCGACGGATGGCGCGTTTCGTCCGTCACCACCCTGTGAGGTGAGCGTGATGGCTGACATCGCTGACTACAACCACGAACCGACCATCGACCCGCGTCGGCTGCGGCTACGCCCGAACCGTCCCGCTGTCGAACCCGAACCGGCCCCGGCTCCTGAGCCTGTAACCGAGGACATCGCCGATCCGTACGGGGTCGGAGTAGATGCTCTCGCGGCCGTCGACGAGCCGATCGCGCCGACAGCAATGCCGTCTACCGGGCACGGCGCACTGTTCGACGAGGCCGCCTCACCGGCACTTTCTCAGCCTGCTCAGTGGGGTTGGCGGGGTCGGATCAATGCAGCTCTGGGAACGAAACTGGCCCCGAAAGCGGCATCGGCAGAGACCGGCCACCGGGCGGCGGTCGAAGCGATCCAGCGAACGCTGCCGGGTTCGGGCACGGTCGCTGTGGTCAACACCAAGGGCGGAGCCGGCAAAACTCCGACGTCGATTGCGCTGGCAGCGATGCTCGGTAAGCATCGCGGCCGCGGGGTCGTGGCAGTGGATATGAGCGAGGCCGGCGGCACCCTCGGCATTCGCGCAGCGCGCACCGCACCCATCGAACGCACGGTGTGGGATGTCCTCGACAACGCATCGCGGCTGATGTCGGCCGACGTCGAGGCGGGGGAGCTGGCGGCGTATCTGCGGCTCCAGCCCACCCACGACGAGATCCTGGCCGGGGACACCGATTCTTCCTACGACGACATGCTCGGCGAGGACGAGTGCGCGGCGTTGGGCGCGGTGCTTCGTCGCCATCGCGACCTGTTGATTATCGACACAGCCACCACTCCGCAGGCCGGGGCATGGCAGTGGGCGGTGCGCCACGCCGACGTGCTGGTGGTGCCGCTGCCGATGCGCCGGGACATGGCGCAGCACGCCTACGCGATGCTCGACGGCCTCCGTAAGCGGGGGTTCGAGCATCTGGTGCGCTCTGCGATCGTGCTGCTGTGCGCGACACCGGGGTCCGATCCGAACCTCGAAACTGCGATTGTCGACGAGTTCGACTCTCTCGGTGTGCAGACCTACGTTCGGGTCCCATTCGAGCCGGTCTTCGCCACCGGTGAGCGGATCACGCTCGAGGCGTTGTCGCAGAGTTCGATCATCGCGTGGACGAATGTCGCGGCGATGGTGACCGATGCGCTAGCCGAGGCCATCGTCGAGCGGCAGGCCGGACTCCGGCAACAGGGAGTACCGGCTCCGGCGGTCGCCCCGGAACCGGCTCCGCCGACATTCGCGGCGGACGTTCCGAGCTTCGTAGCGCCCCAGCCGGCCCCGGCTCCCGAGTCGGTTCCCGCAGCTGAGCCGCCCCCGGCCCCGGTAGTGGAACCCGCTGCCGCTCCTGCTGACCGGGTGCCTGAGACGGACCCGGCCAGGGACCTGCCCCTGGACTACCGGCCCACCGCCGAGGCGGCGGAAGCGGCCCCCGAACCGGACGCCTCGAGCGAATCCGCTGCTGAGGTGCACCATCCGCCGGCCCCGGCCCGACGGCCGCAACCACCGAAGCCGTCGAGCTTCGATCCCTACGCCTGACCTTCTGTGTGAAAGGACCCCTGTGATGTCTCGCAATACCTCGATGCGGTCGCTACCTCGTAGTGTGGCCCGTGCTGCGTCCCTGCTGTCGGCCACGATCGGCACGGTGTTGCTCACCGCCGGTACCGCCTCGGCTCAGACCGACAATCCACTCGACGGAATCTCCCCTGATCTGGGGGTGTTCGGTCCTACGTTCCAGAGCACCTGGTCGCGGATTGCGGGCGGTATCTGGGGTGCGGTCCTGGCGGTATCCGCAGTCAACCTGATCATTTCGCTCTACAAGATCCGTAAGGCTCGCGCCGGGGGCTACCAGAGCGAATTGAGCGATTCGATGGATTCGGCCAAGACCGCTGGTGTGGCGTTCGGTTGCGTGGCCGGAGCCGGGATCATCGTCGGCGCCATCTTGTTCGTCGTCAACGGCTGATAGCCGATCTACCAGCACTGTTAGGAGAATCAGATGGCACCAGATTTCAGCTCGATCAAGCCGGGCTCCCAGCAATCGCCCTCGGCAACAGCAGCACCGACGCCGACATCCTCGGCGAAGACGGCAGAGACCAAAGGATGGAAGGCAGCGTTCGACAGACTGCCCTCATGGTTCAAGTACGGCCTGGTGATCCTGCTCGTGGTGACGATCCTCGGGATCATTCTCGCGGGGCTGGACGGCGGTAGCTCGGAGTCCGACACGGTGCGGACCGGGCACGGTCCCAACTCGATCACCAACGGGATTCCGCATGGCTATGACCGCACCGAAGCCGGAGCACAGACCGCAGCAACGAACTTCGTGCAGGCCGCAAACCAGGTCTCTCTCGGTCGAATCTCTGCCGAGGAAGCCAAATCGGCCCTCGTCGGTAGCAATGCCAGCGATGTGCTGCTGGCAGTCCTTGACGAGAGCGTAACTCAGGCCGAGGGCACGGTGATGAACGTCCTTCCCGCCCTGGTCAACGTCACGGACTACTCGGATGACCGTGCGGTGGTGTCGGTGTGGGCAGTCTCGGCGAGCCAGAACGATCTGAGCGGCACGGGCAAGGTCAGCGTCCTTACTGTCTGGTCCACGACCACGGTGACCTTGGAGTGGGAGAACGGGGATTGGAAGGCCGTGGATTGGACGTTCCGGTCCGGTCCCGAGCCCGAAGAGGTCTCGTTCCCCGAAGGGGATTCCACTCTCGCCGAGTTCGGCGCGAACGGCCTCTACACCTTCTTCGTGGAGTAATCATGCGATCCCTTGTCCGTACTTTGCTTGCGGTGCTGCTGGCGGTGCTCGCGTTGGCCTCGAGTGCGACGCCTGCGTGGGCGCAGCCGCTCAGTGGCGCTGCCGAAGGGTGGCCTGCTGGGATGCCAGACGAGCTCAAGGAGTTCTTTCCCGGTCACCCGGAGTTCGAGGCGGCCGGGTGGTCGACCGATCCGGCGTGTGCGGACAAGGGTGGCGACTTCGGGCAGTACCTCGCGCAGTACCTCCGCTTCGACCAGCAAATTCTCTACTGGGCGTCCCCTGTGACGCAGCGAATCGCGCAGTACGCCGAACTGATGGGTGTTTCAGAGGATGAAGCGAAGCAAGCGGTGCTCGATGGCAAGGCTCCGACCACCTGGCCGGCATCCTTCCCTGGTGGCGACCCGGAGTTCTCGCCCTCGGCCAAGGTATGCGCTGCGGATCTGGCGAAGTGGTCGGAGCCCAGCGGGAACCACTGGGGATTTACCTGGGCGGCAGCACCCGACGCCGGTTCGATCGCAGTGATGAAGCAACAGAAGTGGGTCGATAACCTGCCGGACGACATTTTCGAGAATCCGTGCAGCGATCACGAGATGCTTTGCAACAGGGCTTATTTCCTCGACTGCGACAAGGGCACCAACATCAGCGAGATCAACCAGTGCCGGGGCTGGAACGCACAGGTCGGAGCGATGTTCGGTGGCATCTGGAACTGGAAAGAGCAGAACAAGGACTTCGCTGACCGGTTCCTTGATCTCGCCAGAGTCGGTGGTGTGGTCCTCAAGGCCGCCACGCCGCTTCAGATCCAGCTCGGCGTCGGCCTCGGTATGGCGGCCGTGGACAAGGCCGGTGATGTGGTCGCGTTCATCGCTGATCCGGGCAGCGTGATCGACGACTGGGCCAACAGCACCAAGGAAAGCGCGGTATCGCTGACCACCTCGGTCCTTGAGGGCTTGGCGAACATCCACGAGTTCAACCCGCGGGATGAAGGTTTCCTGCGGTGGTACGCGGTCAGTTGTGGAATCGGGGTGTTCGTCATGTCGATCACCGCACTGTTCACGATCTACCGAACCTCCGCACAGAAATCGACACGAATGGAACTGGCGCACAGCCTGATCGGGTACGCCCCGTTGGGTGTGCTGTCGATGATGTTCGCCCCGGCCGCCGCCGAAATGTTGGTCCAGCTCTCGCACGCGCTGACCACCTCCCTGTCCGGACTGCTCAAGCAGGACTTGGAGCAGGCGGTGGTGTCAGTATCGGCAATGCTTGGAGGCATCACGAGCGACACCGTCGTCGGTGGCTCTCTGACTGGCATCGTGTTCTTCGGGTTGTTGTTTCTCGGGTCGCTGGCGTTGTTCTTCGGCATGTTGATGCACGCCGCTGCCTTGCCGATCCTCGCCGGCCTGACAGGTGTCGCGTTCGGATTGTGGGTGCATCCGAACCTGCGGAAGAAGGCGATGCGCCCGATCTTCGTATTCATCTCGATCGTGTTTTCCAAGCCGGTGATCTTCCTCGGTCTGGGGTTCTTGGCCACGGTGCTGATCGACAGCAGCGCCGGGGCTTACGTCGACGGTGACCTCGCATCGCTTGGCGCCTTGGCGATGTCGGCGGTGTGCATCGGACTGGTCGGACTCGCTCCGTGGTCGCTGCTCAAGTACGCCCCGTTCATGCCGTCCAGTGAAGATTCGGAAGGCTTCGGCGATACCGGATCGGCGACCGGACAAGGGCTGGGCGGCACTTTGCAGACCGCGCAGATGGCAATGATGGCCCGCGGCGGTGGTGGCGGGGGTGAGGTCGCTGCGGCCCGCTCCGCAGGGGCGGCACACTCCCATCCTGTCGGCGGAGGGGGTGTTGGTGGGGGAGTGGCCTCCACCTCGAACGGGTCGACGTCCCATAGTTCCGCCGGGTCGACCTCCCACCAGCACTCGGGCGTTACCGCAGGTCATAGCGGTGGGGGGCGCGGTGGGGCGAGCACTCGCAAGCTCATGGGGGCAGCCAAGGGCATCTCCGGAACGGTCGCATCGGCCGGGGTGGGAGCGGCTGTCGTGGCCGGGACCGTGGGCGGCGCAGCGCTGAACAAGGCAGCCCAGGCGGCACAGAACGCTCCTGAACGAGCCGACAACATGGGAGATCAGTGATGAGTGACAGTGAGCAGCGCACCTCGATCCTCGGCTCGGAAATCGCTCGCCGAGGACTGATCCCCGTTCCCGAACCGGTGCTGTTCGCCTATGCAGCGGCGCTGATGCTCTCGATGTTCCTGTTCGTCTTCTTCGGATCGACGATCTGGACACTGGCCGGTGTCCTTGCGGTGGTGGGCGGCACGCTGTGGGCGACGACCGACATCAACGGTCGCCGGTCTTGGGCGGGGGAGAAACTGCACCGGATCCGGGATCGGCGGCGGCGAAAGCACGGTGAACACGTCTACCGGGCGCCCGGTGATGAGTTGTACGGGGTGCTCGGAGCCGATCCGGGCTGGGAGTTCCCGGTGCCGCTCGGAGATGTCGCTCCGCTGGATCTGACCGATACAGGTCTCGATGACATGTTCATCCTCGAGCACCGGACGCCTGGTGACAACAACTACTACTCGGTGGTGCTGTCGATTCAAGGGCTCGCCGAAGGACTCCGCGGCGCGGAGGAATGGGCGGTGACCTCGCAGGCGTTCTCGCGCACGCTGGCCTCGTTCGCGCGCCGATCCTCACTGCTTCGAGGGCTGGAGATGGTGCACCGCTCGGTGCCGGCCGATCTGACTCCGCACGTGGCGTGGATGGAATCGGTGGTGCGTGCGAATCCTCATGCACACCGGGTGATGCCTGCGGTCGAGTCCTACGGCCAGCTCATCGACGGTCTGGCCCCGGAGTCGGAAGAGCATCGTTGCTACGCCACGCTGATCTTCCCGAAGTCGGTCGAGTTGCTGTCGGCGGCCGGAGCGGTCGCCAAGCGTAAGGGCGTAGGGACGAAGGCCGGTATCGGCCAGGTCATCGTCGAGGAGACCATGCGGGCGGTCGGCGCGCTGACCTCGGCCCGGCTCGGGCAGGTGCAGGTGCTCGGCCAACAGCGTGCCTGTGCGGTGTTCCGCTCGATGCTCGATCCGTCCTACGCACTCGACGCCCACCGGGGCGCGAACTGGGGCAACTGCTGGCCGTCGTATGTCGGCGGAGACCTGTCGACACGGGTGTCCGACCGATGGGATACCCGAGTCGGGTTGATCCGACCCGGTTCGATCGAACCGATCCCGCTGCACGCTGAATGGCTCTCGCCGCTGTTGACCGGCGTCGACCCGGACCCCGGCGATCCTGTTGAGGGGCTTCCGGCCCAGCCCACAATCCGCACGGTGAAGGTGCGGATGGATTTCGTCGATGCAGTCAAAGCGCGCCAGGTGGCACGCAAGGACGCGACCGAGGATGCAGCACGCCAGTACAAGGAGCGAAAGAAGGGCCAGGTCACCGACGGTGCATCGGAGGTCATGGCGTCGGCGTCGCTGCGTCGCCGCGAAGACCTCAAGCCGGGATCGGGACACCACGGGGTGATCTGGTCGATGGCAGTGTCGGTCACCGCACCGGATGAGGATGCGGTGATGCGGGCGTGTGCGCGGCTCGAGCAGGCCGCCGACCAAGCCGCCATCAAAGAGTTCACCTGGTTCGACGACAGCCACGATGTCGCGCAATTCCTTACTCTGCCGCTCGGCCGTGGACTCGCGGCCACCAAGTACACCCGGGCCAAGGGGGTCTGATGCCGTCACTACGCAGCCGCAAAAAGGGCGCTGCGCCTGCGCCGACCGCTCCGGAGGTAGATCAGGCGGACACGCCGGTGGTTCCTCGTCGGCGTCCGCCGAAGCGCAACAAGTGGCTCGACCGGTGGGGATGGTACGAGCCACGCCCGGAAGGGGTGTGGTCGACAACTCGCCAGGCCGAAGCGCTGAATCTGGCGACCACCCGCAAGAACGTGCGGCACGAAGGTCTCGTGTCGGGGCGGAACCTGATGTCGAATGCGCTGGTCATCACCGATCCGTTCGCGTTGTACGGAAGTGAGATTGAGAACATCAACGTCGCGGTGGTCGGTGACATCGGCAAGGCGAAGTCCTCACTGATCAAGACCACCCTGGGACTGCGGCAGATCGCGGCCGGCCGTCAGGTCGTGGTGATCGACAAGAAGCGTCAGGGTGATCGCGGTGGTGAGTACACCGAGCTCGCCAAGTCGCTGGGGGTGCCGTCGATCAGGTTCAAGACCGGCGGTGACGGTGCGCGGTTGAACATCATGGACCCGGCGATTTCGTCGTCGGTGACCACTTCCGGTGGCATCGTGCCGGCCGGTCAAGAAGTGCTGATTGCCGCGGTACTCGAGGACACCATGCAGCGGACGTTGGTGCAGACGGAGATCGCGGCGCTGAACCTGGCGCTGAGACTGGTCAACGAACGTGCCCGCAGCGAGGGCACCGAGCCGATCCTGCGTGATGTCGCCGATCTGCTGCTATCCACGCCGGAGGAAGCGACAGTCACCTTCGGTGAGGTGTGGGAGAAGGAAGCGTGCCGGTGGGGTCGTGATCCGGGCCTGGCGCTGCGGCAGCTCTGCGAAGGAGATCTGCGAGGGTTGGTCGATCAGCCGACCTCGGCCGATGTCCGTCATGCGCTCGACCATCCGCTCGTGCACTTCGACGTGTCCGAACTGCCCAACAAGGGACCGGCGCTGCGGGTGGTGATGACGGTCATCAATACGTGGCTGTCGAATGTTCTCGCCGCTCGCGCATCCGAGCACAAGCAGACCATTCTCATCGTCGAGGAAGGCTGGCACATCGCGGAAGGCTCGACCGGGAGGGTTTTCCGCGACAACATGAAGCTCTCTCGCGGCCTGGGCCTGTCCACGGTCTCAGCGTTCCACCACATCGCCGATCTACCTGCGGATTCTCCGGCCAGGGCGTTGATGCAGGAAGCCGGGATCGTGTTCCTGTACGGACAGGATCGGGTGGACGATGCCGAGCAGACGGTTCGCATGTACCACCTGCCCGAATACTGCGTCGATCTGCTGATGTCGATGCACAAGGGGCAGTGCCTGGTGGTGATGGGCAAGTCCGATCCGGTGCTGATGAAGCACGAGCGGTCCCCGCTCGAGATCACCCTCACCGACACCGATGAGGTCATTCGGGGTGAGGCGAGCACGCTGGTCGGGCAGACCCGGCTCCCGGACACTCTCGATGCCGAGGAACTGGCCGAGCTGGTGGGGGCGGTGCAGTGAACGAGCGGGGTCAGCAGCGGCCGACACAGCCGGTGATTCCGGTCGGTACCGGCCTGGTGGTCGTGGTGATCGGCGGGGTCCTGTGGACGGTGTACGCCGGGGGCGCGGCTGCGGGCCTGGTGACCGGGGCGGGTCCGGTGTTCCCGGAAGGGCTGTACGGCACGTTGTCGGTGTTGCGGGCGTTGGTGCTCACGCCGGGCGACCCGACGGTGGGCTGGCCCGAGGACTCGCGGCCGGGCTCGGCGATCGCGGTGTGGGTGTGCCTGATCGCAGCGATGCTGGCCTATATCGCCGTCGTGCTCGTGATTGACGGGAAAGTTTCGGCACGTCAACGCGCTAAGCGCACGCGCCAAGAAGGGTTTGCGGACCGGGCGGAGCTGCGGCAGCGCGGCCTCGATCGTAAGAGCGCAGTGAAAGCCGCGAAGACGAATCGGGCGAGCTTGGGTGATACTCCGGCCCGCAAGATCGACGCGCATCAGGTGGCGACCCGGATCGGCACGCTCTACGGCGAGCATGGCAAAGATGCCGAGGTGTTCGTCCAGTACCGGGACGGCACGCTCGTCGAGGGTCCCACCGGATCGGGCAAGAGCTGGCGGTTGGCTTGGCAGCGGATCGTCGAGTCGGTCGGGTTCGTGCTGGCCACGACCACCAAACCTGATCTGCTGTGGTCGACGGTGGGGCAACGCTTGGCGTCCGGCCCGGTCGAGGTGTTCGACCCCGAGGGCATCACGCGGTGGCCGACGCCGATGCGGTGGTCCCTGCTGGCCGGCTGCGATGACCCGGACACGGCGATCCGGCGTGCCGATGCGCTGGTGCAGGCTGTTCCCCTCGGCGATACCAAGAACAGTGGGTACTTCTCGACGAACGCAGCGAAGTACCTGCGGTGCTGTCTGTATGCGGCCGCGGTGTCCGGTGGGGATGTGACCACCTTCTATCGCTGGGCGATGCAGCGGCAGGTGCCGAAGGTCAAGGAGATTCTGGACCGGGACCTGCCGACGTGGAGCGTGGAGTATTCGCAGCTCGGCGGCTCGGGATCGGATTCGGTCGACGATGTGATGTCGACGGTCTCGACGCTGCTCGATCCCCTCGCCTCACCGAAGCTGATGGCGGCAGTCAACGTCACCGCCGACGAGTCGGTGAACCTCGCGCAACTCATCCGCGACGGCGGGACGCTGTATCTGATCTCCGAAGGCTCCTACGGCTCGAGTGCACCGATCGTCACGGCGTTGGCGGCGGAGGCATATTACCTGGCCAAAGAGATTTCGCGGGAGTACCCGGAGGAGAGAATCGACCCTCCGGTGCGGTTCGTTCTCGATGAGGTCAACAATGTCGCGCCCATCCCGGATCTGCCCGACAAGGTCTCCGACAGCGCCGGGCGAGGAATCTCGATCTGGGCGTTCTGCCACGGTCAGGAGCAGAACATCCGGCGATGGGGTCCGAGCGCGGGGAAGATGTTCACGACGAACTCGCCTGTGCGGATCATCCTGCCCGGCCTCGGTGATGTGAACGAGCTCGAGCAGATCTCCCGATTGACCGGTGAACGCGAACAGTGGTGGTCTCCGACGCAGGCTCCTCGGCAGACGAAGGTGATGACCGCTCCGGAGATTCGCGGAATGCCTGCTGACCAGGCATTGATGATCTACCGGGGTGCGGCGCCGGCGCGGGTTCATCTCCCGCTGGTGTGGGACATTCCGCACTGGAAAAAGCGGGTGCTCGACTCTCGAGAGGTCTACAACTGGGTCTGCGAGACGAGGGAGCTGCCCGATTGGGCCTGGTCCCGCACGGGCGGGGAAGTGGTGCTCGGATGAGCAAGTACACGCCGGGCCGGCTGTCGTGGCGGCATCTCGACCAGGAACAAGCACAACAGTTGTGGGACGAGTTGATCGACTGGGTGGAGTGGTTTCGCGGCTGCTACCGGCTCACCGATCGGATCAAGGGCTGCTGGTATCGGCACCCGAAGATGGTCGAGGAACTGACGGCGGCGATGTCGGCGCACAAGGTCGCCTACGAACAGCTCGGCGACGGTCAGGTGCATTCGTGGTCGCCGGGAAGCTGGCACTACCAGGTCTACCAACCGCTTCTGCAACGCCTGGCGGCCAACTCCGACGAGTTCGGCGACTGTATCGACGGGCGCTGCGAACCGCCGACCGTGCAGGTCACGCTGCTCGAGGGGGCGCGGGAGTGGATCGCGGCGGACATCGCGGCACGGCCGACCCCGATCGCGGCGGCGGTCGCCGCGACCGGATCGCTCCCGGACTCGGGCGACGGGGCGGGGCCGGCGGTGATCGACGCTGCGCGGATGGTCGACCTGATCGACACGGGTGATGCCGAACCGGTCGATCTTGATGACGAGTTCGGACCGGTCTCGTATGACGGCCACGTCTGGGAGTGGTCCGATGATACGGAGGGATACGTGCAGACCTAGAGACTGCCGGGGAACACCACCAAGCCGGACTCACCACCCGGCCGTTCCTCGGTGTGGTGGCCTGGCCACGGCAGTGCCCGCCCAGGCGCCGCGGCCCGCCACCGCGAACAACACGGAGTCGACCTGAAACCGATTAGGTCGACTCCGTGTTGCCATCGAGCTAACTGCGCGGAGCTCAGGCTTCGTGGATGGTTGCGTTGCAAACGTCGTGTGCCCTCCAACTCAGAAAAGTAACTACTGCTCGGAGTTGAGTGCAGTTATTTTTTTCAGTTTCTTCAGGTATTCTCGCATTTCACGCCTTACTCCGCTGGCCGACTGAGTATTTTTTAGTTTATCCTGCTTGCTTGGATTACCGTCTCGAATCCATTTGTCGAACTCCAGGAGTGCATCTTCTTTCGCAGGAAACTCCCCCATCCAGTCCTCTAGCAACTCCGCCTCATTGAATGGGCCGAACGTTTGATCATCATAGGTCGACGTTTTAATTGCAACTCGAGTGTTATGGTAAACCCATCGTTGCAAAAGTAGGTTGACGCCCAACTGAGAAAGGGTGGCCACACGAATTTCAGGATCTAGCGAGTCGGAATCTACAACCTGAACATTTATAAATTTTGCAACGTAGTTTTTGCCATCGCCAAATAGATCAGGTAAAGGCATTTCCGTGTACGCCTGCTTAGTCCATTTGCTTCTCACTACCCCTTCCTCGACCTCCACGACGAGCAAACGAGGATGTAGGTATGCCCCTCGACGAAGGGCGCAGGGATGCTGAACGAGCATTAAGAGACCTTCAGGGTGCTCGAAGACATCGCCCGTGAACACTGGACGAAGCGGTTCTACTTCGTCCCCTCTCGCCATATACAAGTCATCATACGATGGCGGCGTCTCCAGAAACTCGTCTTCGGACATTAGCGGTTATTGGCCTCTCGGTCGGATTCCCACGTCGCCATCAGCGTCGATGAAGGTCTCAAAATGATCGTCCACCAACTCGGTGCGCCACCGCGGGTTGAACTCGTTAAGGACATCCTCCGCCGTTGCTCCAACGCTCCCGGTTTCGCTTCGAGCAAGCTCAATCACTAGGTCATACCGGCCGCCGACCAGGAGATCCATTCGAGAAAGCGCAACCCTTTCTTGAATCGGCATCTCCAACCATGAAACAGGCTCCTTAATGAAGCAAACTTCTAAAATATCGACCATTGCCCGAAGCTTTGCGATCTTCAGCCTATTTTCACCACTGATGCCCTCACCACGACGCCACTTATTTACAGCGGGAACACTGACACCCAGAACAGCCGCCACACTTCGCCACGAAAATCCAAGATCCGCAAGATCCTCAAGAGTGTCCCGCGGGGATTCCTTTGCATGCGCTTTTGCACGCTGATCAAGATCAAGTAGCAGGACGTCGCGCCGACTATTTTGAATAGACTGGCCAAGCCCCGCCCAGTTTCGGTAGTTTTGATCGGTCGCATCCACAAGACGACCAATAGACGAGGTCGCCTGGGAACGCGTCTGGGGTAGATCAGCTAGCTTGAACCGATCATCGCCGCCCGTAGCAATGGACTTGAAGTCAGTCTGAGCCATTGAGGACCTCCTCTCGAAGCTTATCCGTGATGAGTTCTTCAAACATTTTCTTGATCGGAGAATGAAGCTCTTCGGATACATTTAAAATGTGGGACGGATCGAATTCAGGAATTTTCCCCTCCGGCTCCACCCACGCCGCGTCACTGTCTATCAGGAAGAACTGCCCGTCTCGTGGAGGCTCCTGGGGTCTACGCAAGTTATCTGAAGATTGGACTACGGCTCCCGTACCTATCCCACACCTAAGGGTGAAGGTCATCCCGGGACTAGGCATCTGAAACTGGAAGACACTTTGTTGTTCCTGAAGCCTCAACCCTAAGGACTCTACCTGTTTCCGAGGACCCAGAAGGTCTGATATTACCCAGTCCGACCAGTCGAGCACTCCGTTACTATGTGGAACTCTCACTTCATCCACATACCGGAGCCCAATGCGTTCTATGCCATCCACCGGAGCGAACTCCTGCCGAGCAAACAGTGCACGTTCGGCGACTTGCTTAAACCACTCCCAGCCGAGGTAGTCGGTCGTTTCAATGGCGACTCCGTCCGGGCGGTACGTCACTGCGGTATGCACGTCACGCGAGACGAACTTCGGCAAAATGGATTCCTTGGCGCCGATTGGCTGTCCATTCGGTGCTATTTCGAACCCCATGGTGCGCTCGACCCGCTCAATAGGGGTGTAGTCCCGCAGCGCCTCCTTGATGAGGGGAAGTGCGGGCGCAGGGAGCTCAGAGACAGGGTGTCGCACCTCAAGAAGGACCACAGCGATAGGTGGGTGACGGTACACAGCAGAGGTGGTCATAACCCCAGCTTAGCGGACCTCTAAACCGAAGCTGATACCAGATCTATAACCATTCGTGGGACCTAGTTTCACACCGTAGTCCACGCTAGATGCGACGGCCCGGCTGTTGAGCATGATCAACCTGTGGTTCGTACCCCTGTGGTTGTGACGAAAGAGGACTAGACCGCCTCCGGTCCTCGTGCAACTGGAGCAGGTCGATGCGTCTGCGTTCGACATGGTTCCAGTCGAGCGCAGCTCGGCGGTCCTTGGGCCGGCCTCCGGTGAGGGTGTCCTCGTCGGTGATGTGGTGGGTGCTGCGATAGGCAACGGCGTCCGCGATGGTGGTCCTCCACAGGGCAGCGTGATCGGGCTCGTCGGGGCAGGCGCCGAGGTTCGAGTGCGCCCAGATCGGTGCGGTGTCGTCGGTGAGCTGGTCGCGGTAGTCGCGGTGGAGTGCGGCGACGGCCTGGTAGTCCTCGCGGATCGTGGCGGCGAGTTCGGGGTCGATGGTGTCGGCGTCGGACACGGGCGCGGCGACCCATTCGGGTGCGTCGGGGTTCGCGAAGTCTCGGCCGTCGGCGGCGATGCGGTCGAGTTCGGTGAGGAGCACGGTCGCTGGGGCGGTGGCTCCGGCCCGCTCTGCCAGATCGGCGACGACTTCTTCGATGTTCGCTCCGCTGAGGCGGTGGAGGTGTTCGATGCGTCCGGCGATGGTCTGGGCGCGTTCGTCGTCGGTCTGCAACGCGAGCGTGGGCAGGTGCTTGGCGATGGTCTCTTCGTGCTCGGTGAGCCATGCGGTGTTGCGGCGGGCTATCAGTTCGGTCAGGGGCTTGGCCATGTCGGAACGCAGCGCGGCTGCGGTGGTGTCGACGCCGTTTGCGGTCAGGCGTTCGTGATGCCAGGTGAGCAGGTTGGTCGGGTCGACGCCGGCTTGGGAGGCGCGGTGGAGTTGGCGGGCGAGCAGTCGTGCGGAGGATTCCTCGGCGATGCGGGCACCGAGTTCTTCGCCGAGTGCAGCGGTGGCGAGGGTGCGAACTCTCTGTGTTTCGAGGAGTGCGGAGGTGTCGCGGTAGCGGCGGATGACCTCGCCGATGCCGGTGTCTGCGGCCGCGGCGCGGTCGGTGGTCTCGGTGTAGCGGCGGGCGCATTCGACCGCGGAGTCGTGCATTTCCGCGTCGGTGTGGAGGGGGTCGCGGATCGGTAGCGGCGGCAATGTCGGGTGTTCAGTGAACTGGCCGACGATGGCGCGGGTGCGGTGGGCGAGGACCGATCCGATGTCTTTCGCTCCGGCGAGGGGGCCTTCGGCGAGGGCGTGTCCGAGGAGTGTGCGGGTGCTGTGGCCGTGGTCGTGGGCATCGGCGAGGACCTGGCGGAGCTGTGCCCATCCTTCGGTGCCTTCGATTGTGGCGGCGATGTGTTCGGGGAGGGTGCGGCGCATCTCGGTCTCGAGTGCGTCGTCGCGGAGGCGGCGTTGGGCGGCCAGATATGCCTCGCGCAGCCGTTCCGGGTCGGTGGCGTGGGCGGCTTGTTCGGCGAGTTCTTCGGTGGCGGTGCGGTGGCCGTTGTCGGTGGCGACGACAGTTTCGAGGATCATCCGGCCGGTGGAGACGTTCTTGTCTTCGAGGTGCGGACGCTCGGTGTCGAGGTTGACGGGTACGTCGACCGGGACGTAGATCCGGTTGTCGGTGCGGGCGCGGGTGACGGCCACATACAGCCCGGAGCGGTCCATGTCGGGGGTGATGATGGCGTGGGCGGTGTCGACGGTGACGCCCTGGGCGCGGTGCACTGTGGAGGCGTAGCCGAGTTGCACGTGGGTGCTGATGTAGTCGGCCGGCAGGGTGATGACGCCGCCGTGTTCGAGGTGCCGGACGGTCAGTGCGCCGCGCTCGGAGATGACATCGAGCACTTCCCACAGGTCGCCGTTTCGCACGAACGCTCCGGCTTTCTTTCCGCCGGAGGGGTTCAGATCGCGGCGGTTGCTGCGGGTGAGCACGATATCGCCGCGGCCTGCGGTGAGTTCGTCGGCGAGGGCGACGGTGGTGGATCCGTCGCTGGTTCCGTCGTGGCGGCGTACGGCCTGGACTTGGATGTTCGCTGCCGTGACGTCCTCGCGGGTGGGCAGCATGACGATGGATTCTTTGCCGTCGGCGAGGTCGTGGAGGTAGTTCTCGACGGCCTGGCCGATCATTTCTTCGCGCGTTCCTTCGCGCACGAGATCGCGTTCGTAGATCAGGTCCAGGCCGGTGGAGTCACCGGATCGCAGCAGCATCGAGTTCTCGGCTTGGGCGGTGTCGTTGCCGAATCGGACTACGGTGTCGAGTTCGGGCGCGTCGGTGTTTTGCGCCAGATAGCGCAGCATTCCGCCGGTTTCCACAGCGTCGAGCTGGGCCGGGTCACCGAGCAGGCGGACGACTGCGCCACGTCCCTTGGCGATCTCGACGACGGCGGCGAGGTCGAGGGTGGAGGCGAGGGATGCTTCGTCGACGAGCAGCATCGTGCCTGGTTCGATGTCGATGCCGGCCGGAAGTGTGCCGGGGCGACTGCCGACGAGACCGCGCCAGGGGTAGGTCAGGGAGGCCAGGGTCAGGCCGGTGACGCCGACTTCTTCGCCGAGTGTTTCGGCGGCGACTGCGGAGGGTGCGAGGGCTATGACGCGACGGCCTTCGCTCTGCCATGCCTGCACGACGGCTTTCATGCTGGTGGTCTTGCCTGTTCCTGCGGGTCCGACACCGACGGCCAGCAGTGCCCCGGATTGCAGGAAGTGCTCGGTCAAGGTGCGCTGGCCGGCGTTGAGGTTGCGCCCGGTTTCGGCGCGCATCGTCTCGTACACCTCGTGGATCGAGGCGGTGCGGGCGGTGAAGACGGTGGGTTCGCTGGTGGCCGATACCAGCATCGTTTCGGCGTCGAGGATGCGCTGGGAGCTGTGTTTGTGGCTGCCGTGGTGGGACAGAACGAAGTCGCCGTTACGTCGGCGCAGACGCCTTGGGATCGCCGGCAGCTCGACTCGTGGGGTGGTGACCGACACTTCCACGACACGGTTGGTGAGTCGATCGACTGCCGTCCGGTAGGTGTCGAGGTCGGGGAACGTCTCACCGCCGAGGTGGGCCTGGACTGCGGAGACGATGTGTGGCAGTTGCCAGCGCGAGCGCTTGGATTCGAGCTTGGTGATCACGGCTCGGGCGTCGTCGTCGAGACTTCGATGCTGCGGCGTCGGTGCGTGA
The DNA here is from genome assembly GCF_050321925.1 of Rhodococcus sp. IEGM1339. Taxonomy (NCBI): domain Bacteria; kingdom Bacillati; phylum Actinomycetota; class Actinomycetes; order Mycobacteriales; family Nocardiaceae; genus Rhodococcus; species Rhodococcus sp. IEGM1339. The sequence continues at coordinate 25,831 of NZ_JBNQFT010000018.1, forward strand.
TCGGCGGCGAAGGCGTCGCGGACGAGCTGGTCGACGGCCTCGTTGCCGCCGAGGATTTCGGCGGCCTTCTCGCGCCATCCTGCGCGCATCTCGGCGAGTGATTTGGCGTCGGCCTTGCCTTCGCGGGTGTCGAGGGTTGCTTGTTGATAGAGCTGATACATCGTCTTGGCGTCGGGCATCCGCTGGTACTTGGCGCGGTATTCGGCCACGAGTTCGTCGCGGCGGGCCTCGATTGCGCTGCGGCGGGAGCTGAACTTCTCGAGCATGTTGCGGGGGATGGCGGCCAGTTCGACGACGGGTTGCTTGCCCTGCTCGATCTCGCGGTGGGTCAGCTCGAGGCCGAGTTCGGTGCTCAGGCGCTGCATCACTTCGGCGTTGAATCGCTGCGAGGCGGCGACGGCGAAGCGGAACATGGTCGATCCGTCGACGGCTCGCCACTTGCCGTCTTCGGCGGCCTGGGTCTTGATCGACACGACGGCGTGGGTGTGCAGGTTGGGGTCACCGCAGCGGGAATCGAAGTGCTTGTAGAGGGTGGCAACGAAACCGTTGGTGTCGATCTGCTCCTCGCCGTTGCGGCCGACGCGGGTGAAGCAGGCGTTCTCTTCTAGCCACCGGAGGGTGTCTTTCACCGTGGCATCGACGATGCGCTCGATCTCGATGCGCGTTTCGTTCGGTGCCAGTGCCCACAGGCTCGACACGCTCTTGGGCGGTGTGAAAACCAGGTCGTGGCCGGCTACCGGGTGGCGGACTTTGCCCTTCTCGTGGGCGATCCAGTTCCGCAATTCGGCCTCGTTCGCGACTGGCCGGCCGTGCTTGTCCTGGAACATTCCTCCGGCGATGCGGTCGAGGATCGCAGCGGATTCGTCCAGGCTCGGGGCGTGTCCGTGGGTGTCGGTGTACTCGGCGATTTCGGCCGCGTGTCGATCGAGCAGCTCGACGTTGTTCTTAAAGGTCGGGAACTTCCGTCCGAGTCGAGCGAGCCGGATTGCATCCTCGGAGGGGACGCCCCGGTCGATAAGTTCGGCGATCAGGGCGTCGGCGTTCGGGTGGAGACCTTCGCCGAACAGGGACTTCATTTGCGCCTCGCTGACGACATCGCCGACGGAGATCAGGTCGGCGTTCTCAACGTGGATGTCGTCGAGAAGGTCGTTCAAACCGTCGACGCCGGAGCCGAACCATTCGCCGGGTGGTGTGCCATGCGCGGTGTAGTAGTCGGTCAGTTCTGCTCCACGTTCACGCTCGCGGTCGGCTGTGGCGACCTGACGTGTCAGGTACTCGTAGCCGTCCGCTGCGTGCAGGACGTGGAGGGTCATCACGGGCTCGATCTTAGCGGTACGAATGTGCAGGTTGGGAGCGGGATTCCCGAATGTCAGTAAAACTGCAAGAGGTGTGTCCCCTTCCTTCTGTTTCTGAAACCCCGGATACGGTGCGGGGTGGATCGGTGTAGCCGGCGGTCGCAGCCGCTCCGGCGAAGCGACCGGGTTTGGTCGGGCTGCTGGTTTAGACTCGGCGTGAGTTGTTGTAGACGGGAAGGGTGTCGCAGTGAGTGGTTCGGGGGATGCGGTGCACAACGAGACGAAGGTGATCTCGTCGCGCAGTCAGGCACGGTCGAAGTTGTCGGAACGGCGCGCTGAATTGCTCAAGCGGATCAGCGACAACCAGCGCGACCTCGAGCGCGCGTTGGCGTCGCTGGAGAAGGTGGACAAGGCCGCAGTTCGTCGTGATGCGGCGATCGCCAAGGCGAACGAGGAGTTCGAGAAGAAGAAGGCTGCGGCCGAACTCGCGGCGGGCAGGTCGCTGGCGCAGGTTGCTGGACGTGGCGAGACCGCGACCTCGATCTCCGAACTCGTCGATCTGGACGTGGCGATGGTGCGCCGGTTGGTGAAGCTGGCCGAAGAGAACAACGACTCGACGCCTCCCGCACAAGGATCGAGCAAGGGCGGCAGTGAGGCGAAGGAACCGACACCCGACGTGCCGGTAGCTGCTTCCGGCTCCTGATCGGGCAGCAAGCACCGGCGCGAGATCAGAGACGGAGCCACTGTGCGGTGGGAGCCAGGAGACGAGATCGAACGGACTCGCTTCTTCCAGCGCATGGTGTACGGATCGGACTTGGATTCTTGTCACCTCTGGGTCGGTGCGCTCGGTGACGACGGCTACGGACCGGTTCTGGATAGCTCGAGGCGGTCATCAGATCGTGGTGCGACTGCACCGTTACGCGCTCGCTGTGAGCTGGAACGTGGCCTCGACGACGACGAAGTGGCGATGCACCGGCGTTGTGACAACCCGCTGTGCGTCAACACGGGCGACGGTGATTCCTTCGCTGCCCATGTAGTGCTCGCGTCGGCCGCTGAGAACATGGCGGACATGGGGCGTAAGGGTCGCGGCGGGGGGCTGGCGGTTGTGGTTCGGTGCCGACCGCGCCGAACGTGCTCGACGCTCACGAGCGGTGCGCGATGCGGTGTTGCGATATGACTGGGATCAGCACGCGATTGAGACAGCCCTGTACGACGGGGTGCAAGGAACGCTGTGGTAGTTGGTAGGCGATCGTCTTCTGGTGTGTCGAGGCGGTTGGTTCGGTCACGGTGGGTATTCGATGATGAGAGTTGACCGTTGCACGCGAGTCGGGGCGGTTTCGGAGACGTTAGGGGTTCTTATGCAGCGCAGTGAAGCGGAAGTGGCCTTGCTCGGTGCCGTGCTTGAGGTGATGCCGATTTCGGATCTGGCCCTCGATGCGGCGGTCGCCGGCATATCGGTGTTGGACGTACCCCGCACTCGGGGCATCGACATCTGCTTCTCGGATAAGCCGGACATTCTCTGACGGCTCGCCTGAATCGCACCGTGACGATGCACGGTCGTCGCACTGCGGTTGGGTGTCGTCCCGGCACGGTGGCGCGGATCCGTGCGCGGGCTGCGGGAGAAGTCGGGCGAAGGGCTCGATGCCCTGAGATCGGCCCTGCGCGCTGCGGAGGTGCGGGCGGGTTCGTTGGTGAGTTGGAGATTGGGCGAGGCCCCGCACCGGTCGGTGCGGGGCATCGTGGTGTGTTTGTCAGTCCTCGGGGCTGAATCCGAATTCGGGGAGGACGTTTCGACCGGCATCGAGGACTTCTTGCACTCCCTTGGCGTGCAGGCCGTGGTCGACGACTTGGCGGATGAGAAGAGCGAGCTTGGGGATCTGGGTCTCGTGGGCTACTCCGTTCTCGATGGCGCCGAGGGCGACGGCGGCGCGGACTCCGTAGCCGTGTGCGTAGGCGACGGCGGCGAGGACGGACAGGATCGTAAAGCGGGCGTAGCCGGAGGTCTTGCGGGCGGCGTCGGTCAGGATGGCGACGGCGGCGACGTTGCGGGAGAAGTACAGGGCCACGTCGCGGGCGCGGGGGTTGTCGGTGAGGGTGATCGCGACGGCGACGGCTTCGGGATAGGTCAGCTCGCGGGGTGCTTCGATGGCGTCGCGCAGCGTCTCGAGGTTCGCGGCGTCGGTGATTTCGGGAGCCTGGGCGCGGGCCTGGCGCGCGTCCCACTGGCGCTCGAACAACACTCCGAGGTCTTCGGCGGGTGCGAGTTCGGCGGCGAGGGCGTCGCGGCTGGGGGCAATGGGTGCGCGGCCGTCGATGACTCCGAGGACAGCAACGGTGCTCGTGAGGATGTCGCCGAGTTCGCCGGATTCGGCGCTGGGGAAGTTGAAGAAGGTCTCACCGGCGGTGTACTCGGGCAGGACGGCGGCGATGGGCACGGCCAGACCGAGTATGTAGGCGTGGCGGGTGGCGGCGAGAAGGGTTTCCTCTGCGGTGTCGCCGTTGGGGTGGATGCTGACCAGCGCGGCGATGGTGGCGTTGAAGTCGGCGGATTCGGCGGCGGCCATGAGCTTGTCGAGAGCGACAACGGCGGTGGCGTTGTCGTGGTCGAGACGGGCGAAGGGGCCGGTCGTTCCCTGGGGATCGATCAGGGCGATGACGAGGGATTCGTTCGGGACCATGCCGAGGAAGGCGGGGATGCCTTCGATGAACTGGGCGGTGTTGAGGCGGGTAACGGGGGCGTTCTCGTTGTTGTTCATGCCTCTAGTTTACATCTGTTTTGATGCTTTTTCGATGTTTTTTTGGTGTTGTTCCGGTGCTTTTCTGGTGATGCTGGTCACACGTTTTTAGGCTCTGACCTGTGGTTCTTCGGGTGTATCGGTGTGGCTTTCGCCGTTATATGGCGGGGTTCTGTCGACGCTCTGTGGCGGCATCTGCTCATGGCGATACACGCGAGCACCGGTCTGGTCACAGATAGCGGCAGACGGTCGTGGTGTCGCATTTGGTGGGGTCGCTGGTGGTGGCACTGTGGTGAAGGTGCGCGACGGTGTGTCGCAGTGCTTGCAGGTCGGCGATTTGGCGGTCCAGGTCGCCCAGGTGGGCTTCGAGCAGGGCGTGCACGTGCTGGCAGGGTGCGACTCCGGCGTCGCGGATGTCGAGGATCTCGCGAATCTGGGCCAGGGTGAGCCCAGCGGTGCGGCCGCGGCGAACGAAGTCCAGGCGCGCCAGGGCCGCAGGGGTGTAGTCGCGGTATCCGTTGGCGGTGCGCTCAGGCGCAGGTAGTAGGCCAGCTTCTTCGTAGAAGCGCAGCGTCTTGGTTGTGGTGCCGCTGGCCACGGCCAACTCACCGATGCGCACAGTGGCCCCTTTCTCGGCTCTCGTCCATGTTCGCCTTGACCTTCCCCTGCGCTGGAACGTCCACTATGGACGCTGAAGAGGGGTCACGCGAAGGAAGGTGGGCAAATGGGTGTGGACTACGACGTCGATCTGGCCGTGATCGGCTCAGGAGGCGCGGCGATGTCCGCCGCCATCGCGGCCAGCCAGGCCGGTAAGAGCGTCGTGCTGGTTGAGCGCGGTGTTCTGGGCGGGACGTGCGTGAACATCGGCTGCGTGCCGTCCAAGACGCTCCTGGCGGCCGCCGGGGCCCGGCACGCCGCGCTCACCAATCCCTTCAAAGGTGCCCCAACGTCAGCCGCACCGGTGAACCTCGGCGATCTGGTGGCCCAGAAGGACGCACTCATCGAGCGCCTGCGTGATGCGAAGTACGCCGATGTGGCCGCTGCCTACGGCTTCCAGGTCCGCCCAGGCCAGGCCAGCTTCCTGGACGGGGACACCCTGGCCGTCGACGGCCAGGCGCTGCGGGCCCGGGCCTATCTGGTCGCCACCGGTGCCACCCCCGCCATCCCGGAGGTGGTCGGTCTCGACTCTGTGGACCGGCTGACGTCCACCACCGCGATGCAGCTGACCGAGCTGCCTGAGTCCCTGGTCGTTATCGGTGGCGGGTACGTCGGGATGGAGCAGGCCCAGCTGTTCGCTCACCTCGGCACCCGGGTCTCTGTGGTCGGGCGTCTGGCGCCGCACGCCGAGCCGGAGCTGGCCCAGAGACTTCGGGAAGTCTTCACCGACGACGGCATCACCGTGGTCGAAGAGCGCGCGACCACTGTGGCCCGCGAACCAGGCCCCGCAGGAGAGGTGGTGGTGACCACGGACTCGGGCGAACAGGTGCGCGGCGCGCAGGTCCTGGTGGCCACCGGACGCCTGCCCCGCACCGACGGCCTGAACCTGGCCGCTGCCGGTGTGGACGTGGACGAGCGCGGCTTCGTCGTGGTCGACCAGACCCAGCGCACCTCCAACCCGCGCGTCTGGGCCGCCGGTGACGTCTCGGGGGCTCCCCAGTACGTCTACGCCGCCGCCGCCGGCGGTCGGGCCGCCGCGCTCAACGCCCTGACCGAGGACAGGTACCCGCCGGCAGCTCGGGTCGACTACGCCGGCTTTCCTGCGGTCGTGTTCACCCGGCCCCAGCTGGCCTCGGCGGGGTTGACCGAGGACGAGGCCCTCACCCGAGGACACGCGTGCGACTGCCGCGTCCTGGACCTGTCCGATGTCCCCCGGGCGCTCGTCCAGCACGACACCCGCGGGGCGGTGAAGCTCGTCGCCGACGCCGTGAGCGGCAAGGTTCTGGGCGTGCACGCTCTGGCGGACGGGGCCGGGGAGATCATGCTGGCGGCCACCTACGCCATCAAAAGCGGCATGACCGTCGACGATCTGGCCGACACCTGGGCGCCGTACCTGACCATGAGCGAAAGCCTGCGCATCGTGGCCGGCCTCTTCCGAAACCAGATGCCGACGTCATGCTGCGCCTGAAACCCGCGGCCCCAGCGGGGTGGACGAGGGCTCCCGCGGCGGCCCGCCTGGCGCCGTGAATGTGCCTTAAAAACCTACAGTCTTATGAGACACCAGGCGGGGACCGGACGCCGAGACCGCTTCATGGGCCGATGGGCACCTTCTGCCTCTCGCGAAGTCGTCTCACCGTGAACTGTCGCAGGGTGGTGCTCGGTAGGGGTTTGTGAGTCATAATCATGTCATGAGGCTCTTGGGGTACACCCGCGTGAGCACTGCGAGTCAGGACGCGCAGTTGCAGTTGGATGCACTCGTGGATTCCGGGGTGCAGAAGCGGGATGTGTTCGCGGATGTGACCTCGGGTAGCCGGACCGCGATCGAACGCCCGGGGATGAAGCGCCTGTTGGACTATGCCGAGTCCGGCGACACGGTCGTGGTGTGGCGCATCGACCGGCTCGGCCGATCCTTGATCGATGTCCTCAACACCGTGAACCTGATGCGCGACAAGGGCGTAAAGATCAAGTCGCTTTCGGACGGCATCGACCCGGAGACCACTTCCGGCCGGTTAATGCTGGGCATGCTGGCCACGCTGGCCGAGTACGAGCGCGAGCTGATCACCGAGCGAGTCAATGCCGGCATCGCTGCGGCGAAGCAGAGCGGTACCCGGTTCGGTCGGCCGCCTGTTGACCCGGCGGTGATTGCGGAGAAACTCGACATCGCTCGGGACGCCCGCGCCAAGGGTCGCACCGCCGAGGAAGCCGCCCGATTGGTCGGATGGTCTCGCGCCACGCTGTACCGGCACCAACAGGCTGCCCGCGACCGCGACATGGTCTCCCAGCAGGTGTGACATGGACGGGCCGCAGCGGTGGCGAATCCTCCGGCTTCACGTCGAGGACGGCATCTCGCTGACGACCCTGGCCCGTGACACCGGCACCGGGCTGCGGACACTGCAACGCTGGCACCAGCTTTACAAGACCGGCGGCATCGCGGCGTTGGAGCCGCGGCCACGACGCGACACGGGATCTCGACGCACTCCGGCGGAACTGGTCACGTTTCTCGAGCACCTCGCGCTGACCCGCCCACGCCCGAGCACCGCTGCATTGCACCGGCTCACCACGGCCGAAGCGGGTCGCTTGGGGCTGACGGCCCCGAGCTATGCCACGGTCCGCGCCATCGTCCACGCTTTGGACCCGGCCCTGGTGACGCTTGCTCTGGAGGGGCCGGCAGCATATCGGGACCGCTATGAACTGGTGTTCCGCCATCGCGCCGAACGGCCGAATGTGACGTGGCAAGCCGATCACACCGAACTCGACATCCTCATCACCGGCGCCAGCGGCACCCCCGACCGGCCCTGGCTGACGGTGGTGATGGACGACTACTCCCGCGCGGTCTGCGGGTACATGGTCTTCACCGGGGCGCCATCGGCGATGAACACCGCGCTGGTGCTACGACAGGCGATCTGGCGCAAGACCGAACCGGCCTGGGCGATGTGCGGACTACCCGACGTCCTCTATATCGATCACGGCAGCGACTTCACCAGCCGCCACCTCGAGTACACCGCGGTCTCACTGAAAATCCGCCTCATCTTCTCCACCGTCGGTCGCCCGCAAGGCCGAGGCAAGATCGAGCGGTTCTTCGGCACAGTCAACACCGAGCTCCTGGCCACCCTGCCCGGACATCTGGCACCAGGGGCCAAGACACCTCCATCTCTGGATCTACCTGCGCTCGATCAGGCGATCGCCGGTTTCATCGCCACCTACAACGAGCGGACCCACCGGGAGATCGGGACGAGCCCGAAGAAGGCGTGGATCGGTGACGGGTGGTTGCCACGCATGCCCGAATCCCTCGATGAACTCGACGGACTGCTGCTGACGGTGCCCAAGCACCGCACCGTGCAGCGTGACGGCATCCACTTCCAAGGCCGGCGCTACCTCGCGCCAACTCTGGCACCGTTCGTTGGCCGCCCGGTGACGATCCGCTACGACCCGCGTGACATCTCCGAGGTTCGCGTATACGACCGCGACACCTTCCTCTGCGTGGCCATCGATGAGGCGCACCCGAACCAACGGGTAAGCCTGCAAGAAGTCGAGACCGCACGCCGAGCCCGCCGGCGCCAACTGCGCAAAGACATCAACGACCGCATCCCGCGTATCGCCGATCGGGCCGAACCGCGCACCGCCGCCCCCGGAGCGCGGCCAACCAAGCTGCGCACCTACGAAGAGGACTAAGGATGGCCAAGGACTTCATCATCACCAAGGAACATCGCCGGTTCACCGAGTTCGCCACCGCGGTACGCAAGGAACGCACCATCGGCATCTGTCACGGCGACGCCGGCATCGGCAAGACCCAATCGGCACGCCGATACGCCCACTGGGACACCGTGGAACCGTTCATCACCGAATGGGGGCCGCGCACCGAAGACGACGCCAAGCTTTATGCAACTGCGAACCGGTGCCGGACCGTGTTCTACACCCCCGAGGTGCTCCCCAGGCCCAAAATCCTCATGCACGAGATCGCGCACCTGCAGACAAAGCTCGGCATCTGCATCGACGAACACCAGCGCAACATCGGCAAAGTCACCGGCGCCCACTCAGGTCACACCAACAAGTGGGTCGAGCTGCTCATCATCGATGAAGCCGAACGACTGGCCCCGACCGCACTCGAACTCCTCCGTGATGAACACGACCGCTACGACCTGGCGATCATCCTCATCGGCATGCCTGGCATTGACCAGCGGTTTCGCCACTACCCTCAGCTCTACAGCCGCCTCGGATTTTCACACCGATACCGGGCACTAGGACGCGAGGAACTGCTCTTCGTCCTCGATCGCCATTGGAAACGCCTCGGCCGCACTCTTGACCCAGACGACTTCACCGACGCTCAAGCGATCGCCGCGATCGAACGCATCACCCGGGGCAACTTCCGCCTCCTCGAACGCCTCTTCCCTCAGATCGCCCGAGTGCTCAAGATCAACCAACTCGAGACCATCACCGACGACGTCATAGAATCCGCCGCCAGCATCCTCGTGATCGGAAACTAACGCCCCCAAGCGATCACAGAAAACCGCCGCAAAGCACTCAAACCCACAGACACGATCGAGTGCCGGACCGTTTCGGGGTGTGCTGTTTGAGGATTGGCCGGAGGAATCGAACTCGTTCCGAAAACGGTCGTTTATGGAACGGCCCTTAACCGGTTGGATGATGGGCAGCTGTGATCTTTGGCGATAAATGGCAGCTTTTTCCCAGGGCTAGAAGACGGTGCTATGTACCGAGCGTCACGGATGCCGCGGGATTGTTCGACGTCGCGTCGGATCTCGTCCGGTTCCCGCCCGAGACGTCGATGTCGGCATCGGTGAGATGAGCGAACTCGTTGATATCGGTGATGGCCACCGAGGGTCCTCCGTAGGAAAGATAGGTTCACCGGCACCAACTATCGGCGCAGGTTACTGGCTAGATACAAGGTTCCGGAACCTTGGCATCGGTCGCGGTGCGACCGAACCGACAAGGACCTGCCGGTGCAGCGCGTCGAACACCCGCCTTGACCAGATGGTGACGCGGCGATGCTCGGTCGGACCGCTGACCCGAGCGACAGTGGCCGGTGCCGCCAGGCGCAGCCCGTGGGTGGGCACGTAGACCACGGGTGAACACCACCTGATCATCGAGCGCTGCTCGGCCGCACCCTGTAGCCGAGCGCGGAATCGGGCAGTAGCGGTTCGACGCGAACCCCATCCCCAGTGTTCCGTATGTGCGCAGCTCTTAGGCTGATTCGGCTTTGGGGAGTAGAATTCCGATGTGACCGACCTTCGGAGAAGCCTGGCTTCTCCTCACCCGGTATCGCCAGGTGAGTACGGAGGCCGGTCACCTGCATTCCGCGGGGTGCCCTGTACACGCCGGTGACTGTGTATCAGCATGTCGCGTTCCCGAAGCGACCGCGCTGGCCAGGGCACTTTCGGTGTTGGCGGGTTTCTCCAGGTCGATGATCCGTCGCGCGTCCCCTCGTGCCGCATGCCATCGCGGCCTCACCTGAGCGGCCCGGAAAACCACGAACACTATATCGGCCAGCTGCCACGGTACGAGGTCGAGACGAGCGGTGACCACGTTGTCTGGTGGCGACTGTCGGCGACCATAGGCTTGAGTCGACCGCGTTTTTGTTGCCGAGGGCGGTGTTACGTGGTGCGCTGACCCGCCGGATCGTCGGTCGCCAGCGGTCTTTCCCTTAAGGGTCTGCGCCCGAATCTTGTTCGAGAGCAAGGTGATCGCTCTAGGAATGCCGTTGCATTTGCGCCATCGCACCTTCCTGAAGGACTGGACGACGACCCACAGAGAATGTGGCAGTCGGAGCGCGATGCGGTGACGAAGTCGGGGCTGGGCCTGCAGGAAGGTGCATTGGGTCCTGCCCTCGGGATGTCATCGAAAAGCACTGTGTGCGCCGTCTACCGGGTGGCGTCGGCATCGACCACGCACACGCACTCCGACCGCTCGGCCTGAAGTCCGCCGCGTACCGACGCTCGAGACTCCCACACCCCCCAGAAATTCATGCCTGAGCTCGAAACCGTTCGGGGATCGCTTCCAGCTCTGCCGTTTGCTCGGGGTCGGGAGTCGCGGAGCACCGTTGCGGCGCACCCCACTCAGTGCGAATTCTGCAGCCGAAACTATAGATATTCGGAAGGATGTGTTGTAACTTATCTTCCGTACAGGAGAGAAGGTCCAGGAGACGGGGCAGAGGACGAACTGCCCGCATGAATGTGTGAACTGTTGCGGGGCGGGACACGTCGAAGATGTGACGATCGACTCGGCGTTGTCCCGCCCCTGCCGGACACATCGACACCGGCGCGGTGTCGGACCGGGACGGTGCCGAGGTGGGCTGTCCCGGATCGGGGAGGAGCTACGACCAGGAGGTGGTGCACGGTCAGTTGTCATTCGAACGCGTCCCGTCGACCGCGGCCGGACGCTATGACGCAGGCCGATCCGTGCCTGTGAAGTTCCTTGTAGATGAACATCCGTTCCAGGCCCCGGCGCCGCGCAGGCGCCGGGGCCTTCGTCCGCCGATCGGGAAGGCCTGCTCGTACCGTCTGTGACTTCGCATCAGCACCGCCCGCACGACAACCTCGACGATGAGGACTTCCCGGCCTACAGCATGGGACGCGCCGCCGAACTGCTCGGCGTCACCCCCGCATTCCTCCGGAGCCTGGACACTGCCGAACTCATCATCCCGACGCGATCGCCGGGCGGGCACCGCCGCTACTCCCGCTACCAGCTACGTCTGGCCGCCCGCGCCCGCGAACTGATCGATCAGGGCACCGCACTCGAGGCGGCCTGCCGCATCATCATCCTCGAAGACCAACTCGCCGACGCCCAGCGCATCAACGCCGAACTGCGCCGAGCACACCGACACCCGACGACCGGGCAGGGCGCCCCACCCGAGAACACCACCGAGTAACCGCCTCGATCCGGACCTCGTCACCCGGCGTGGGTTATCGGCGCCCGCAAGGGTTATCCCCCGGGTGGCCGGCCGGTGGTGACTGCCAGCGACCCCCGGCCGGTCAGGTACTGCCGGTTCAGCAGCGCAGCCGGCAGTACCGCCCAGACGACGTCGCCGCCGTGCCCATCGGCCGCGCCCCCGCGAAGCCATCCCCGAGCCGGGCACCGGCACGGGGGAGTCAAGGGGGCACCGGCGTAGCGTCGAACGGGTTCGAAGACTATGCACTCTGAATCCCGGGAGAACGCACGATGACCGACTTTGCGCAGCCCGTCGTCGTTCTGCTCGTCGAGGACGACCCCGCCGACGAACTGTTGACCGCCGAAGCCCTGGGCGAGCACAAGATCACCAACCGTGTGCATGTGGTGCGGGACGGGTATCAGGCTCTGCGCTTTCTGCACCGGCACGGCCCGTACAGCGAGGCGCCCCGCCCGGATCTGATCCTCCTCGATGTGCACCTGCCCCGGTCCAGCGGAATCGAGGTGTTGGACCGGATCCGGCTCGATCCGGATCTGCGGGACATTCCCGTGGTGATGCTCACCGCCTCGGTCGCCGAGGAAGATCTTCTGCGCAGCCGCCGGCTGCCGGCCGACGCCTACATCGTCAAACCGGTCGATCTTGCGCAACTTGCTGCGGTGGTCCGCCGCATCGACGACTTCTTCTTCCAGGTCGTCCACGCCCCCACCTCCGCTGATCACCGCTGATCACCGCTGAGACAGCGGAATCGAGCAGAGCGGCGCTTCGGGTCGTCACTCACAGCCGACGTACCCGGCGGGCGTGGCGCCCTTTCGGGCCCACACCCACGTCGAATTGCACCTCGTGGCCGTCCTGGAAGACGGGGACGTTGCTGCATTCGATGTCGGTGTGCTCGACGAACAGGTCGCCGCCGCCGTCGTCGGGAGCGATGAAACCGAAGCCCTTCTCACCGTTGAACCACTTGATCACCCCGCGTGCCACCGCCACCCCGCCCTTCCTCGATACCACCGAGGTCGATGCCTGATTGTGTCATCGCTCGGTTCGATGAGCGGTGGCATTCGACGAGGACGCGAGGACCTTCAGCACGGCAGGGCCGCCGCGAGGGCGGGGCGGGACCGATTCTCCGGGTCAGTCGCAGGGTGGTCCCTGGATGTAACGCTAGAGGCGAAAGTCCATATGTGTTTGTCGGCAGTCCCCGCTTTTCTCCCTCCTCGGAGTGACGGGGCCGCTCGGTCCGCGCATTCCTCCCCCGTGTGCGTGGATCGGCGGGAAGCCCGGTGGTGCACACCCGGGGTTTCCGCGCCGCTGTCGGCGGTGCTGCGGACCGCCGACCGGTCGCTTTCGCGAAACGATCAGGGATTGTGGGCGCGGCCGTGCCGCTCGAGCATGGTGCGGGCCAGGTCGGCGACTTTGAGGTTCATCTGCTGGGAGGTGCGGCGCAGTGCGTCGAAGGCCTCGTCGGCGGTCATCTTCTCCAGTCCCATCAGCAGCCCGACGGCGGTGCCGATCTCGCGGTTGCTGAGCAGCCCGGCCCGCAAAGACGCGATGTCCTGATCACGGCTGACCGCGGTCGCGGTCACCGACGCGAAGGCAGCAAGCACACCGGCCTGGGCGGCGGCCTCGGTGGTGAACGCGCCCGCAGTGGTGGAGAACAGGTTCAGGGCACCGACCTTGTGCTGGTCGATGGCCAACCGGAAACCCATCACTGCGCGCACCGGGGTGGTCTCGACCACCGCGCGGGCGAGTTCGGGCCACTGGGAGGCGGTGCGCAGATCGGCGTCGATCTGCGGGATGTTCTCGATGATCGCATCGACGCACGGGCCCTGTCCGAGCCGCCGCTCCAATGCGTCGATGCCGGCGGCGATGTCATCGGTGGCGGCGACGGTGACGTACTGTCCGCGCTGCTGCAACATCACGCTGGCGTGGTCACAGCCCGGCACCAGCAGGGTAGCGGCGACGCAGATCGCCGCATACACCTCGCTCGCATCGGAGCCGCTGTACAAGATCTCGGCCAGCGCGGAGAACACCGTGGCCGGATCCGCCCGGGTCGGCTCGGGGATCAACGGGAACTCGGCCACCGCGTCCTTGTCGGTCATCACATAAGGATTTCACGCCCCAGATGGCAGCCGGCACCGGGGATTACCCGCACGGTAACCACCACGAACTTGAAGGCGCCCACCGGAGCGTCCATCCGCAGTACGGACGGTGCCATCACTGTCCTACCGCAGATGCGGCACGACCCGGGAGCTGCCGCATGGCACGCCCATCCGGCATTGCGCCCCTGCTCGCGATCGTCGTCGAGCGGCGGCGGGACCTTACGTGGGTCACGTTCGGATGATGCGGCCGAGGTAAGAGCGCCGATCACCGACTCCGCGATCTACCCGATGATCAGCCAGGGAACCCAATTCACGGGAGAGACGATGATCCGAACCGAAGCAGGCTTACCGAATGGTAAGTAGGACCCATGGCTTCACCCGGCCGGGAGCACATCCGCCGAGGATAGTGGCACCGTCAGCTGCGCTGCTGAACCGACGGCACCCTCACCGTGCCGACCCAGGAGCCGACGACGACTCCACGCTACGCCTCTGCCCGGGTGTTCTATTCCCAGCGTCGCCGAGCCGCAGTGCGATCAGTGCCTTCCGGCGGGTACGGACGATCCGGCGTCCCGTGAGGGAATGGCACCCGCGCGATGCTCGCGCATCACTCTGGGGCGGAGCCGATGCGAACCCGGAGTTTGTTTACTCCTGCAAATCCGGACGCATACTCGAATAACCCCTTCCCCAAGGGTGGATGACCGGCCGACACTGGCGTCCAGGAAGGGTCGGCCGGTGGGCACGGTCGGATCCTACAGAAAGTCCACTTCTGCGGGGTTCGCCCGGCTCGACTCCCGGACGCGGCCCCGTCTGGCTGTGCCCACTTCTGAGCCGGGGGAACGCTGGGAGGAGGGTCCTACCTGGCACGAAGGCCAGAATCCGACACGTCCCCGAGGAACCGGTGTCCTGCGCCATTCGACCTGAGGCACGAAGAGGCCACTGACCAGCAGTGCCTCAACAAGGTGGCAAAGCGGCGCCGTGGCGTTTCTGCCACATTGGTGAGGCAAGTCCTTGGCCGGCTCTCGGGACATATGCTGCTCGACGGGCACAGGCGCTCGCGTGACCAACGATCCCTGGCGATCGTGAGGCGTTGCGCAACGGTTACGACGAAGACGCACTGCTGCATGCCAAGAACCAACCCCGGTGACCGGCAAAGCACATTCTTCGAGGACCAGAATGCGCAGCACGGCATCGACAATTGCACACGTACGCAGCATCGCGGGCACTACGGTGCTCACCACGCCGCGGCGGAACGATGCCGCTGTCCCAGTCGTTCCTATCGATGTATTGCAGATCCGATCGATGTATTACAGATCCGACCCTTTTTGTCTGCGCGTAGCCCGATAAACTGATCGGCACCACCGGCACCCCCTGCGCGGTGGTCGAGACCCCGCCGACGTGGCTTCCGCCCGGCCGGTGGGGTTTCTCGTCGATGTGAACACACAGCTATCGCTGGGGTCGGAATGGTGGGACGCTGGACAGAGCCGGATCGGATGCGCCCCGCAGGGGGCTGCGCAGCCGTTCCGGTCACCACTGGCAGATTCGTTCGATGACAGAAGAACGCGTACGTTTCGGTTCCACCGCGAAGGGGGCACACGGTCGGTACCCAGGCCGGTCTATCCGGAGAGCTCAGCTCGGGGAGGCATCGCCAGTTCAACCCAGCAGCTGGCGATGCCGTCTTCGCACTCGTGCACCCGCACCGGCCTCCTCGAAACCTGAAAAGCGAACGTGAACTGCCGCGTCCATTCCGACCAGGACGATGAGCAACAGCACCGTGCGAGCTTTTCCGCGAATTCAGGAGATCATGGCTCACTGCTGCACGTGGTCTCGGCTGATCGGCGAGGCTTCCACGACAGAGGATTCGCTCGTACCACTCTCCTTGGTGGTGGGCACCGATGCAGTTCGGAGTCGGAGCCCGTTCCACGGAAGTCCCGATGGATCCGGAGATGTTCCACCGACGAGGAGAGACCATGAGTTTGGCGTACTACACCCTTCCCGACGGTCGTGAAGCCGGCTACGGAGTCGCCGCCGAGTGCGACGATTCCCAGTGCCATCAGCTGATCGACCGTGGGCGCGGGTATCTGTGCGGGGACAATCCCCTCGGGCGTAAGGAGGACGACGAAGCGGGGTGCGGCAACTACTTCTGCCTCGTGCATCTGCCCGACCACCGGTGCCCGGTGCCGGGATGCGATATGCCCTGCGATGACGCGTTGCCGTGTTCGCTGGTGCGTGGTCACGATCGGCCGCACCGGAACACCACCGCCCGGCCAGGCACGCGTACGCGTCGACGCTCACCCCCGAGACGCCCGTGACCACCTCACACACCGGCGCTTGTCCCACCTCGATACCTGGGGGCGGTGCCCACACACCGGATCGGAGAATTCGGCGGGCCGCATCCAGCGCCGAGACGGCCGTCGCAGGCGCGGGCCGTCGGCCGTCGCTACGGTCATTCCGCCGGTGGCGTCGTCCCGGGACGGGCAGGTCCCACCGAGGGATGCGACCTGGCCGGCTCTCCTGCAGGCCGACGCCGCGCCTTGGCGGTCTGTGCGCTGGCCGCCACGTGGGCTCTCTCGCGGTGTGCCAGGGCCACGGTGTGCCGATTGCCGACCACGTGACTGTGGGAACAGTAGGCTGGAGGTGCCGGGGCCTGAAGTGCGAGACCATGCCCGGTCTCGTCGGCGCCGTCGACATGAGCAGGCCGCCCTGCGGCCCAGTCAGGAGCGTCGCGATGACGCTGCACCACACCCGGATCCGCTCGGATCGCTCCTTTTCTCGTCTTCCCGCCGGACCTCGGCGACTGCGCGGTGATTGCCGCGAGTACCAGGTCCGGTGGACAGCCGCCACGGACCTCGGATGCCGGCACCGGCCTCCATCCGGACCCGACACGAGGGTATGACATGAGCAGACTTCCGCGGCGCCTGTTCACCAACGGTGACCTGGGGCTTTTTCACGCCGCCGCCGACGGTGGACAGCCCTTCGACGTGCCGACCCGCACGGTGCGGCTGCTTCTGCGCGACCCCGACGAGCACTCCGCCGGCGTCGACGGCGCCTGGTGGCCGCGGGGCGACAATGTCACCGCCGAACTCCACAACCTGGTCTCCGCACTGACCTCCCGCCTGGGACGAACCGAACGGATCGCCTTCGACTGGAATGCCCTGAGCATCTCCCAGCGAGGTATCGATCCTCCGGACGGTCTCGACTTCGTCGGACCGGCACCGGATCAGCCACACAACCAGATGTACGTTTTCGGCCGAGACGGAACCTGCCTCCGGTTGTTGATCATCGAGCCCATGCTCGATGCCGACCGAGCGTACGAAGACATGCAGAAGGCCGTGGCACCGAATACCGAACAAGTCTGAGCAACCTAGTTGTTCGGGTCATCGACAGACCCTCGCGGTGCTGCCGTGTCACCACGACAGGCCTGAATGTGCGTAGCTTTCATCCGGTCCCACCAGTTCCCAGCAGAGGATCACACCCGCACACCGAAGACCACCGGGGGATTCGGACCCGCGACGAACCCATCCGCCTCCAGGCGAGGATCTGCACAACTGAAGGAAAGGCGCCGGACGATACCCATGCTCCCCATGATCGAGGCAGTGCTGCGGACCCACTACCGCCTCCTCCGAGTCCCGCTGGCGGTATTCGAGCAACACCTATCTCGTCCTGCCGGGCAGGGCTCTGCCGTGCATTCGGCCTGCCGACAAGTACTGATCACGTGTGACCGCACGGCCGCGCACGTTCTGCGTGACGGGACGGCCGGCCATGCCGCCGACTGGGCCGAACAGCGCCACACCGCCGACCGCCACGCTCACGCCCGGAAACAACACGACCGAGACCTGCGGGACGCAGCAGTACTCGACGAGCACCGCCGTCGATTCCTCGACAGCCACTACCAGGCTGGACACACCTCGCCACCGGCCCATTCATCGAAGACACCACCGAAAGCCGCCGACGGTAGCGTTGAACAACGATGATCCATGATATTCGGATGTGCGCTCCGGGGGCCTCCCGCGCCGAGAACCGCCAAACGATCTGAAGGAATGCGCAGACGAGGGGATCTCCCGTCACGAGATACGGGCAGTGCACCTCATCCTAAAATCCACAAATAGGCTGTAGGTTCTCGCCCAACTTGTCAGTCGGGCAGCGCGTGGACCTGCGGCGTTCCAATTTCGTGTCCGTCAGTGATTCTCGCGAACTTGTCGGAGGCCTCAGGAATTCCGACCCCGTCTCGCTGCGCGCCTGCCCTGAACTGGGGAAACGCGGAGATGAGGGCGTCCTACCTGAGAGGCCGCGCAAGAATGTCAGCGGTAAGCAGCATGGAGATGTCACCAACCGACGACATATACGTTCGACATCTCCCCAGCTCAACCACCGACCCCTGCCCCGGACGCTGCTGACATTCCGTGCGGCCTGCTGCTGACATTGAGTGACGTTTCGCCAGGTCGACCTGCTGGCAATTTCGTGCGGCCTCTCACCTACACCGCTGAGCGAAACCGCACGATAAGGCGACCCGATCCCTTGTCACTCACGGTTTGTGTGAAGTCAGTGATGATAATTGTCATTAGCGCACCATCTCGCCCGAAACCCCTGTTGAGCGCGTTTTCCGGTGGAAACCTGTCCGGGCAGGGCGGTAGGCTCTGGTTTCGTGCCCGACGACCTGCTGATGCGCCATCCGGACCCCTCCGACGCCTCTGTGTCGACCGCCGCGGAGCCCGCCACGCCGTCCGTGCCGGCTCTGTCGGTCGAGACGATCACGCAGGTGGCCGGGACGGCGGCGCGGTCGCGGTCCGAGTCGACCCGCCGCAACTACGCCGCCGACTGGGACCGGTTCACCGCCTGGTGCCAGCGCGAAGGGCATGTGGCGTTGCCGGCGCATCCGCTCACCGTCGCCGCCTACCTCCTCAAGGCCGCCGCCACGGTGACGGAGGCGGGGGAGCGGGCCTACTCCCCGGCCACCCTGGCCCGCTGGGTCGCCGGCATCGGCTACCACCACCGCCGCGCCGGCCATCCCGCCCCCGGGGCGGACGAGATCGTGGCCGCGACCTTGTCCGGGATCCGCCGCGACTACGCGGCGGCGGGACAGCGGCCGCGCACCCCGCGGGCACCGCTGCTCACCGCCGACATCGTCACCATCATCGACAAGGCACGCGCCGACTGCGACGGCTGGGCCGCCGAGGTCCTCGAACGCCGCGACAGTGCCATCCTGCTGCTCGGCTTCGCCGGGGCGTTCCGCCGCAGCGAACTCGTCGCCCTCACCTGCAGCGACGTGTCCGTGCACCGGCTCGACGGGCTGCACATCAAACTCCGCAAATCGAAGACCGATCAGGAGGGGCGGGGGAGTATCCGGGCGCTGCCGTTCACCCACTCGCATGCGAGTTGCCCGCCGTGTGCGTGGCTGCGGTGGGCGCAGATCGTCGCCGCCTCCGACTCCGGGGGCCGCCCCGCCGTCATCCGGCTGCTCCGCACCGCCGAACCGTTCGAGACGCACGTGTGCCGCGGATCGCGGCCGCGCATGGTGCCGAGCTCGCCGTGGTTGCGGTCGATCCGCAAGAACGGCAACCTCTCCGACACCGCCCTGTCGGGCGCGGCGGTGCACAAGGCGATCCGCCGCCGCGCCGAACAGGCCGGCTACGACCCCGAGACCGTCCAGCAGCTCGGTGGGCATTCATTGCGGGCCGGATTCGTCACCCAGGCCTTCCGCAACGGCGCGAGTGCGCACGCGATCATGCGCCAGACCGGGCACAGCACCCCCGCCATGCTCGAGACCTACGCCCGCGAACACGCCCCGCTCATCGGCAACGCCGTCACGAATCTCGGACTGTGACCGCGAAACCGGGCGGAATTGCATCGGATGCAACACTGCGCAAGTGGGGGAGAAGTGCTCGACGTGCGGCGAAGGGGGCGTGCCCGTGCGTCGAGTATCCGGCCTGCGTGGGCCGTGACCTGGCAGAACACCTCGTTTCGGCCACGCAATTCAACAATGTTGTGTTCAATGCAACATATGGAGTCGGTGGTCGATCCGCCCGGTGCGGCGCATCTGGTGCTGGCCGATGCGGTGGTGCACCTGGATCCGCAGCAGGCGGTATTCGAGGCGATGCTCGCCGGGTGGCAGCGACAGCAACGCACCCGGTTTCTGAGCGAGTCCGGCACGATCGGTCCGCGGGTGGCGGTGGTGCGGCGAATGGCCGAGTTCACCAATTCGTATCCGTGGCAGTGGGAACCGGCCGACGGGGAAGATTTCATCACGCATCTGCGTTCGGAACTGCGGGCGCGACCGATCGTGGTGTCCACGGCGCGCAGCTACGAGATGGCGATCGCGTTGTTCGTCGAGTACGTCACCGATCGTCGGTACGGGTGGCCTGCGGTGTGCGAGCAACGGTTCTCGCAGGTGCCACAGCGAATCTTCCATGAAGGCAACACCATCGCGCATGTCGCCGACGTCGAGGGACAGCCGGGGCGGCGCCCGTTGACCTACGACGAGGTCCAAGCATTGTTCGATGCCGCCGACGCCCGGGTGGGACAGATCCGCGGGCGGGGTCGCAAGGGGGCGCTGACGGCGCTGCGGGACGCGGCGCTGCTCAAGACCGTGTACGCCTACGGCCTGCGCCGCCGGGAGGCGTACGGGCTGGACCTGGCGGATCGGCGGCACAGTCCCACCGCGGCGCAGTACGGCCGCTACGGGGCGTGGTTCGTGCGCTGGGGTAAAGCGTCGAAGGGTGGTCCGCCCAAGCGTCGCACCGTGATCACGGTGCCGGAGATGGACTGGATCGTCGAGGTGCTCGAGCACTGGGTCACCGAGGTGCGTCCGTTGCTGCATCCGGGTCCGCTGGCAGCGGTGTGGGTCAACGAACGGGCCGGGCGGATGTCGATGCGCAGCATCAACGAGGCCTTCGCCTCGGCTCGGCAGGCGGCCGGGTTGCCGACCGAGTTGGATCTGCACTGTCTGCGTCATTCCTACGTCACTCATCTGGTCGAGTTCGATTACCCGGAACGGTTCGTCTCCGAGCAGGTCGGGCACCGCTACGCGTCGACGACGGCGCTCTACACGGGGGTCTCGGACGAGTACCGGCGCCGGCTGATCCGGCGCGCCTTGCAGGACCGTACCGAACTGTGGGAGCAGCGCTGATGATCAAGAAGATGGGCTACCGCTGGAATCTGCGCCGACGCATGGCCGAGCAGGACATGTTCGCCACCACCGACCTGGTGCCGCTGTTGGCCGAGCGTGGCATCCACCTCTCGCGCGAGCAGGTCTACCGGCTGGTCACCGCACCCCCACAGCGACTGTCGATGGACACCCTCGCCGCCCTGTGCGACATCCTCGCCTGCACCCCGAACGATCTGATCGAGATCGATGTGGTCAACACCCCCGTCGCCAAGACCGGCGGCCCGGCCGAACGAGTTGCCCCGCCGCAGGTTCGGCGCACCACCATCCGTCGGCCGAGGTCGACATGACCGCCGCCCGGGCCCGCCGGGAACGGCGGCAGACGGTGCTCGACCGGGCCGCTGCCCGGCTCTGCGCGATGGTGCCCGACCTCGACCCCACCGCCGCTGCGCGATTCGTCGAGCGTGCCACCGCCGCGCACACCCTGCGACGCCTCGAGACGCACCTGGCCGAGCATCCGCACGCGCTGATCTCCGGGTCGTCGGACGCGCCCCTCGCGGTGCAACGGCTGGCCGGGTTGCTGGCCGACGCCGGCCACACCACAGTCGTCGTCCCCGGCTGCCTGCGCTGCGGTCGGCTCGTGCTGTTGCCGCACCTCGTCGACGGCGGCCGAGTCTGCGACAACTGCCGCCGCTTCTACCATCGCGCACCCTGCGGACGTTGCGGGCACGATCGCCCGATCGCCACCCACACCGACCGTGGTGATCCCTTGTGCCGCTCGTGCATCCCCTGCAGGCGCGAACCCTGCGGCACCTGCGGACGGGTGCTGCGGGTGCAGACTCGGCGCGCCGACGGCGCCGCGGTGTGCCCCAACTGCTATCGCACCCCGCAGCGGCGCTGTTGTCGCTGCGAGCACACCGCCTCGACCTACGCCCACACCGCTGACGGTCCGATCTGCAAGTCCTGCTACCGCCGGCCTCTGCGCCGTTGCGGCGCCTGTGGTGAGCAGCGACGCATCGACCGCCGCGCCACGGCAACCAGCCCGGATCTCTGCATCCGCTGCCGGACCCGACGCCTGCGGTCGTGCACCGTCTGCGGCACCGCGTATCCGGCCCATCCACGTGCGCAGCATCCGGTGTGTTTGCCGTGCCGGGACGCCGGCCACATCCTCGAACCCGAGCTGACCGAATCACCCGGCCGGGTCCGTCGGCGTCGAGATGAAACCGGCCACGACGCCCTGATCACCACCCTGCACGCTGTGATCGCCGATCCGCAGCGGGGCATCGCCGCTCAACTCACCGTGCTCGACGAGGTTTTCCGCACGGTGCCCAACCCCGAGATCACCCGGTATTGGCTGCGCCGCCGGCGTGGCGGTGCTGCTCTGCTGCACCAGATAGCCCTACGCGCTCACGACGAACCGATCACCCATCAGCTGCTCGACAGCGTCCCCCACAGCGCAGCCCTACCCCGGTTGCGCGATTTGTTCGTCCACGCCGGGATCCTGCCCGACCGCACCGACCTGATCGAACGGATCGGACCCTGGCTCGACGAGATCCTCGAGCGCCACCCCGCCCACCACGGTGAACTGGTGCGCCCCTTCGCGCATTGGCACGTGTTACGGCGAGCCCGCCGCCGCGCTCGAAACCGCCCGGTCACCGACAGTGCCGCCGCCTACGCTCGCAGCCAGATCTCCCTCGCCCTGGACTTTCTGTCCTGGCTCGACGAACACGACACCACCTTGACCACCGTCACCCAAGCCGACCTCGATCGCTGGCTCGACGGCGGCAGTCGCTACCGATACTTCCTGGCCAACTTCATCACCTGGGCGACCACCCACCACCGGTGCACCGACCTGGTCGTGCCGAACCCTCACAGCGGCGAACCATCACACATCCTCGCCGACGACGACCGCTGGGCAATGCTCGCTCGCTGTCTGCACGACGAGACGCTGCCCCTGCACGTGCGAGCAAGCGGCGCGCTGGTACTGCTCTACGGACGTACCATCACCAGCATCGCCGATCTCACCACCAGCGACATCATCGATACCGATACCGATGCCTACCTCCGAATCGGCAACGGCACCGTCCCGCTCCCTCCAGCCCTCGCCACGCTCGTGCACAGTCTCGCCGACGACGCCGATGGCCGTGCCCCCTTCCCGCGTCCCGGCGATACGACCCGCTTCCTCTTCCATGGAAGAAGGATCGGCAAGCCCACCACACCGAAAGTGCTGGCCCGCAACCTTCGAACCTGTGGGATCGACCCCCGGCCCGCTCGACACGCAGCCCGAGCTGCCTGGGCCCGGGAGATCCCCGCCCCCATCGCCGCGGACGTGCTCGGCATCCACATCACCACCGCCACCCGATGGGCGGGCCGCACACGACGGGACTGGACCCACTACCTTGCCATCCGAACCGACACCGCAGGACACACCCATGACCACCCCGGGAAGACATGACGAATACCGCATCCACCGAATACCGTCACTCCGCCAGTCTGACCAGCACCGCCCGAGAAGCTACTCGCCACAACGATGTTCACGATGCCGACCTGGGCCTGTGGATCCCAATCCGCTACCGCCACGACTGGGCGCTGTTCGCCGACTGGTGCGCCGCCGCCGACCACCGGCCGATTCCCGCCACGCCCGACACCCTGGCGCTGTTCCTGCATGAGCATCCCGCCGCGACTTCGACGCAGCGGCGCCGGCTCTCGGCGATCAACGCCGTCCACACCGGGCACGGCTACCCAGCCCCGGGGCGGACCGAGACGGTGCGCCGGCACCTCGACACCACCCGTGCTTCGCGTGTCGAGCGGCTCGGACAACTACTGCTGCAGCGCGCCGCGGAGCTGCCCACCACCGGCTGGCCCAGCGGACTGTTCGGCCGCCGCGACGCCCTGCTGCTGGTCCTCGCCGCCACCGGCATGACCTTCACCGACCTCACCCGCCTGCGCCGCCGCGACCTCCGCCTCGACAGCGACACCCTGGTGGTCACCACCCGCGCTGGTGAACGCTTCCGTCTCGCACCGGATCCCGAGACCGGGGACAACCCCGCCGCCGCGATCTATCAGCGCTGGGCGCAGATCCAGGCGTTCCTCGACCAGCACCCCGGCACGCATCTGCTGCGCCATCACCTCACCGAAGCAACGACGGTCGTCGCCGACCCGCTCGATGCGGAACAGGCCCGCCAACCGCTGTTGTGTCCGATCGACCGCTGGGGCCACCTCCCACACGCGCAATCGATGACGCCGCAGTCGGTGTCGGTGCTGGTGCGGGCACACCTGTCCGGGCGGGCCCCGGTACGGAAGGCTCTTCCCGTTCCCCCGCAGGGCGACATCGGTGCGTTGGTCGAGTCCGACGTCATCCTCGATTCCGGCTACTACGAGCGCGGCATCACAGCTCGGCGCCGCGACCACGAGGCACTCGAAGACCTCACCGATGTCTTCGGGGAGATCGAACAGCGGGCCGACGCGCTGTTGGATGAGCTGCTCGCTGTACTGGAAAATCTGTAATCGGCAGTTGTGGGAATCTTCCGCAGCGCCCGCAAGCAACACAAGCCTCCCGCAACCGCTGCGCCACGGCAGCCGGCCGTGGCGCCCACTCGGTGACCGATTCCGGTCCCACCCCGAAGATGCGCACCCCGGTGCTCGTCCAGCAGCATTCTCGTGACTAAGCCAAGTCTGACAGGGGGCCAGCTCTCCACAGAATCCCCGCGATCGCGAGACGTGACATACCGACGCGCACGCCTAAAGCGATACTGCGCGAACCATGTGTCAGAATGAAGTTGATCCTGGCCGAATCCGCGGCTCCGGACGAGGATTCAGGAGGTTCCCCATGGTCCCGGAATCACCCACCGACGCTCTTGGCTCTGGCGCTGCCGGTGTTCGCGATCTGGTTGTCGAGGTTGTGCGATCCAGGCACGGTCTTTTCGCGGAGGCGCACCAAGTGTCGGGAACCCGGTACGCGATGGGGTTCGGCAGCCAATGGCGCGACCTCCTGGATGACACCCATGACGCGCTGACGGGACGGGGTTTCCAGTCGTACAAACTGACCCCGGCGGGCTACAAGCTCCCCATCGTCAACAACTGCTTGGTGTACGTGTGGCGCGTCCCGGAGGGCGTGGACGCGATCTCCAGGTTCGCGTCGAGCCCGACGAAGAAAAGTGGTTTCACTGCACCGCCGCCCGATCCGATGTTGTTCGAGCCGGGTTTCGCGGACGAGGGCGACCCGGCGGCTGACATTCTCGAAAGGGACGAACTCACGAGCACGATGGAGGCTGTCGGCGACACGATGCCGTTAGTGCTCGTCATGGTCCAGTCGTCGCCGTGGCAGCTGCAGTCGATTACATGGGCGATCGCCGTCCTCGACGACTCCGGCAAGGTCAGGCTGCGCGGGCAGGAGATCATCTGGGAGCCTGCATCGACCCTCGGCGAGGCGGCGTCTGATGTCGAGGCGTTCGACAGCGGCACACCCCATGGCCCCACCCTCGAACCACAGAAGCAGGAGGGAACCCGACCGGATGAGTGAGGACACCCCGAGCCTCTTCGGTCCGCCCAGTTCCTGGCAGACACACAGCCGCTTCGAGCCGGCACGGCTGACTCAAGCCCGTGTCCGTTTCGGCATCAGCAAGTCAGACCTGGCCACCGAGGTGGGCGTCTCGCCCGCTGCGATCGGGCAGTACGAGGCCGGAGTCAACTCGCCGCGGCCCGAAGTCCTCGACCGGTTGGCGCAAGCCCTGAAGGTGCGCCCGGGATTCTTCAGTGTGGGCCGTCCGTTGGCGCGCATCGACACGGTCAACGCGCACTTCCGGAGCCTGCGGTCAGCGCGCGTGAGCGACCGCCAGAAGGCGTTGGCCATGACTACCTTGGTGTGGGAGCTGACCTTTGCCCTTGAACGGTATGTCAAGCTCCCAGAGGTCGATCTGCCCGCTGTGCATGCCGGGACCTCTCCTTCGAACGCCGCCGAGCTCCTGCGGAGGCACTGGAACCTGCCCGACGGACCGGTCAAGCATCTGGTCGCCACGGCGGAGTCCCGGGGCATCGTGATCGCAGTGCGCCCGCTCGGCGAGATCGACGCGGTGGATGCCTTCTCCGTCGTGATCGTGGACCGCCCCATCATCGTGACGACGCCGCGCCGCAGCGAGAACGTCTTTCGGCACCGGTTTTCCATCGCGCACGAGATCGGTCACCTGCTACTGCATGCCGAGTCCGGCGAACACAACGCGGCCATCGAACGCGAAGCCGACGAGTTCGCCGCCGCGTTCCTCACCCCTGCGTCGTCGATGGATGCGGCCCTCCCTCAACGGCTCGATCTGGCAGCTCTGGACCGGCTGGGTAGGACGTGGGGAGTCTCACCACATTCACTGGTCCGTCGGATGGTCGAGCGCGGCCGCACCACCGAATCGTCTGCTCGACGGGCATACCAGCGCCTTGCCATGGTCCACGACCCGACCGCTGACCCGACGGGCGCGTTCCCGGGGGAAGTGCCAACTCTTCTGGAGAAGGCTGCCGCGCTGGCTGCGGACCACGGTGCAGGCGTGCCCGTCCTCGCCGAAGTCCTCAAGATCAGCCCCAGGCAGGTACGCGACCTGATCGGAGTGGCCGATCAGCGCCCCACGCTGCGTCTCGTCGCCGGCGAATGACGACGGCAGAACTGGTTGTTGGTGTCCATCGCTTCCGAGAGGGATCGATTCGGACCAGCTCGCTTGCGGTGGTGTCGGCGATCCCGCTCGACCCGTCGGACGAATGACTCGAAGGCCGACGCTATCTCGGCCTCGACGTGCTGACTCGATTCCGTCTGAACACCGTCGCCGATACCGACAGTGAGATGTGAGCGGATACCATGCCTGCACTCAGCACCTGAGACCTACGGGTTACACAGCGCTACAACACTTCTGGGACTGGACCCAAAGTCCCTGGCGTCTGCAGTGACTGAACGATTCTCGGCTTGAGCACCCATCTCCTGACTATGTGCTCAGGTGTTCATGCAGACGACCGCTTGTCGAATGGTGGTCCGTCCACAAGGACATGCTCGATAGCACAACGCGCGGCGTCATTGAGATCCCCGCCTGAGTGCAATCCCCCCCGTAGGTTGAGCTTCGTGCATATAGATCGTGTAGACGTCGAACGATTCCTGGGATTCGAGCAGCTGAGCATCGAAGTCGATCCTCGGCTGCAGCTGATCGCTGGACCGAACAACGCCGGCAAGTCGTCACTCCTCCGCGTGCTCGAGGCGTTCTTCTCCGACCCGTCGAGCGAGGACCTCCAGGGGTTGAAGCCGTTGCACGAGTACTACGTCTACGGCGGTCCACGCATGCTGTCGAGCATCCAGGTCCAGTTCAGCGGCCTGACCGAACAAGAAGCGCAGTTTTTCGCGGATGCGGTCGTGAGAAATGGGACGTTCTGGGTCAAGATCTCGTGCACTCGAAGCGGAAAGATCAGTTATCACGCGAGCCGCAAGTCTTCCCGGGCGCGGGAGCTCTACGAGCGGGTGCTCGAGTCCTTCAGCTTCGTGAAGATCCCGTCAGTACGCGTAAGCGAGACCGGCGACGGCCAGAACGACCAGTCACTGCTCCGCCTGCACGAGACCCTCGAAGGGGTGCTGGTGCGGTCGGGCGGCTCGCGGAAGACGCAGTTGCAGAAGGAATTCGAGGAGGCGATCGCCCCGGTCGAGGAACTTGTCCACAGGGTGCTGAGCGAGTCGGTGGAGGCGGTCGCCGCGGAGTTGCCCTTCCGTGAGCGAGACCTAGGCATCAAGCTGCCTGACTCGCGGCACGCCTTGCGCGGCATGCTCCAGAACGCCGTCATCACCAGCAAGGACGAGATCGAGGTCTCGATCGCTGAGCGCGGCACCGGATTCCAGTCCGCGATGGTGCTCGGGGTCCTCCGATATGTTGCATCTCGGAGCAAGCAGACGGCGGGGAAGGTCGTGTTCGTGATTGAGGAGCCCGAGGCCTTCCTTCACCCTCAGACCCAGCGGGCGATGGCGAAGATCCTCAGGGACATCTCCGCCGACGCGCAGCTCGTCGTGACGACCCACAGCCCAGTCCTGGTGGACTCGTTCTCCGTCCGCCAGATCGTCCGACTGCCTCTGAGCCCGTCCGGGATGACGTACACGGCGAAGCGCCACCAGCTGTCCGACGCCGACGAAGGTCGCCTGTCGAGGTACTGCGACGCGACCAACAGCGAGCTGATGTTCGCAAGTGCGGTCATCCTCGTCGAGGGGCACGGCGACAAGCTCCTGATCGACTACCTGCTCGAGCGGATCACCGGCGGGGCAGGCGGCCACTACGCCCTGGGCATCGCCGTCATCGAGGCGTCGAGCATCGACAACATCCCTCATCTCATCCGGCTCGCTCAGCTCTTCGGTGTGCGCGCCTACGTCATCACGGACAAGGACGGAGTGCACAAGGCCGGCGGCAATGGCAAACGCAAGCTGCTGGAAATACTGAAGGTAAAGGAGCCGGGTCCGTCGCAAGCGGACCTTGCGCAGATCCGTGCATTGGCCGACGCCGAGGTGGCGAACCTGAAAGCCGCGCTCTCGCAGCAGGCCGACCTGAATGCGGTACTCGAGCCCTGGGACGCCTTCGTACTCGCATCCGACCTCGAAGGCCTGCTCATCGACACAGTCGGGCAGAAGAACCTCGTCGAGATGCTCGGTCCCTCCGGTGAGAAGCAACTAGACCGCGCGACCGCGGAGAAATACGCAAAGGGACCTCAGGGGAAAGAGGAACTCGCGTCCTGGTTGGGTTCGAAGGGTTGGAACTCACTGCGGAAGACCTCCAACAAGACAAAGCCCCACCTCCCGTCGGCTTTGCTACGAGAGCACCTGAGTTCCCGACCATCTCTCCCTCAAGCCGTTCGTCCGCTCGACGACTGGCTCCGAGGCATCGTCAGGGAGCACCAGCGGTCGCCTCTGTGAGCGGTGACCCTCTCGCTCTGCAGCCCCGCCGAACATCGCGTTCCAGACGCTGACTACATCGACTCTTCAATAGTCGAACTCGCCTTCGCCGATTAAGCATTGGTCGATGCATCGGACATGGAAAACACAACATCGCCTGGATCGCCGCATACGTCGATCGAGGATGTATGCGCTGATCGGCAGACCCGCGCCGTGCAGGAGACTGGCATCTAATCACGGCGCGCCTTCGACGCTAGATGTCGACCTTGGTGACTGTGCTGGGAATCGCGCGAAGTGACACCAAGTACTGGTCACCGGCCGGAGTGAGCTTCCAGTAGACGGACTTGTCGCTGACGGTGCGCTTCTTCGTGCCCGTGGTGATCAGACCCAGCGCCCTCAGCTGCACGATGATCGCGCCCCACGCTTTGTCGGAAATCTCTGCAGACTCGTGATACCAGCCCCTCGACCAAATGACGCCGCCGTCGTTCTGGATCTCGCGCAGCATGTGATTGTTGAACGTCTTTCGCAGCACCGGCTCCGGTGCCTCGTCGATCATGAACGGACCAAGCACCTCGACGATCTCGTCCCAGGTATAGGTGAGATCACCGTCCTCCATGCGATCTCCGTTGAGGAACCCCTTGTGGGCGAGCTCCAGTTCGATCTTGTCGTCACCGTACGCGAAACGCTCGTCGAGCTGCGTCGGCTCTGCCGCCGAGGTCTCGGCTTCCTCCTTCTCGAACTGGGCGATCTTCGCCTTCAGCTCGGCGATCTCCGCCCGCGTCTCCGGGGTCATCGCCTGGTTGCCGCGCACCCACCCCGGCCGTGGGTTGGTCCTGATCAGGTGCATCAGACCGCGGGTGACCTTGGAGCCGAGGTCCTCGGCGTTCTTCCAGTCCTTCGTCATCTTCAGCTGGACCTTCTTGCGAAACTCTGCGAGCTTCTTTGCGGCCGCATCGCTCCGGTCGGTCTTGCCGACAGGGATCTCGCCCGGTTCTGCTGGGACAAAGCCCATCACCGGGATGCCGATCTCGACTGCGTAGTCGTACTCCTTCTCGGTGTAACTGATCCCTTCCTCGGTGGTTGACCCGTACCGGCCGCCCAGGATCACCAGGTAGTAGTCACTCTGCTCGATGACACCTTTGATGAGCGTCCACTGGTCGGTGTCGGCGGCGGGGAACAGCTCCATGCCGGCCGGGAGGCAGTCCATCTCCAGCAGGGCCTGCATGACCTCGCGGCGCTCATCGACAAGGTCGGTGAACGTTGAGCTGATGAAGACCTGGTAGCGCCTTTCCATGATCGCGATGCTATCGAGGAGCGGATCGTGCGGCTCGCCGTCGACACACTGGAGCGGGGCGTGTCAGGGACGAGATCTCGGCGATGCCCGGCCCTGCAACCATCACGACACGTGTGGAGGACCTTATGAGTTCCCGGAGCAGCTCGGCGGTTGGGAACGCCCTCGGCGGCAGCCGACAACCGAACCAGCTGAGTGACGATCCGTTGGGAGGGACGGGAGGGGACGGAACGAACGTCAGGCTCCTAGTCCGTTGGAAGCGCGGGCTCGGCACGGAAATCGCCGCAGCCTTGGTGCGTTGGCGCCGCCCATATCTAGCGGCGTGGCTCACCGCGGGCTCCGACCGGGCGGCAACTGTCCCGATCGGAGCTTTGAGGTGATGTGCTGTTGGTCGATCGCAGAGGCAGACCCTTTCGCTGTTAACGTCGCTGCCATGCCGGCATTCGTGGTTGTACCAACAATCGTCGAATTCGAAGGTGTCGTCGATCTTCTGAGTCTTGCCGTTGAAGGACACTTCGTCGGTTGTTGGTAGCGTCAGCCGATCGGCGACGTCCTGTCGGTAAGTTCCTGTAAGAACTCATGAGGTTCGGGACGCGTGAATTTGGCTCCCGCCGAATGGGTTTGACCTTGGCTTAGGAGGATGGATTAAGCACAATGGACGATTACCGGAAGGCAATGGAGTACGGGATGCTGCAGTACGCGGACGTTTTCACTCTCCTTACGGAGAACGGTTTCCAGGCGAGCTTCACGCAGACCGGTGGAATGTGCGCCGCCATAGAGATCTATGTTGATGATGAGCGCTTTGCTCTGATTACGGAGAACGACGGGCCTTTAGAGTGGGAGCGGGCCGAACATCATGGGTGGGCCGTGGGGGTGTACGAGAGGGCGGATACGTCTGACGCGGTGATACTAGAGACCGTTTCGGATAGTTCGTCCGATTCGTTGCTGAATTTGCTCGCCTCGGTCCGAACATCGCTTAAGTCCGAGCAATAGGTAGTCCCACCTTCAGTGGTCCAGGGTGGCCCTGACGAGGGCGAGCGCGTCGCTGGTAGGCACATGCTCCCAGATGCGCAGCACCTGCCATCCTGCGCTCTCGAGCAGGCGGGTTTGCTCACGGTCGCGCTCAGCGTTACGGCGCAGTTTTGGTGACCAGTAATTTTCGTTGACTCCTGGTGTTCGGCCGTGCTCAGGGCATGAATGCCAGAAACAACCGTCTACGAATACAGCGATTTTGCGGCGGGTGAAGGCGATATCGGGGCGGAGCAGCTTTCCGTCGAGGCGGATGGGAAAGTCCTTCCGGTACCTAAATCCCAGGGCGTGCAGTGCTGAGCGCAGGCGGACTTCGGGTTTGGTGTCGGTCCGCCGGATCGCTCGCATAATGCGTGATCGGCCCGGTGAGGTGACATACTCTCCGGCTGTGGCCTCGCAGCCGTCACTCACGGGAGTGCTGCGGTCGGATTCCATGTACGCAGGTTAGCGACAGACGCTCAGGTGGGGGCTTGACCAGAACCCCACCTCGTGGATGTCCGTTGACGACTGGGCAGGAACTGGCGGGGGGCACGCTCATGTCCTACCCATGTGACCACACCCACGGACTGCTCCCCCGGGGGGTGAAACCGATTCCTCGGTTCCACTCTCCCCCAGGGAACAGTCCGTTGAGCCTCGGGGTTCTCTTTTTCTGCTCTGCTCAGATCAGTACGAGTTCATGCTCTGGCTCAGCCACGATCTCCTTGCTCGATGTGGGCAGCAACGTATCAGCTACGGCTGCGGCGACCTGGTAGGCGAGTCTCGGCGGCACGGCGTTACCGATCTGCCTAAAGCGAGCCGATTGTGCACCTTGCCACGGAACATCCTTCGGGAACGTCTGGATCGCGGCAGCCTCCTCGACTGTGATCCTGCGAAGACGGGCCTCGGGCGGAAGCTTCGCCAACGGGTTCTTTCCTTCGACGAACAGCCGCCGATGGTAGTCGACGATCCACGGCTCCTCCCCGTCGTACAGGTCTCCTTCGTCGACGATAGGAGTCCTGTTTCCGCCCATGGACGCGGGCAGCGTGGGAGCGGGGCGGTCCAGCCCCATTGCACGCCCCTGGCCATTGAACAACATCCCCGCATAGGGAGAGCGTCGCAGGACCGGTGACTTCGCCAACGTGATGATGGCGGTGCACAGGGAATCGTTGCCCGGTTCTCCTGCGCGGGGCAGGAGTGACAGCGTCGAGCGGACGGTGGGAGGCGCGTCGATCGTGGGAGGTTCGGGAAGGGCGAAGTCCGGCCCGTCATGCGGCACGCCGACGAGGAACATGCGCTCACGCGCCTGGGGCACGCCCCAGTGGGAGGCGTTAAGCACGATCAGCTCGATCTTGTAGTCGAGCGCTGCCATGTCCTGGAGGTTTGCGATGATGTCCGCCCAGCGTCGGTTGCGCGCAAGCGCCGCGACATTCTCCATCACGAACGCCCGCGGCTTCACCGTGGCGACCAGCCCAAGAAAGTCGAACACATGGCGTGAGCGAGGATCGTTCGGGTCCATACGGCCGGCAACCGAGAATCCTTGGCACGGCGGCCCGCCGATGACGAGGTCCGCCATCCCTGCCTCAAGTTCCGCTGCGGCGACCCGCACGTCGCCGCATACAGCTGCGTGGCCCTCAAATCGGCGAGCGGCTTCTCGCCACTCAGGATCGCGCACCTCATGCAGCCGGGTATAGGTCTGGACCGCATACGGGTCGATGTCATTGGCGAACACCGGGGTGAATCCCGCCCGCGCGAACCCGAGGTCGAGGCCGCCCGCTCCCGAGTACAAGGAGACGAAGGTAAGGCCGTTCGCGCCCCTGGACGCTGCTGAGTTATGCGCTTTTGACATAGCGCGATCCTAGCAACGCTGGGCGACATCTCGTCGAAGATAGATTTGTGGCGTGTCATCAGGAACAGGTGCCGAAAGCGACTTCCACCGCGCGCTCGCGAACATGCTTTCCGAGCTGAGGAACGACCGCCACGCTTCTCAAGGCACGCTTGCCGGTGAACTCGGTATCAACCAGGCCGCAGTGTCACGCGTCGAGTCCGGCCAACGCCGCCTGACTGTCGCCGAGGCTTTTGCCTGGCTCGAGGCGCTAGGCCTTGACGCGGACGAAAGTGCCACGCGCCTGCGGGACCTATGGCAGGCCCATGGCGGGCGGCCTCCGGGATTCTGGAACGAGGGCGGCCGTGGCTGACACATCAAACCTGGCCCTCGCGCAGGTGATCCGTGGCTGGGAGCTGCCCCTCGCGATCGAGCACGAGCACGCCGCAGTTGAGGCAACCGCCGAGCTTGGCGCTGCGCAAGGCCTGCGCCCCGACGATTTCGCGCTTGTGCTCGAGGAAGCCACCGAGCGCTGGCAGCTCAACCGCACCGTTGGCTCGCTACTCCGTCTGGCCGTCGACGAGGCGCTTAGGTTCACCCCTCCGGTGCTCGACAAGATCGACGCTGGGGCTTATTTCGAACTCTACAAAAAGCTACGAGACGGCGCCGGAGATGTTGCAGGACTGCCACATTCGGTCGCTCGCAGACTTCTCTCCAGGACGTCTCTCATCGCCCATTTGCTCGACGAAGAGCAATTCTCCTGCTCCCAGGTCGCGAGGTTGCTCGCGACCACCGAGGCCAGCCTCGACGTCTCGCACGGCTCTGTCGCATTCATCGCACGCAAGCTGAGCCTTCTGCCCAAGCTGGATGAAGACGCTGCCGGGCAGGATCTGTGGGATTCGGACCAGGCGCTCTCTCTCGCCTTATTCCCCGACTCATCGGTTGCCGAGACCAGCGCCATCGCGGGCAAGGAGACCGATACGTGGTTGCCTGAAGTCGACGTAGAACGGCTGCTCAACCGGCTCAGCGGGGCCGACCAGGGCAGTACGGAACCAAACTGGCCGTACTTGCAGATGCTTCATTGGTGCCTCACGCCGATCGAGTTCTACGATCATCCAGCGAGTTACCTGTACGAGTTCTCACCCCGAGGCCAGATCGCGCTTGAACTCTTCGCCCGCTATCCGGCAGCCACGGGCAACCCGGTCTTGAACAACGCTAAGGCGGTGCAAACGCTCAATTCGACATGGGCTCGAAACCGCGGCAGAGCCGATGCCCACGCGCTCGTCGCACTTCTCAGCACTATCGAATCGCTGCCCTTCGTCCCGAGACGCCAGGTCGCACGCGTACTCCGAGCCTGGCTGCTGCGCATGATCGAACTCCGCACGGTAAAGCCAGTGCTCCTCGACCTGACCGTGACCGATGACCTGTTCACAACGGTCACCGACTACATCACCAAACACGAGACGTACACACAGGGAGTCATAGAGCAAAGAGTGGTCGACTGCCTCGCCGTGCTCGCCTTCGATCGCGCAGGCTGGCGTGCCCGTGGCCTTGGAGACGGGGTCAACGCGTCCAACCTCAGCCGCCACAAGCTGGGCGACGTGGAGTTCGCCAACGTCGACGAGCGGCGCGCAATCGCGCTCGAAGCCCACGGCGGCCATCTCTCGGTGACCTACGTCACAGACCATACGCGCTCCTTGAAGCGAATCGTTGAGCAGCGCCTCGCAGAATCGTGGGCAGCTCTCGACGACCCCGAGGCATGGACTGTCGAGGTGCTATTCGTCGCGCACTCGAAAGATGCGGCAGGACTCCCGACGGCCCAGACTCTGCACGGCGTCAACGTGACCTACGAGTACATCGACTACCGCGAGCTTGTGGAACGCGCAGTGTCGGGATCGACGCCTCCGGACAGGATTGCGGCCTTCGGACTGCACGTCATCGAGCAGCTCAACGCCGGCACTGTACGAGAGTCGGTCCGCGAGAAGTTCCGAGAGATCACGGCTGCTCCTGCAATAAGCGATCTTATCCCTCAAGTAAGTAGCTAGGACCGGACCAGCAGATGATGATCACTTGAGTCGTCGGGTGGTGGCCGGGTCGGCCACCGGAAGTACGTGCGTGCCCCGGTTGCTCAGACGCCTGATCACGGTCAGCGCGGCAGAGCAGGTGCCGGACGAGGCCGGGGGATCCGGAAGATCTCGAGCCGGACGAACTCTTCGCGCTTGACGGCGTGATGGTCATGGTCGTCGATACCGACCGGAACGGCGTCACTACTACGGATCCGCCCCGGTCGAGACCGACGAATGATCTGTGCGCAGAAAAATCCCCGCCGCAAGGGGTACGGCGGGGATGGTCCCTCCAGTGTGACAGAACCACCCGATACTGTCGCCGATCACCGTCACCGGAAACCGTCCGCCCCCTCATCCGATCCGCTCCGGTGTGCCCGAGCCGATCCCCGTATGCCGGTGGTGTCGCCGTTCGGTGATAGACACAGGCCGTGGCGAACTGGGATGTATTGATCGACAAGCTGGCGGTCGCCGACTCGCCGGTCCGACTGACGTGGGACGAACTCGAATCGCTCGTCGGGGACCTGCCGGCCTCGGCGTCGAAGCACCGCACCTGGTGGTCGGGCGATCGCGGCCATGTCAACGCCTGGAAGGCCGCCGGATTCGCCCTCACCGACCTGCGGCTGGGCGAGACGGTCACCTTCGACCGCGTCGCCGACCCCGGCCACCCGTCCTCGGGCGTGGTGACAGCGGATGGTTCCGTCCCCACCGCGACAGCAGGGGAGCACTCGGATGGACATGTCGAGGCGGATCTGGTGCTCGTCACGTGCGTGAAATCCAAACGCGAGGCGCCGTCGGCGGCGAAGGATCTGTACGTCTCGCCGTTGTTCACCAAGCAGCGGGCCTACGCCGAGCAGACGGGGCGGCCGTGGTTCATCCTGTCGGCCGAGCACGGACTGGTCGCCCCGGACGACTGGCTCGCCCCCTACGAACGCTATCTCCCCGACACCCCCGCCGCGTATCGCGCCGCGTGGGGGAGGTGGGTCGCCGAACGCCTTGAGCTACTGACCGGTGCCCTGCAGGATCGGGTCGTCGAGATCCACGCCGGATCGACCTACCTCGACGCTTTGACACCGCACCTGCACGCCAAAGGCGCCAGCATCCGCACCCCGTTGGCGGGGTTGAGCATGGGCCGGCGCCTGAGCTGGTACACCCAGCACGGCAGCGACGCCCCGGCCACCGAGACGACCCCGACGGCGACGGATCCCGACGCTACGCATGCCGACACCGCTGCCTTCGTCGCCGGGTTGCTCGATCACTCCCACGCCCTGCGCCCGACCCAGTTCCTCGCCGCCGATCCGGCGCCGTGGAAGCGGCCCGGCTTGTACAGCTGGTGGGTCGATGCCGCCGGCGCCGATGATCTCACCGTCGGTCTCGACCTGCCGATCGCCCCAGGGTTGATCTACGCCGGATTAGCCGGGGCGACACGCTGGCCGAGCGGCAAACGCTCCACCAACACGTTGTGGTCGCGCATTGCGGGCATGCACCTGGGCGGTAAGCACGAGTTTTCCACCTTCCGGCGCACCCTCGGCTCGATCCTCGCCCACGCGCGGGGCAGCGACGTCATCGACGAGGCTGCGTTGACCGCGTGGATGACCCGGCATCTGAGCGTGGTGGCGATCGCCTCCACCGATCCGGACACCCTCGGGCACCTCGAGGACGAGGTTCTCGCGGCGATCGATCCACCCTTGAACCTGCAAGGGATGGTCGCCACCCCGGTCCGGATCCGGCTGAAAGAACTGCGGCGGCACCACCGCTAACCGACGCCGGTCCGTGCACCGAGTGATCTGCAGCGGGTGATGCCGGCGCGGGCGACTGCACACAGCAGCAACACCCGCTCGAGGACCACGTGTATAGATGACCTGAAGATCATCGGTACTGCTCGTACATCGATCTCCATGGAAGGAAGGCACGCGCCCGATGGACGACTCGACTCCCGGGTGGCGGCCCGATCCTCACGATCCGACGGTATTGCGGTACTGGGACGGACAGCAATGGACGTCGAACACCCGCATCCGGACCGAACCGGTGCCGGAACCAGAATCACCGACATTGCAGAACCCGACTTCGTCGTGGGGCCGTGGGCACTCTCTTCTGGTAGGAGCGGTACTGGCGACCATTCTGGTCATCATGATCGGCGGCATCTTCGTCGACGGTAACGACGACACCGAAGCTGCTGTCCGCGCCGAGGACACCAGCAGCGCGCCTGCACCGCCGCCCGAGACCACGGCGCCCGCCGTGCCGTCCGAGAGCGTGGACACCCCCACTCTCGCGCCCCCGCCCGAGACCACGGTCGCCGAGCCTGCCACCGATCTGGGTGTGCCGCTGCGCGACGGTAGTTTCGAGATCGTCGTGCACTCGTGGAACAACTCGACTGCCGCGATCACGGTGACCAATATCGGTACGGGTCCCCGGGTGTTCTGGTTCGGTGACCTCGATGCGTTCGATTCGCAGGAGCGTCGCTTCAGCCCGACTGTCAACACGCTCTCACCGCTTGCCTACCCGACCCTGAACCCTGGGGAAGCGGCGTCTGGGGAGTTCTACTACGAGATGAGTGGAGCGGAACCGGACTATCTGTTGTTCGAGGATTCGTTGACGTTGTTCTCCGAAGGGGTCCGGATCCGGTTGCGGTGATCGGGCGGGCCAGTATGAATCTCGTTCGTTCGCCCTCGTGTCCGGCAAGCCGGATCAGCGGCTGCACGAGTCCGGTGCTGTTCTCACGCTCTTCGGACCTGCGGATGTTCACTGTCGCTGCGGTCGGGGTTGTTCGCTCGCTGTCGTTTCTGAGCGGAACCCGGAAGCGATCCGGGCCGGTAGGTGAGATGCCCGATTGCCGATACGACCCGCGTGCTGGCCTCATGCCCATCGCGCTCACTGGCACCTCCCCACCGGATACGCAGGAGGACGGGTAGCCGAAAAGGACTCTACGATCGCAGATGTGTCGACCCCTGAATCCCCATCTGCCGAAACGGTTCCGGATCCTGCTCTCGTCGAGGGCGACAAGGCCGATATCCTCGCTCGCACCGTGGCTGCGATCGATGCCGGTGATCTCGAGCAGGGCCGGCAGATCCTGCGCAGCGAGTATCCCTTCTCCCCGGTAGCGAAGAACTCACGGCAGTACACCGACCGTCAATGCCTGCGCGTGTTCTACCGGGACGGCTTCCTCGATCGCTACAGCGGCACCAAGCTCGTGCACCCAGCTGCCCTGCGCACGCTGTCGCTGATCCTGCCGGACGAGTTCCCGGCGCATCCGAACTGGCAGATGTCGCAGTCGCATTTCGCGTTCTGGGAGCTGTTTCCGACCATCGACCATCTGGTTCCGGTCGCCCGCGGCGGCGTCGATGCGGAACCGAATTGGGTGAGCACCTCGATGTTGCGCAACTCCGCCAAAGCGCACTGGACCCTCGACGAACTCGGCTGGAGCCTGACCGCGCCTGGGGACCACAGAAGCTGGGACGGCCTGTCCGGCTGGTTCGTCGGCTACGTCGAGGCCCACCCAGAGTTGATGGCCGATAAGTACCTGGCCCGTTGGTTCCGCGCGACGATCGACGTGCGCTCCACCTTGACCTAGCCCGCAATGGTCACGACCTGCGAAACGCCGCGGCGAGTGAACGTGAGGTCGATTGTGTGGGCTGACACCTCGAGACGGTGTGAAGCTCCGTGGTCGGCGCGGGTCTGCGCCCGGTAACTTACCGACCCTGCATGTCAGGCGACAGCCCAGGTCAGCAGGTCGAGCAGACGCACATCGGTCAGGGTGGCGATCCGGCGGACCTGCTCGGTCTCGGACTGCTCCAGGCGGCGGCGGAAGAGCGGGAGGGCACCGCTGTCGAGGTTGGTGCACACGTCGTCGCGGATGGCGGCCCAGAACATCTTTTGCCTGCCGCGGTGGGGGTATCGGGCCGCTGCGGCACGCGCATGGAGCCGGTAGAACGCCATGACTTTCGAGTCGAGGATGGGGAACAATCCGGGGCGTTTGAGGTGGAGCACCTTGCTGATCTTGGCTACCCCCACCTGCCGGGGCACGGCGGTTCGGAAATGGTCGTAGAGAGCTTCCGCGCGGTCGTAGAGTCCGTCGTTGACGTTCGGGTCGGCGTCGATCAGTTGTGCTTCGATCGGTACCGCCTCCCATGGGGCGTCGACGGCGGTGCGGATGAACCAGTCGCGTTGGGCGTGGCTGATGCGGGAGCGCACCTTGTGGGTGCGGGCGATCTCGTCGGCGGTGATCACCGCGGCGGGTCCGGGTCCGGGCAGGTCGTAGCGGGCCACGGTCACTGCCGGATAGCCGTGGGCCTTGGCGACCGCGGTGTCGATGTCGATGCTGCGGCCGGCGATCACCAACACGGTGGCCGCGGCCTCGCCGCCGGCGCGGTTCATGGCTTCTGCTTCCAGGCCGGGCCCGGGTCGGTGTCGTGGCTGCATCCCCGATCGGTGTGTGGAGTTGCGGCGGACGTGCCTGCGTTCGTCGCAGCGGGGATTTCCGTCGGGTCCGGCGGGCTCGAGGTGCGGATCGTGCGAGCGAGTGCCCGCAGTTGCTGCAGCGAGCGGATTCCGTCCGGGACGCTGCCGCCGGCGGGTGGCCGTCCACCTCGATAGCAGGCGCGGAAATCCTCGGTACCGGTCTCGTTCATCGCATCCTCGAGGTCTTGCGCTGCGGCGATGTACTCGGCGCGATCCTGTTCGGTGAGCGAGCCGAGGTACCTGCCCAATGTCTCGATCTGCGCCTGGGCGTGGGTGTGCGCTGCCGCGTCGGCCGTCGTCTGCGCGGGTGTGCCGCTCCGGTGCGATTCGGTGGTCGGCGCGTGGGCTGTGGTCGATCGTGTGCGGAATCGGGCGCGTAGTGCGGTGAACATCGTTCCCCTCGGTGCGTGTTCGGTGGCCTCTCATCATGCACGCCCGCTTGACGATTCGACCACGCATCGACTCTGGACGGATGCGATTCCCGCAGGGCCCCGGGTTCAGGTGGGCAGACGACACCCCAGGGGTGTCTACGACGTCGCCGCCCTGGTCGGCGATGAGTGAGTGCCTGACCGCAGAACCCATCCCCGCCGCAAGGGGTACGGCGGGGATGGCCGGATCGAAGTATGACAGGTCGATCCCGTCGAGCCCTGGAGGTCCGCAGCTGCGCCAGCCGGCAGTGCAGGGAGCCAGCTGGGGGTTCACGGGCCGGCCGGGGGCTTGCGCAGGTCCTGGAGTTCGGCGCGCAGTTCGGCGACACGTTCGCGGGCGGCTTCGGCTTGCGCGTGTGCGGCGGCGGCGTCGGCGCGGGCGGTGGAGGCGCGGTCGCGTTCGGCTGCCGCCGCGGTGCGGGCGGCGGTGAGTTCGGCTTCGAGCCGCCGGGTGTGTTCGGCTGCGGTGGCCGCCGCGGCGTCTTTCTCGGCGATCGCTCGGGTCAGCCGCTCGCGGTGCTCGTCGAGCTGCCCGGTGAGCAGCTCGATCCGGTGCTCGAGGCCGACGATCTGCTCTCGGTGGGTCGAGGCGGCCTGATCGAGCTGCTGCTGCCAGCGGTCCTGTGCCGCGGCATGGTCGGCTCGGGCCGCGGTGAGCTGGGCGAGGGCCTCGGTGGCGTCGGCGTCCGCGGCCGTGGCGGCGGCATCGGCGTCGGCGCGTTCGGTGCGCGCGGTGTCGAGTTCGTCCCGCAGTGCCGCGATCTCGGCTGCGGCGTCGGCCCGGACCTTGCCGGCCTCGGCCTGCACGCGCCGCAGCTGTGCATCGATCGCCGCCGGATCGGCGAGCAGATCGGTCGCGGTGGTGATCGACGACGCGATCGTCGTCAGCGTCTCGAGCATCGCCTGGGCTTCGCGGCGCAGCAGTGGTACCGCCTCGGCGAGGGTGCCGATCGCCGAGGTCGGATCGGTCGGCAGCGCATCCTGTTGTTGCTGGGCGCGGGCCTTGTCTTTCTGGCGCTGCCGCCAGGCCCGTACCCGATCGGCGTCGGTGGCGTATTCGCGGCGCCGTCCCCCTCTGGCTTCCTCGGCCATGACCCCGCCCTCCCGACCCGATGACGTTCCGTATCCAGCATCGTAACATCATTCGTAACGTACGTATCGTGATACGTACGTTACGAATGGGGGGAATCGATGCTCGGACCAGGAGATCGACCCCTGCCGTCGGCGTACCTCCCGAGGCTTCTACGCCCTGCGGAAACGATTCGGCAGGCCGATGCTTCCCGAAGTCCGCTCTCGCGTCCCTCCATCGACCTGCCGCCCACCGACTATAACGCCAGAGTCGAACACATGTGCGAAAATCTGCGGTGTGGTGTCCTACGAACGCGCACCGAAACGGTGCCCGAACGTTATGTACCCCTATGTAGTCGATGTCAGCGCTTGTCCGCGCAGGGGAGACCGAGACATGTTCTGACAGTTATGCATCCGGCTATCAGCAGTTTGCCGTAGCGTCCGGACGCATGCCGGAGAAGCCGACGTACAGCGTGACGTCAGCGATCCATACCCAGACCGGTGAGCAGCGATTTGTGATCGTCGATCGCGACGGGCGCATGCACCCGGCTGGCACCGCGTGGCTGCAGTACCTCAGCGACAGTGGGCGATCACCCCTCACTGCCCGTGAGTATGGACGCCGGGTCGCGGGATATCTCTCCTGGTGTGCCCAGACGATGGACTGGCGCACGGCAACGCTCAGTCATATCGCGTTGTGGCGACAGATCGTCGCGGCCACTCCTATGGGGAAAACAAATGGTCCGGCGGTGACTCGGGCAGCGTCGACCGTCCAGTTGTGGGTCATTGCTGTGCGCTCGTTCTATGAGTGGGCCGATGCGCATGAGCTGCTGGAAACCGATCTGATCGCGCGGATGACGCAGCTCAAGTACTTTCCTCCCGGCACTCGAGCGGGCGGTGAATTCGGCGTCACCCGTCGAGTGTTGGTCGATTCTCTACGGTCCGTGACGGAGACCGAAGCCACGCCGCGATGGATCGCGGATGCGGATGCTCGCACGGCTCTCACCCATCTCGAACTCGGCACCCGAGACCGCTTCCTGGTCGATCTTCTGTCCACAACAGGCATCCGTGTGGGCGAGGCGTTGTCGCTGTTCGTGGCCGATCTGCATTTCGGTGGAGGTTCGAGGCAGCTGGGTTGCCATCACGTCGACCCGCACTTTCACGTGCGTGTCGGCAACTCGGTGGAGAACCGGGCCCGCGCCAAAGGGCGGCCTCGAACGTTGTTCGTTCATCGTGATGTTGTCGAGGCCTACATCGACTATGCCCTGGAGCGTCGAGAGATCCTCTCGGCGGCCTCGGTCCGTGATTCGAGTCCGCATGTGTTCGTCAATGTGCGCTCCGAGCCTCGTTGGCTGGGACGAGCGATGAGCTACCAGTCGGTGAAACGACTGATGGACCGGTGTTCACGAGCTATCGGCCATGATCTGAGCGGTCCGCACATGCTGCGCCATACTTTCGCCACCCGGCTGTTGCGTGGGATCGACTGCGACCCGGTACCGATCGATGTTGTCCAATCGCTGCTCGGGCATGCCAGCATCACCTCGACCCGGATCTACACCCACGATGTCGAAACTGCGATGAAAGCGGCTACCTCGGCGCTGGCACCCCGCCCCACGCCGCCGATGACAGCGTCGCGTTGATCGGCGTCGGCGGCGGTGCTGCGCTCTCGCTGTGGACAGAAAGCGGTTCACCACCGGTCCTGACATGGCGCGAGCACCTGTTGAGCCACATCGATACGCAGTGGCGACCGGGCGAGTACGACCATCGCCGGCTGATTCTGATTCCGAGCCCGGACAATCCTCGGACGCTGTTGCGGCGCTGCTGGCGCGAGGGCTGCTTCCATGTTGTGGACGGGGTACGACTCTGCCCGTCGTGCACCGCCGAGCACGCCGTGACCTCGGGACAGTCGTTGGAGGAGTTCTGTGCTTCTCCGCCGATCGTGCGTCGGGACATACGCACGTGCCTAGTCGGATGCGAGCGCACGACCCGCCGAACCGGCCTGTGCTACGCACATGCCAGGCATTACCAGAATTCTGTCCACAAGCACGGTGCCGACCTCGGCCTCATGGAGTGGATCGAACTCACCCGGCCGACGATTCTGGAGAAGACGCCATCATGCGCGATACCCGGCTGCCGGTACGACCAGGTCACCGCGACGTTATGTTCGAACCATCGAACAGCGGCACAGTGCTGGCTCACTACCTGGAACGCTGCCGGCCGGACACCACCCGCGGATGTGAACCTCTGGATCCAGCGCTCCGCGGAACCGATCGACGAGCAGACCGGCCGGACCATGGCCACGTTGCGTGCGGTGCCCTTCGGTTTGTTGGAAGAGCCTCTCCGTTTCGAGCTCGTCTACGCCCTGCAACTGCGCGACACCGACGCCAAAGCCAGCCTCGACCCCGTCCACCTCCGACATATGCACCACGCATTGCGTCGCGGCGGGGTGAGCACTCTCATCGGCTCGGATCCGCTCCAGGTCGCTGAACTCACCACGTCCACACGAGCTGTGCGGGTGTTGGCCGCTGACTGCGTCCGCCGGATCGAAGCAGAACACCGCGTGTGGTCCGGACGTGACGATCGGGATCCGAGGTTGATCCACTTCGTCGACCTCGATCTCACAGATCACCATCGGCCGGGCCCGAAGGCTGTGGCGGATCTGAACGGCTTCACCCAGAACTGGATTGTGGAGAGTGTGGCTCACT
Source organism: Rhodococcus sp. IEGM1339 (assembly GCF_050321925.1). Classification (NCBI taxonomy): domain Bacteria; kingdom Bacillati; phylum Actinomycetota; class Actinomycetes; order Mycobacteriales; family Nocardiaceae; genus Rhodococcus; species Rhodococcus sp. IEGM1339. The sequence continues at coordinate 69,345 of NZ_JBNQFT010000018.1, forward strand.
GGATGTGGAACACCCGCACCCACACCACCACCATTTCGCGGATGCTCGGGGCATGGCGTCTCGCCGATCGGGTGCTGAGTGTGCACGACAAACCGCCGTCACGGCTGAGCGCGACTGACATCGACGCCATCGTCCGAGCGATCACCGCGAAATGGCCCTCCGCGACCGAGCAACGACGCCGGATGACGATGCTCTGGACGCTCATCGAGTACGGGCATCGGGTGGACGACCTCGAGCACATTTGGAAGAACATCCCCTCACGGTTCGGTCGAAACCGCACGACGCACAGGCCGAAACCGCGCAGCGGTACCGGACGCGACGACGACGAGCCTTTCCGGTTCGTACCCCAGCCAGTCGTGGATTGGCTTATGGACCATCTCCACCTCGTCGAGCGCGACACCGATTACCGGACCATGGAGGCGCGGGCCTTGCTGTTTCTGCTCGAACGCTGCGGCCGCCGGCCCGTCGAGCTCTTGCATCTGCGCGATGACTGTCTGTCCTTCGACTCGTCCGGACACCCTTTTCTCGAGTGGGAGCGCATCAAGGCACCCCGGAGCGCGGGAAAAAGGTTGCCCATCCACCGTGAGACCCATGACTTGATCCGGCAGTGGCAAAAGGTCAAAAGTGAGTGCGGGATCGAATCGCAGTGGCTGTTCCCGTCGAGCAGGTATCGACATCGGGACGACCCCTACGGGACCGGGCATTTGCTGTCCCGACTGCGGGAGCTTGTGACCGCGGTGCTCGAGCATGCGCCGTACCCCGGCCGGGTCGAAGGTGCCGACGGAAACCTGATCGACTACGACCTGCGGACCATCGATGCTTATGCCCTGCGGCACGCCTACGCGCAGCGTTACGCCGACGCGGTGGATGCGGACGGCCGAAGCACGACACCCCCCGACGTGCTGCAGGCGCTCATGGGTCACAAGTCGTTCACCACGACGATGATGTACTACGAGGTCGGCGCCAAACGCCGCAAGAAGGCACTCGCAGCCATCCCGCCCCGGAGAATCGATTCCTTCGGCCGCGTCGTCGACGTCAATCCCGAGCGCGATGGCTTCACTCGAGTTGCCGTCGCCCTCGGACACTGCGAAGAACCACAGAATGTCGCGTTGGGCGGCGATGGGTGCATGCTCGCCCACGCGTGCGAAGCCTGCCCGTTCTTCCGGGTCGATCCCCTCGAACGCGATGGCATGATCGCCAAACGGGTCGACCTGAAGGTACACCTCGAGCGGGCGTCGGTTATCGGAACTCCCCAGCACATGCTCGATCACTATAGAGCCCGAATTGACCACTGCACCAACATTATCAACGCGATCGACGACTACCTTTCCACCCTCCCTCCCGAGGAGGGCGCGGCGATCCGGGTGGCGCTCGACAGCATGGCCGATATCCGACGCCGCGCCACCTCCGCACGACGAATCGACCTTCGCTACCACCTGAAAGCAGTCGACCAGCCATGACCACCACCGCGGCGATCGCCGGTTTGATCCACTACAACTCCGCCAGAAGCAAGCAGAAGACGCAGGCGGTCCTCGACGCCGTCGCCGAGCTTCGCGAGAGCCCGCGGGGTCGAATCACCAAATCGATCGTCGCCAGGCACGCGGGCGTCTCCCGCGAATTCATCTACGCCCATCCCGACCTACGCCAGCTCATCGACGCTGCCGCACGGGAACTTCCACACAACACGACGTCGATCCCCTCGGAAAACGCGAGCATCGACGGACTCCGCGCCCAGAACCAGACGTTCGCCGCCAAGATCTCCGACCAGAAATCCGCCATGGCGCACTTGCGGTCCACGATCCAGGAATTACAAAGACAGCGGCAGCATTATCTCGGTGACGCACTCGCTCACTCGACCATCGATATCGGCGATCACCAACGCCTACAAGCGGATCATGACCGGCTTGCCGCTGAAAACATCGCACTACGGCACCAAGTGCTTCAACAAGACAACCTCCTCGCGGAACTTCGCGAGGACCTCGCTGCATCCCGACGAGCACACGCCGAGGACCTCGCGCACCAGAATTGTGCGGACGGGACGGTCCCGCTCCACGGCCGGAGGGTGTGACGACTCACCCGTTGTCGGCCCATCAGAGACCGCGGTAGCGACGCTGACGAGACGGTTTTCATTCATCGTTGGTTAGCGGTTATTATCGCCGTATGGCGATTAATAGTGTGGATGGGTGCCTCGCCGCAGCGGGCACCGAATCGAATCTCGATGCGGCGGTGGCGTTGTTCCACAGCCTCTCCGACGGCACCCGACTGGCGATCGTGCGCAGCCTCGCCGGCGGGGAAGCCCGAGTAGCGGACCTGGTCGGCGAGCTGGGATTGGCACAGTCGACAGTGTCGGCGCACGTGGCGTGCCTGCGGGACTGCGGCCTGGTGCAGGGCCGGCCGCAGGGCCGGCAGGTGTTCTACTCGCTGACCCGACCGGAACTGCTCGATCTGCTGGCCTCGGCCGAAACCCTCTTGGCCGCCACCGGCAACGCCGTCGCGTTGTGCCCGAACTACGGCACCGGCACCGACACCGGGGTGACGGCATGAGCGACGCCTGCGGGTGCGGCCACGACGAACCCCGCGTCGAAGGCGAGGACGAGCACGAGCCGGACAAGTGGTGGCAGGTCACCGAGATCCGGGCCGCCGCAGTGGCCGGTGTGCTGCTGATTGCGGCCCTGATCGTCCACCTGATCGGTGGGCCCGACGCTCTCGGGACGGGCTTCGAGGCGGTGGCGCTGATCGTCGCCGGCTACACCTTCGTCCCCTCCACCCTGAAGCGGCTGGCCAAGGGCAAGATCGGCGTCGGCACCCTGATGACCATCGCCGCCGTCGGCGCCGTGCTGCTCGGCGAGGTCGGCGAGGCCGCGATGCTCGCGTTCCTGTTCGCCATCAGTGAGGGCCTCGAAGAGTACGCGGTCACCCGCACCCGCCGCGGCTTGCGCGCCCTGCTGAATCTGGTGCCCGACACCGCCACCGTCCTCCGCGGCGGCCGTGAACAGACCGTCGCCCCCGCGGAGTTGAGGCTCGGGGAGATCATGATCGTCAAGCCCGGGGAGCGGCTCGCCACCGACGGCACCATCCGCACCGGCCGCACCGCCCTGGACACCTCCGCGATCACCGGGGAATCGGTGCCGGTCGAGGCCGGACCGGGTGATGAGGTGTTCGCCGGATCGATCAACGGCACCGGCGTGCTCGAGGTCGAGGTCACCGCCGGCGCGCAGGATAACTCGCTGGCCAAGATCGTCAAGATCGTCGAGGCCGAGCAATCCCGTAAGGGCGAGGCCCAGCGTCTGGCCGACACGATCGCCAAGCCCCTGGTCCCGGGGGTGATGGTCGCCGCGGCGCTGATCGCCGCGATCGGCAGCGTGTTCGGCGATCCGCTGGTGTGGATCGAACGCGCCCTGGTCGTGCTGGTCGCCGCCTCCCCGTGTGCGCTGGCGATTGCGATCCCGGTGACCGTGGTCGCCGCGATCGGCGCCGCCTCCAAGCTCGGTGTCCTGGTCAAGGGCGGTGCCGCCCTCGAAGCGTTGGGCCGGATCCGCACCGTTGCGCTGGACAAGACGGGCACCCTGACCCGCAACCGACCCGAGGTCATCGACGTCGCCACCACCGGCGGCGCCACCCGCGCCGACGTCCTGAACCTTGCAGCGGCACTCGAGGCCCGCAGCGAACATCCCCTCGCCGCAGCGATCCTCGCCGCCGTCGACGACTACACCCCGGCCGGGGACGTCGACGCGGTCCCCGGCGCCGGACTGACCGGACACGTCGGCGGCATCCCCGCTCGCCTGGGCCGGCCGGGCTGGATCGACCCGGGCCCCCTGGCCGCCGATATCGAGCGGATGCAGCACGCCGGAGCCACCGCGGTGCTCATCGAACGGGACGGCACCCTGATCGGCGCGATCGCGGTGCGCGACGAACTGCGCCCCGAAGCCCGCGACGTCGTTGCGGGGCTGCGCCGCGACGGCTACACCGTGGCGATGCTCACCGGCGACAACGAGCGCACCGCACGAGCGTTGGCCGCCGACGTCGGCATCGACGAGGTCCATGCCGATCTGCGTCCGGAGGACAAGGCCCGCATCATCGACACCCTCCGCGGTACGCGGCCGACGGCGATGGTCGGCGACGGCGTCAACGACGCCCCGGCCCTGGCCACCGCCGATCTGGGGATCGCGATGGGCGCGATGGGCACCGACGTCGCCATCGAAACCGCCGATGTCGCCCTGATGGGTGAGGACCTGCGGCACCTGCCCCAAGCCCTGCAGCATGCCCGACGCTCCCGGACGATCATGTTGCAGAACGTCGGCCTGTCGCTGGCGATCATCACCGTCCTGATCCCCCTCGCGTTGTTCGGGGTGCTCGGGCTGGCCGCCGTCGTCCTGGTTCACGAGGTCGCCGAGATCATCGTGATCGCCAACGGGGTCCGCGCCGGCCGCGCCCGCGCCCTCGCCGGCCCGACGCCGGGCATGCCCAAACCAATGTCGGCGTCTACGGCCAGCGCATGACCGGTACACCGATCGCGAGAGTGCGGCCGCCGTGGCGACTGCTGCTCGTGTCCGGTGTCGTCGATGCTCGCACTGAATCCAAGGAGTCCGCACTATGACCGCGATGTCCACGATCGTCCACGCCGCCTACACCGCCGAGATGGCGGCCGCCCGCGCCACGTCCGTGGACAGCGAGCGGTGGGCGCACCTCGAGCGTGCGCACATCCTGTCCCAGCCCTACCCGTGGCCGCACACCCGCAACCACCTCGCCATGCTCGGTCTTGCTCTGCGCCAGCGTGACCGTCGTGAAGCTCTCGGTCAGGTAGTGCGGGTCATCGTCGCGTCTCCCGGGTCCACGCTGGGCCGTTACCCCGAGGGCAACACCGGTCGTACCCGTGCCGGGCTGATGACCCGGATGACGGTGCCGGCCGACCTCGCTGAAACCCTCGCCGCACAGCATTGATTTCCTCGAGTGTCCTCAGGCAGCACAGCGAATGGGCACAGTATCCACAGCAACTGACACCCCACAGCCCGCTGGCCAGCAAAAACCGACGTAGGGGTGAGATAACGAACGGGCACCGGCTGGGACCGCACCGGGTGGTCGTGGGATGGACACCGTGCACCTGCGCGACGGCGCTGCGCCCCTCGGGAGCCACCGGACATCGCACCTATCTGTGCATCGTCTGCGATGCGGAAATCTTCGTTCCGCCCCATACGGGGCCGCCGTTCTCCGGAGTGCAGTGGCCACCGAGACAGACGCAGGGGCAGCCGCGGCCCGACTCGTCAGGCGAGTGAGCCAGCCAGATCGCAGGCGGGGCGACCCGCCAGGATCCAGAAAATTAGCTTCGCTAAAATTGCGGTGTGAAATGGGAAAACGACACGTCCCGTTCTGTCGTGTCGATCGGAGACAGCACCACCATCAAGCCCGGCGATCAGGTGAAGGTCAGCACACGCGGCGCGTTCGTGTTCACCGTCAAAGACATCGACAAGGACACCGGCATGGCGAGGATCGAGGTCAACGCCGACAGCCCGCTCACATATCCGTGGCTGGCGCGCATCACCGATCTCGTGCCTGTCGAGGACTGACTCCGAGAGTTCCTTCCCTGCCGGTCGCTTCCGCTTCACCTGTTTGGCGGGCGATCCGCCCGTCCGATACGGTGACCGCTGCAATCACCCGAGTTCCCCGACAGGTGAGTGATTCCCTGACGGGTCGAAGGATGGTCCCCGGCGCCACCCCGCCGGGGACCATCGCCTTTTCACTGCTGGGCTGCGCGTACACCGGACGACACCGTGGCTACCCTCGGCGTGTGGAGGACAGGACGCGAGCCATCGGCGATGCCGCCGATGCGATGACCGACGATGAGCTCGAGACCGCGATTGCGGCACTACATGCCCGTGAGCGGGAACTTCTCGTCGCCGGCGACAGTGAAGCGGCGTTCGATCTGATGGGCACGAAGCTCGTTCTGCTGTCCACGCTGGAAGGTCGGCGGCGGTAGCTGACTGTTGTACCGATTCGGTTTTTTCTTCATTTCTGTCTGCCGCGGTATTCACTTAGCGGTCTGTGGAGCAGATTCGTACAGGCCACTGCACGGCTGACGTATCCCTCTCGGTGGTTGTTCAGGGTTCAGCGCGGCGCAGCCGCTTGTGATCATGGGCTCCGGTGTCGTAGCGCATGGTGTTCTTGCCTGCTGCCGGGTCGAACAGGTCCTTGTAGCGGTGGTTCGGCTCGGGAAGTGCTGCGGCGGCGCGTTCGGCGGCGAAAGTGGAGGTGCCCTCGAGGATTCGGCGTACGGCGGCATCGTGTTCGGGACCGTAGTCGGTGCGTTCGGCCAGGTTCAGGCCGATGCGGACCAGGGCGTGAGCGTTGTCGAGTTCGGCTCCGCTCAAGGATCGCTCGCGGGGGATCTCCCGGAAGGTCTGGAAGGCCGTGTAGGGGCCGCTGCGATCACGGTCGTAGTCGCGCAGCATCGTCATATGTGTGGTCAAAGACAGCACTGGTCGACCTGGGGCGGGCTGGGCAGGGACGTATCCGATGTTCGGTACGACCGCCGGGGCGAGAACGTCGGCGAGCAGTCTGGGATCTCCGGTCTCGGCGGTGATGTAGCGGGCCGCCGATAGGGCAGCGAGGTCGACACGTGCGGTGTCGATCTGCCATCCGGCCCGGTCTGCGATGCGGCGGAACAGCTCGTACTGCGTCCGAGAGTTCCCGTCCGGGAAGGGATGAATCTCCGTCAAGCGTGACCAGTAATCGGCCAGACGGGTGACGAAGGTGTGGTGGTCGAGTCCGGTCAGGTTGTTCTCGGCGGCGAGATCGGCGAACAGTTCGTCGACGTCGGCGGTGGTGTCCTCGGGGCTCGAGTGGGCGATCGGCAGATTGCCCTGGGTGGTGGGCACCGTTTTGTACTGGCCGGCCCAGTCGTACAGGCCGTCGAAGGCTCGCCGGTGTATCTCGCGTAGGAACTCTCCGGTGAAGGTGCTCGGCGAGGGAACGTCCGTGAATTCGTACATCGCCTGCGTGAACAGGCGTTTTTCGATTCTGTCGAGTGTTGGGGTGTCGGTGATGCCGAGAAGGTTCACTCGCGTGTCGGTTCCGGGGATGTAGCCCTCGATCGGGAGCGACGAGGCGGTCATTTCTCGGGGCGCTCCCCGCGTCGGAACTCGTTGAGGATGTCCTCGCGGGTGAGTCCGGCTTCGATCTGCTCGATGATGTCTCGGGGATCTTCGCCGCCGAGGTCGCCCGCCATCGCGCAAGCGGCGCGGATGTGCTGTGCGATGGTCTCGCGTGTCACCTCCTCGCCGAAGGGGGCGAGTCGTTCACGTAGGGACGGGTTTTCGGTCGTGTCGTCGTCCATGTCGGTCATGGTCTCCCCTGTTGGTGTGGTGTGGTTCGGACGTGGGGCGGGATCGGCCGCGGATCCCCTCCCCCACTGGTGTGTTCACGTTGTGGCTCCGACAGTAGGCGCGCCCCCGAGTCGGGCGCGTACACGCTCGAGGCGTCGGGCGGCGGCGCGCTGGACACGGCCGATGGCGACCATGTGGTCGAACAGGTCGGCTTCGGGCAGGGTTTCGGCGGCTTCGGTGATGGTGGCTCCGGCGGTGCGAAAGCTGCGGCGGTAGGCGGCGCTGATGACGGCATGGGCGTAGTAGGGCGCGGCGGTGGGATCGGCGCCGGCGGTGGTGGCGGTGGTCAGGGCGTAGGCGAGTCGGCGGCCGTGGTGACCGGCGAGCCGACCGTGGCGCTCGAGGTGGGCCAGGACCATTGCGGGGTCGTGGGGTTGGCCGGTGTTCATCAGTGCGGCGATGGCGTCGAACAGTTCGGCGTGGAGTGGCTGGTGGAAGTCGTCGGTGGTGAGCAGGTCCACGATGTAGGCGGCTGCGGCGCGCGTGGCGAACAGCAGCGCGCACAGCAGCAGGGTTTCGGTGTCGGCGTCTGGGGGCGCGAACTCGTCGGCGCTGAGGTAGCGGTCGAGATCGGTCTGGTCGGTGACGGTCATGCGCTGATCCGTTCGTCGAGGGCGTCGGCGATGTCGAGCACGGGAGTCGGGTCGGGGTGGCCGATGGCCGAGTGGCCGATGGTGGCGCGAGCGATGACGCTTCCGTCGATGGTGATGGTGACTGCGCTACCGGCGGGCGCACCGTAGGCGAGCGCGAGCGTGCGCGCTGCTTCGGCGGCGTCGGAGGCGGCGGCCGCGTGGGTGAAGGTGCAGCCAGAATCGGAGTGCGCGACGGTGGGCGCGGTCAGCGTGACGGTCCAGACGATCATTGCGGCGCTCCTTCGGCTTGACGGGGTTTCCCCAGGTACTCGTCGATTGTCGCTTAATTGACATGCTTTGTGAAGCCTTTTCGATGAGTTTTACATGACTGTGTGGTTGTTTTTTGATTCTTTTGTGATGAGTAAGTGAGGGCCGTGCCGGAGCCGTCGACCGGGGTTCGATGCCCCGGTCGACGGCCATGCGTGCCGGGGGCCGGCACCCGGCGAGTGGTCTGGCCCGGTGGGCGGCCGATACGACCGCCCACCGGAAGGGGCGTTACTGCTCGTCGAGGGGGTCGAGTCCGGCGGCGCGGCGCTCGATGTCGGCGAGGGTGTAGCCCTGGGCTTCGATGGCGCGCAGGTAGAACTGCGACAGGTCGGTGGGCTTGCGCCAGTGCTCGACGCCGACCTGGGACTCGAGGGCGATGAGGATGTGGGCGCGCAGCAGGACCAGGGCGCGGGGGTCGGTGGCGCTTGCGAGCTTCGCGAGAGTGTCAGACGTGGGGAGCATCTGTTCGGCCAGGGTGCGGGCGTGATAGGCGGCGGGGATCTGGGGCCACTTCATCAGCACTGTTACCACGAATGAGGCGGTGCCCTTGGGTGCGGTCTTGCGGGTGGCCTGCTGGGCGATCCACTTGCGGCGGACCTCGGTGGCGGCTCGCCATTCGCGGTTGTTCTCGATCACTTCGCGCCGCTGGGCTGCGCGGTCCTCGGCACTTTGTTCCTGTTCGGACTCGGCGGGGCGGGGGTGTCCCCACCAGGTGCGCCAAGGGGCGTCTTCGATATTGACGACGTGCCAGTACAGCGTGGTCTCGTGGTTTTCGACGACGTTCTCGCGGGGAATCATCCATTCCTCGCGGGCATCGCCGTCGGGTAGCTCGTCCACGATGTAGTCCGCGTCGATCTCGTCGCCGCTCTCGCGGTCGAAATAGGTGGTGCAGCTGTAGACGTACAGCCCGAGGTGTCCGAGGGCGGCGACTTCTTCGATGGCGGGCGTGTTGCCTTCTTCGTCGGTGACGCGCTCGACCAGCTGGCTGGTCCCCTCCCCCACTCTCTCGTGAAGAGCACCAAGCGGCACGGCGGCGATGGAGTGTTCTGCGAGGTACGCCTCGGCGCGGGCCAGTGCGGCGTTGCGTTCGGTGCGGCGCAACCGTTCGGCGGCGAGTGCGTGGTCGAGTCGTCCGCTGGCGATGGCCCACTCGATGCGGCGGACGGTGGCGGGATCGTCGCCGAACTCGGCGAGGGCGGCGGCTTGTTCGATGGTCAGCTCGCCTCGTTGCACAGCGTCGCGCTGCTCGGTGTCGCGCAAGGTCAGGGCCGCCTCGATCTCGGTGCGGGGCGCCTTGGTGCGACGGGCGATCTTGGTGGAGGTCAGTCCGTGGTCGGCCAGGGTCTCGAACAGGGCCAGGCGTTCGCCGTTGGTGATCGCGGCGCGGTGTTCGTTCTCGCTCCACTGGGTGACGAGCCGTTCGACGGCGGCGTCGGTGCCAGCGCCTTCGTCGCCGACGATGAGGGCGGGGATCTGGGTCAGTCCGGCCTCGAGGGCTGCGGCGGTGCGGCGGTGGCCGGTGAGCACGCGCAGGGGTCCGGCGGCGGTGCGGCACACAGTGATGGGGGTCAGAACTCCTTGCTCTGCGATCGACTCGCGGAAGGCATCGGTCAGGCGCAGGTCATGGCGGATGTTGGAGTCGGTGAGCAGGTCAGCGGGGTCGACGGTGGCGAATTCGGCGGTGCTTCCGTTGTTCATAACTCAAGTTTACATCTGTTTTGATGCTTTTTCGATGTTTTATTGGTGCTTGTTCGATGATTGTTTGGTGACTATTGTCACACTTTCTACCCTCCGAGCTGGGGGTTTCCGTGAAACGCAGACGGCCCCGCCAGGGCGGGGCCGTTGGTTCAGTCTTCTATGCGGTCATGGATGGGCAGGATCATGGATCGGTGGCCGAGATACCGTTCGGACAGCTCGCCCAGTCTCGAGTCGGAGGTTCCGGCATAGTTGCCTCCGAACATCACCACTCGTCCCGACTCGGTGAGTTCGTACCGACGACGGTCGGCGTTCCATTCGACTCTGACCAGAGCGGCATAGCTACCTTCGATGAAGGCGTGGCGTCGAATCCGTACGGCGACGGTGGGGCTGATCTGCTTATGGCCGCCGACGTGGCTTCGCACTCCGTGGGGGGTGCAGCCGGACGGCAGTGACGTGATGCGGCCCGTGCGGGCGCGGCGCTCGTCGAGGACGCCGACCAGAAGAAGAGTGTCGGCGGCGGCGCTGATACCGCCGTTGGTGCAGTCGCCGAGGCAGTGGGCACGGTAGACGTCGAGCAGGAGGCCAGCGGAGCGATGGTCGTTCTCGTTGTTGTTCATGCCTCTAGTTTACATCTGTTTTGATGCTTTTTCGATGTTTCATTGGTGCTTTTCCGGTGCTTTTCTGGTGATGCTGGTCACACGTTTTTAGGCTCTGACCTGCGGTTTTGCGGGTGTAGCGGGGGTTCGGTGGCGGTGGTGGAGCGGGTACCTCGGTCGGTCGGTGCGGCCCTGGTGAACCGGGCGCGGTGACTGCCGGGCAAGGGCGGGTTTTCCCTTGCTCGGTGGTCGGCGGGTCCGGTAGGGCCGTGGTGTGGCGACCGGGCGCGGTGCACGCGGAGCAGCGGGAACCTTGGGAGGGAGGGGCAGGGGTCCGGGGGCGGAGCCCCCGGGGATCGGTAGAGCGATGTGGGTCGGGCCGGGGGTTTCTGTGCCTGTACACGAGGCCCGCATAGACCGAAGGCCCCGACCAGGAGGTCGGAGCCTTCAACGGTTGGACTGTGGTGCGGTCAGTCCTCGTCGGTGCTGTCGTTCTTGCTGCCGCGGGCTTTGCGCCGGCGCACCTTCTCCACCTCGGGGAAGGGCTCGCCGCCGTTGTATTCCTCTTCGAGCTTGTGGGTGTACTCGGCGATGGCGGCCTCGATGAAGCTGTTGAGACTGCCGTGTGCGCCGGGGTAGACACCGCGCAGACCCTTTTGAGCGTTGGTCGCAGCGTCGATGACGGATTCGGCGAGGGTGAACGTGCGCCGGGTCAAGGTGGGTTGCTGCACGATCTTCTTCGGTGCTGCGGACCGTGCCGGGACGTTCTCGTCGGGAGCTTCGGCGTCGAACATGCTGCGGATGTCGCTCATGACTTCTTCCTTTGGGTAATGGTGGTGGCCAGGTCGTCATAGACCAAGGCGTGACGCCAACCGTCCTTCGTGTCGGCGAGGGATACTCCGTCGTTGACGGCCCTCTTGATCGGCTCGGCGGATCGGACGCTGCCGAGGACGGGGATGCCGGCCTCGGTGAATTGGGTGGTCCAGGCGCGAGCGAGGACCGTTCCGGACTGCACCTTGTTGAGGATGGTGCCGCGGACCCACAGAGTGCTGTTGTGCCGCTTCTTGATGCTCTGGGCGTACGAGGTCACGCCCTGCATGGCCGCGATGCTGAAGTCATGCGCCTCGTTGAGGACGATGAGCTGGTCAGCGGCCACGAGCGCGCACATCTCGAGGGCATTTCGCGTGGGGGAGCAGTCGATGAGGATGTAGTCGTAGCGGTCACGGATCGGCTCGAGTGATTCCCGCAGGACGTGGGGGCCTTCGATGGGATCGTTGGTGATGTTCTTCTCGGCGGCGATGAGGTGGGCCGCGTTCGCAGGGGCGGCGATGAGATCGACGCCGGGGCGTATTGCATCGAGGATCGCCTCGGCAGCGGGCTTTCGGGTCTCCGGGTCTATATCGACGATGTGATCGGCGGTCACCTTCGCTGCGGCGCGGAGGTCGGGCTGCAACTTGGTGAGGGTGTGGGTGAGGTTGCCGGAGGGATCAAGGTCGACCAGGAGCACCTTTTCGCCGGCGCGGGCGAGGGCTTCACCGACGTTGAGCACGGTGGTGGTCTTGCCCACCCCGCCCTTTTCGTTGCCGATCAGAATGATTTTCGAACTCATGACCTCCCTTTCCTGATGCAATAATACATCACTTCTGATTCATAAAGCGTGCTTTTCTGGTTCTTATCGGATGGCGGTTTCGTGACTGTTGCGGACTGGGTGGTGTTGCATCTGTTCAGGTGCGGTTTTCATGTCAGTGGTGGATGGAACGGCGACGGCCAGGGCTCGATGCCCTGGCCGTCGGCCACCGCTGCCACTGAGGTGGGGGTGGTGGGTTGAATCTGGTTGCGTTCGCGGGGTTTCCAGTCCTGTCGGCTGGTGCGTGACGCTAGCCAACATCCAACACTATCGGTGGGGGTCGTGCACAGGGGGCCGCTGGGATTCGCGTCGGGCTCGTGGTCGGCGGTGGGGTCTGTGCGGCGCAGCCGCTCCTTCGGGTTCGGTTCTCGGCCGGCCTCGCGGTGGTGGCAGACCGTACGGGTGGGGCGGATATGGCGGCGGCCCGAGCCGGGGCCGTGAGGGGCGTCCGGCTCGGGCCGTGTGTCAGCGGATCTCGCGGCACTGTCGGCATTCCCACCCTTGGGGGCGGAGAAGGCAGGTTCGTCGTTCTTCGCAGAGCCAGCAGGTCTGGTTGGCTTTTTCGGCTTCGCCGCGTTCCTGCGCTGCGGCTTTTTCGTGTTCGGCTGTGCGGCGTTCTCGCTCGGTGTCCAGGTCGTTGTGCTGGGCCGCGGTGGGTAGTGCGCGCATCATGCGGTAGGCGGCGGCGGTGCCTGCGTCTCGTTCTGCGAGGTCGGCGGCGGTGTAGCTCGGGGGTCGGTCGGCTTCGTGCAGCATGGGTCCGAAGATCGCGCGGCAGGTCTGGCAGGGGGTGAGTTCGTCGGTGACGGGCTGTTTGCATCCGGGGATGATGCACTCGGCGAACAGGGATTCGGCGGTCATGGCGTCCTCGCGGCGAGTGGGGACCGGCGGCCGCGAGGGGGTCGCGGCCGCCGGATGTGGGTTACTGACCTGGGCGGATGGGGGTGTGGGCGTCCTCGGCGCGGGCGTCGGTGATCTTGTCGTAGGGCAGTCGGTCGGTCCAGCTGTAGGCGGTGGCGACGGTGACCGACTTTGCGTTGACTCGGATCACCTTGTGCCAGGTGCCGGAGCAGTTGACGAAGCATCCGGGGCGTAGGTCGGCGCGGCTGTAGAGCTTGGGGCCGTCGGTGGCGTCCTGTTCGGCGCGTACTGCGGTCCAGTATTCGATGTCGCGCTCGAGTTCGGCTTTGTTGAGTTCGAGTTGGTGCATGTGGTTGCTGGTCTCGGCGGTGTGTCCGGCAGCGCGGTACTTGGTGAGGTGGCGTTCGATGCTGCGTAGTTCGGCGCTCTGTCGTTCGATGCGGCGGTGGATCACTGCGGGGCTGTAGCGGTGATCGGTGCTGCGGGCGGCGATGCGGGCGGATTCGGCGGCTGAGCGGGCGGCGGCGTCGGCTTCGATCGAGGCGCGGGCGGTGGTGTGGGCGCGGTCGAGGGCGCGGCGGTGGCGTCGTTCGCTGTGATGTCCCACTTTGATGGGTTCTCCGCCTTCGGGCAGTGCGGCACAGGCGTGGTCGTGGCGTGCGTGGGCGGCGGCGGCGGCGGTGGCCTTGCGTTCGGCCTTGGCTGCGAGGGCGGCGGCGCGGTCGGTCAGACGCTCGTTGCGGTCGTGGTGGGCGTCGGTGCCGTCGCGGAGGGTGGTGTCGATGTCGGTTTCGACGTCGTAGCCGGCGGCGCGCAGGGCGGCGGCGGTGTGTTCGATGCGGGCGAGGTGGGGGGCGCGGTCGCGGCTGTGCGGGATGTACCAGGCGGTGATGCTGCGTCCCCATTTCCAACCTGCGGTTTTGAGGATCGGCGCGGTGCCGTCGCCTTTGCTGGTGCCGTCGATGATCGTGCCCTCGGTGGGGGTGTGCGTGATGGTGAGCATGTGGGCGTTTCCTGTTCGGGTCGGTAGTGCGCGCCGGTGGGGAGTCGCGGTGACTCCCCACCGGCGCGGAATGTGGATCAGTACTCGGCGATGAAGACCGGCCAGTGGGGGCCGGGGCGGGTGGTCCAGCGGAGGATCGGCCGCCAGTAGGTGGTGGTCCGGTAGGCGCGTTCCTCGTGGTGGGGGCACATGACCCACTCGCCGTCGGTGTGGGTGGCTTCGGTGGTGCAGCCGTTGTAGTCGCACCACTGGTCGGGAAGCTCGAGTGTCTGGACGGGGGCGGGAGTGGTCATCGCGTCTTTCCTTCCGGGGTGGTCGGTCAGCTGAGGCCGGATTCGATTGCGGCCGCTGATTTCGTCCTCGGTCATGCCTGCGGCACGGGCGGCGGCCTTGGTGTCGCGGGACTCGGCCAGGAGGGGTCACGGTAGTAATGGCGCAAAAAACAACGAAGTTCGCGTAGTGCCTGGTCAGCGGGTAGACGGACGCTCTTGTTGGTGGCCGCTATCGGTGGCTGCGGTCGGGGCCGATGAGGCTGGTGATGCCGCGCATGGCTGCCGGTGAGGGTTTGAAGTAGCGGCGTAGGTTCTCGGGTTTGCGGTGGCGGGACTTGGCCATCAGCTCCACCAGGCTGGCACCGGCCTCGCCGAGATGCGTCAGGCCGGAATGCCGAAGTTCGTGCAGATCCCAACCGGTGCCGGGCCCATTCGTCGCGGTGGCGGCATCCAGCACGGCGCGGGCCTGGCCGTAGGACAGCCGGGCCAGCCCGGTGTCGGGGCAGATGTCCCGGTCGGCGGCGGCCTTTCCGGGGCCCGGTCGGCGGTGGGTGACGAACAGCGGTCCGCGGGTGCGGCCCTTGGTGAGGCGTGGCAGGAGCCGGGCGGTGCCCGCGTCCCAGTACACGAGCTCGTGCGCGTACTCGTGGTAGGTGGCACCGCGGCGGCGGGTGCGGGGCTTGGCGCCCTTGGACTTCACCGGGCAACACCGCCCGGCCAGATCGAGGTCCTCGATGTTGACCTGGAGCAGTTCCTCGGTGCGGGCGCAGGTTTCGTAGAGCATCCGCCACAGCGTCTTCTCCCGGAGGTCGATGTCGCGGCGGGCGATGAGCCGGTCGATCGCGGTGCGCGAGTGCACCGGGGTGGTGGAGTCCGGTGGAGTGGAGCGTTTCACCCAGGCCGGGACCGCCGGGGCGGTGTGGCCGTGCTCGCGGCACCACGCCAGCCACGACGCGACCGCGGCGCGGCGGGCGTTCCAGGTGTTGACTGCTGAGGAGCCCCACAGGGTTTCGAGGGTTTCACCGATCTCATCGTCGGCGACGTCGGCCAGCCGCCGGGTCTCGCCGAGCGTGGCGGTGGTCTTGTCGACGGCGATGCCGTAGGCGCGGCGGGTGTTCGGGGAGCCGATCGAGTCGAGGAAGCTGTCGCCGGCGGCGCGGACGGTGATCCCGGACGGCACGGTGGTACCTCCCTCACTGGGCTTGCCGCAGATAACAGGTCCGCGTCGCGCACCGCCGGAGCGGAGTCGGCGCAGGCCGGATGTCATGATGCTACAGATAACAGGGTGTTATCCGTGGCAGTCGGAAAATGGCCTCACCCGAGTACCGGGCGATGCTCATGGGGTGTCTATGCGCCGATTTCGCGGTGGACGCCGCCGGCGGCGGTGTTGACCGCTTCGGCGAGGGTGGGGTGGATGTGGATGGCTTGGGCGAGTTGGGTGTAGGTGGCGCCGGTGGTCATGGCGATGACGGCCTCGTGAACGAGGTTCCCGCCGTCGGGTCCGGCGATGTGGCAGCCGAGGATACGGTCGGTGGCGGCGTCGGCGACGAATTTGACCAGGCCGCGGGTGTTGCCGATGGCGCGGGCTTTCACGACGCCGGTGAAGTCCTGGCGCCCGACGACGACGTCGTAGCCGGCGGCGCGGGCGGCAGGTTCGGTGAGCCCGACGGCGCCGACTTCGGGGTCGGTGAACACCGCGTGCGGCACGATGCGCCCGGTTGTGGTGCGGTCCTGGCTTCGGAATATGGTGCGGTAGACGATGTCGGCGTCGTCGCGGGCGGTGTGGGTGAACATGGGCCCGCCGCGCAGATCGCCGAGCGCCCAAACATTTTCGGCGTCGGTGCGCAGGGAGGCGTCGACGGTGAGGAAGCCCTGTGGGTCGGGTTCGAGACCGAGGTACTCGAGGCCGAGATTGTCGCTGTTGGGGGTGCGTCCTGTCGCGATCAGCAGGTGGCTGCCGGTGATGTCGTCGGCTTCGCTGCCGGTGCAGCCGAGCCGGATGTTCCCGGTGGTGCCGGTGGCCGCGGTGCAGGTGGTGCCGGTGAGCACGGTGATGCCGTCGGCGGTCATGCCCTCTCTGACGGCGGCGGAGATGTCGGGGTCCTCGCCGGGCAGCAGCCGGTCGGCGCGTTGGATGAGGGTGACCTCGGAGCCGAATCGCCGGAACATTTGGGCGAACTCGCAGCCGACGTAGCCTCCGCCGACGACGAGCAGATGTGAGGGCAGGTCGGTGAGGTCCAGCAGGGTGCGGGAAGTGAAGTAGGGGACGGTGTCGAGGCCGTCGATGGCGGGGATGGTGCTGCGGGTGCCGGTGACCAGCAAGATCCGGTCGGCGGTCAGGTCGGTGCCGTCGACGGTGAGTGTGCGGGGTGCGGTGAAATGTCCTGTGGCGTGGTAGAAGTCGAGGTCCGTTGATTTCTCGACGGTGCGGTAGGAGCCCGCGCGGATGGAGTCGACGATGGTGTTCTTGCGGTCGACCACGGCGGCCAAATCGACGGTGACCGGTCCGGGTAGGCGGACCCCGAATTCGGCGGCGCGGCGCGCCTGGTGCGCCACGGCGGCGGAGGCGATCATGGTCTTGGTGGGGATGCAGCCGCGGTTGAGGCAGGTCCCGCCGAGCAGTTCTTTCTCCACGAACGCGACGCGGCCGTGCCGGGCCGCGCGCAGCGCGAGCGGCAGGCCGGCCATGCCGCCGCCGAGTACCAGGGTGTCGTAGCGTTCGCTCATGTGCTCGGTGCCTTTCCTCGATCGAATCGCTCTGGAAGGGGTACGGCAGTCGACCGGTCGGCGCGGTCAGCGCGCGTGTTTCTCCTCGATTGTGGCGGGTGCGGGGGCGCAGCAGTCGTTGTCGGGGGTGGCGTCGCGGTGTCGGGCCCGGGTGTTGCGGGCAACGACGGTGGCGGCAAGCGTGGCGGCCACGGCCGCCACGGCGAGAATGATGACCGTGCCGGTGTGGTTTTGAATCCAGATGCTCACCGCGGCGGACCAGGCGGTGGAGCCCATCGCGGCACCACCGGTACTGCCGATAGCGGCGGGCCACCAATACCAGACGAGGTAGGCGCCGGTAGCGACGAGCACGACGGCGGTGATGCGGGTGCCGTGGCGGGCGAGCACCGCGAGGTAGCGGGTGGCAGCGGTGCCCGCCGCGGCGGTGGCGAGGCTGACCAGCAGCAAGACCGTCGCGGCCCCGGCGGCGTAGACGGCGAACACCACCAGCAGCGCTGCCCATCCGGCGGTGGCCTGGGCTTGGGCGATCACGGCGAGCAGCACCCCGAAGGTGCACGACAGCGACGCGGCCGCATAGCCGGCACCGGCGGCCACCATACCGGTGGTGGTCATCGATGCGCGGGGCGGGCGCTGAGCGCGGCGGGGCAGGCGCAGGCCAAGGCCACGGCCGGTGAGCATGACCAGCCCGAGCACCGCCAGCGCCGCGCCGACGGCCAGGCCGAGGCGGGGGGCCGCGGCGATGAGCGCGCGGGCGCCGGCGCTGACGGCCAGGCCCGCCGCGGCGAGGGTGCCCGCGAATCCGAGGGTGAGCGCGGTCCCGGCGCGCAGGGCGCGCGCCATGCGGACCGGGAACGCGTCGGTGGTGGTGTCGCCGAGGGTGTGGGTGATCCAGGCGGGCAGCAGCGCGAATCCGCACGGGTTGACCGGGGCGAGCATCCCGGCGGTGAACGCCAGCGCCAGCAGTCCGCCCATCACGCCGCTCCCGCGTCGCGCAGTGCGGTGGTGATCTGGTCGGCGGACGGGTCGGTGGCGCGGTAGGTGACCTTGCCCGCCGGATCGACCACGACCAGCGTCGAGAGCGACGCCACCGAGAGTCGTGTGGTGAGGGTGGCGCCGGTGTCGATCACGGCGGGCAGCGCCTGGGTGCCGGTGAAGTCCTGGAACCCGGCCACCGTCTGCGCGGATTCACCCGGATCCATGTCGACCAGCACGAACGACGCCTTGTCGCCGAGTTGTCCGGCCGCCTGCGCCACCGATTTCGCGCCGCCCACGCATTCGCCGCAGCCGACGGAGAAGAAGAACAACGCGGTCGGCTTGTCACCGGGCACGCTGATGGAGGTGCCGGTGACGGTGTCGACCTGCACCGGCGCCACCGGATCCTGCGCCGTCGTGTCGGTCGAGGTGCACCCGGTGAGGGCCAGGGCTGCGGACAGCGCCAGCGCGGCGGCGGCGAGGGCGGGGCGGCGAAAGCGTGGCAGAGTGGCCATTCGAGGACAGTGGCCTTTCGTGCGGGGGCGAGGGAGTGTCAGCGCGGTCTCGCGACCGCTCATCGGGGTGTCAGAGTTCGAGACGGTCATGCCGGGGTTTCCGTCCGGTCGCGGTCGGCCGGAGCCGACCGAGGGGATCCGGGTCGGGGCGGACAACACCCCGTGGCCTTACGGGCGCGGCGCCGCAGGGTGTAGCCGACGGCGGCGGCCACGACCAGCACGCCTGCGGCAAGCAGCCACGGGCTGGTCAAGACACCGCCGAGACCGGCGAGCACGCCGCCGGCGATCAGGGCGGGACCGGCGCAGCAGGCGACCATCACCAGCACGCCACCGGCCACTGCGAGCAGACCACCGAACCCGCCCGAGTCGTTGTCGGGTGTGTTCATCGCCTTGTTGTCGGGTGTGTTCATCGCCGCCCACTACCGTCCGCGGCGGGGATGCGCGGGCAGCAGCCCAGCGCGGCGGAGTTGTCGGCCGCCAGCGACCGCGCCAGCATCACCAGGTCAGCTACCCGCGGATCACCCACGGAGTACCGCAGTTTCTTCCCGTCGCGGCGCGCGAGGACATACCCGCAGTCGGCCAGGCAGGACAGGTGTACCGACACCCGGGGCTGCGAGATGCCGGCGTGTTCGACGCAGTCGGCGGAGGTGCGCTCCCCGGCGAGGATGAATTCGAGGAGCTTGAGCCGGGTCGGATCCGACAGGGCGCGAAAAAACTTCGCCGTCGTATCCAGATGCGTACACGCCGACTCGGCACCGGGCACGGTGACAGTGGCGGTGGTGGACCGGGCCATGGGATCGCCTCCACGAGACTTGAACTATTCGGATAAGCGCATAATATGGTTCCGGTAGATATTCGTCAACACGAATAGCAGCCGTTGTCGGTTCAGCGGTTGCCCGACCAGGAGGCACCCTCGTGACCTTGACAGATTCCCGCGCCGATCTGGCGATCATCGGTTCCGGCTCGGCGGCGTTCGCCGCCGCCATCGCCGCGGTCAACCTCGGCAAACGGGTGGTGATGGTGGAGCGCGGGACGGTCGGGGGCACGTGCGTGAACGTCGGGTGTGTGCCCTCGAAGGCGCTGCTGGCCGCCGCCGAGGCCCGCCACGCCGCCGAGGCGGCGGGCCGGTTCCCCGGGCTCACCCCCGCCGAGGTGCCGCTGGATTTCCCCGCCCTGATCGCGGGCAAGGACGCGCTGGTCGGGCAGCTGCAGGCGGAGAAGTATGTCGACCTGGCCGCCGACTACGGGTGGGAGATCGTCTCCGGCACCGCGGTGTTCGACGGCAGCGCCGAGGCACCCGTGCTGCGGGTCGCGCGCGCCGAGGGCGGTGTACGGGTGATCGAGGCCGACCAGTATCTGATCGCCACCGGTGCCGCGCCCTGGGCTCCGCCGATCGACGGCCTCGTTGAGGCCGGGTATCTGACCTCGACCACCGCCATGGACCTCCAGCAGCTGCCGGAGTCGCTGATCGTGGTGGGTGCGGGCTATGTGGGGCTCGAGCAGGCCCAGCTGTTCGCCCGCCTGGGCAGCAAGGTCACGGTGATCGCGCGTAGCCGGCTGACCTCGGGTGAGGAACCGGAAATCTCGGCCGCGCTCGAGGCCGTCTTCGCCCACGAGCGCATCGACGTGCTCACCACCGCCACCGTCGAGAAGGTCCTCGCCGACGACGGGCACAAGGTGGTGACCGTGCGCACCGGCGGCGGCGCCAGCACCGAGCTGCGGGCCGAGCAGGTGCTGATGGCCACCGGCCGCCGCCCCAACACCGCCGGGCTGGGCCTGGATGCGGTCGGCGTCGCCGTCGACGAGCGGGGCGCGGTCGTGGTCGACGACCGCCAGCGCAGCAGCAATCCGCGCATCTGGGCGGCCGGGGACGTGGCCGGGGATCCGCAGTTCGTGTACGTGGCCGCCGCGCAGGGCACCCTGGTCGCCGACAACGCCCTGGCCGGTGCCGATCGCGTCCTGGACTACACCACGGTGCCGCGCGTGACGTTCACCAGCCCCGCGATCGCCTCGGTCGGACTGACCGACGCGCAAGCCGCCGCGGCCGGGCTGGCCTGCCAGTGCCGGGTGCTGGGGTTGTCGAGCGTGCCGCGGGCGCTGGTCAACCGGGACACCCGCGGCCTGGTCAAGATCGTCGCCGAAGCCGGCACCGGCCGGATCATGGGCGTGCACGCCCTCAGCGACGGCGCCGGGGACCTGATCACCGCCGCCACCTATGCGATGACCGCGGGTCTGACCGTCGACCGGCTCGCCCACACCTGGGCGCCGTACCTGACCATGGCCGAAGCGCTGAAACTGACCGCGCAGACTTTCACCACCGACGTCACCAAACTGTCCTGCTGCGCAGGCTGACGCCGTCGGACGGGAGGCAGTGATGAACGGACACATGACGATCGGGGACCTCTCGGCCCGCACCGGGGTGCCGGTGAAGGCGCTGCGCGAGTACACCGACCTCGGCCTGATCTACACCCTGGGCCGCAGCCCGGCCGGCTACCGCCTCTACACCGACGACGCGGAGTGGTGCGTGCGGTTCATCGGCGAGCTGCGCGGCCTCGGGCTCACCATCGCCGAGATCTGCCAGCTCACCTCCACCGACCGTGACGACCACGGCCGTTCGGTCGGCGCCCATCTCGCCGAGCTGCTGCAGCGGTCGCGGCAGCGGCTGCGCCAGCGCATCGCCGATGCCGAGCAGATCCTCGACCGCATCGACGCCTTCGAAACCGCACACCGTGCGCATCTGGCCACCGACGACCTGTGCTGGGCCGGTGACCCGTGCGGATGCGAGCTACGGGCTTGACCCTCACCCCGGGGACAGACCCTACCGTCGGCACCGTCACTGTCCGATCGCCCTCGAGGAGTCCGATCCCATGAGTACCGACAACCTCACTGCCGACGTTTTCGCCAAGATCCTGCCCGCCGGCCGGGACCGGGCGCTGATGCGCGCCGCGCTGCGGCTGCTCGCCCACGGCACCCCGGTCACCGTCACCGAACTCGCCGCCGCCGCGGGAGTGCCCGACCTCGACCCCGCGCAGACGCCGATCGGCGCCGACGTCGAATACGACGAGGCCGGCCGGATCGTCGGCTGGGGCCTGACCCTCAACCCGACCCCGCACCGGTTCAGCGTCGGTGGCCACCAGCTCTACACCTGGTGTGCCCCCGACACCCTCATCTTCCCCGCCGTCATCGGCGCACCCGCCTGCATCGAATCCGACTGCCCGATCACGGGCACCACCGTGCGCCTGACCATCGACCCCGTCACCGGGGTCAGCGACCTGGAACCGGCCACCGCGATGGTGGCCTTCGTCGACCCCGACCGGATCCAGCCCGGTCACCTCCGCGCCACCTGCTGCAACCCGCAGATGTTCCTCGCCACCTCCGACGCCGCCCACCACTGGCAGGCGAAATTCCCAGGCATGACGGTGCTGCCGGTCACCGACGCCTACCACCAGCTCGCCCGCCCCCTCGCCGACGCGATCACCGACCCGACCACGACCACCGGAACCAGCGCCTGCTGCTAGATCGCGCCGCCGCCGATCCGGGCCGGCGCTGCGGGTCAGAACAGGGTGTCCCGCACGCGCAGCGGCCGGTACCCGGTGGGGCCGAGCTGGGCGAGTTCGGCGTCGATGTCGACCTCGATGGCGCCGAAGAAGTTGATGTTCTCGCTGTGGGCCGGGGAGATGTGCGTCAGCACCTCGTCGTCGATGCGCCGCCCGGCCCGCCGCATCTGTTCGGTCGCCAGCCCGTAATACTCTGTGGTCCAGGCGATGACGGCGTTGGTCGCCAACGTGAGGCACCATGCCTGTTCGGTCTGTCCCTCCAGGTGCCTCGCGCGCACGGCGCCTTCGTGCGCGTAGAGCAGGTCGCGGCGGAGCGCGTGCAGGGATTCGCCCTTGTTGAGCTGTCGGGAGATCTTGCGCCGATAGCCCGGGTCGGACAGGTACCGGGCGGCGTAGATCGTGCGCCGCAGCGCCCCGTATTCCTTGAGCGCCGCCGCGAGGGCGTTCTGCCGGCCCGACGCGGAGAGCTTGCCGACCAGCAGCGACGCGGTGGCGTGCCCGAACTTCAGCGACCCGCTCAGCCGGAGCAGGTCGTCGTAGTGCTCGGCGATGAGATCCAGATTCAGCTTGCGGGTCAGCAGCGGCCCGGCGTGCGGGAACGCGGACTCCACCTGGGCCCGAGGCGCCGCCCGATACAGGGTGATCCGGCCCAGGTCCCGGATGCGGGGCGAGAGCTGCAATCCGAGCAGGTCGAACAGCCCGAAGTTCACGAGGGTGACGCCGTGCGTGTCGGTCGCATGCTCGGTGATCGGCAGATCCGTTGCATTGCCGAGGATTTCGTCCAGCACGTAGTGAGCTTCGCGTCTCGTCGCGACGATGACCTTGGTGCCGTAGGTGGCGTGCTGATCGGTGACATGGGTATACGTGCTCAGTCCTTCGTTCGCGAAATAGCGGCTCAACGCTCTGGCGGTGACCGATTTGCCGCGGGTCGGGAACCGTTGCCCATCACTCGACGACAGGGTGCCGGCGCCGAAGACCGGGGTCAGCGGCAGCCTTTGGTGGTAGTCGATGATCGTCAGGTTCGCCGCCCGCAGCGTCTCCTCCCGCACATACCATTCGCTGGTCCAGGCCAGGATGTCGTAGGAGAGGCCCGACGCCTCGGCCATTCGGGTCAGCCCGAGGTTGGTGGAGTAGGCCAGCAGGACGGCGATGAGGTTGCGTTTCAGCTCCGGGCTGCGGGCCTGTTTGCCGCCGGCGTGGGTGAAGCAGTCCAGGTAGCCGGTGCGTTTGTCCAGCTCGATCAGCAGCGACACGATCGGCGCGAACGGCAGCATCTCCGTCAGCTCGGCCTTGAGCGCCGTCGCCTCCGCGGGCACATCCTCCGCCGACAGCGGTGAGATCACCAGGTCACCGGCCTCATCGAGACGGACCGGCCCGTCGCCGCCGGCGAGCACCTTCTCCAACTCGCCCATAGCGGCGTCGAGCTCGTCGGTGGCGGTCGCCAGCGCGCGAGCGGGATCAGCGGACTTGCCGACCAGGCGGCAGAACTCGTCACGCTGCGGCTCCCACGCCTGCGGGGTCAGCAGGTACGCGGCCGGGTCGGCGTAGCGGCGCGACCCCGGCACGAACACATCCCCGCTGCGCAACCCGTCACGCAGCCCCAGCAGCACGCACAGCTCCCAGTAGTGCCGATAGGCGGTGGTGTTACCGGCTTTGCGGGCCTCGTCGAGGTAGCCGCGCCACTTCGTCGGCACGAACCCGGTCGGCGCGTCGTCGGGCACCTTGCGGGTACCGGTCGCGTTCAGCTCCCGCAGCATGTGCACCCCGATCAGCAGCTCGGTCGCGGCGGTGCCGCCGGCGAACCGGACTGTCGACAGCACCTGCGGGGTGAACTGCCGCAGGTAGGAGTACGAGCTGTCCAGAGCGGCCAGGTGCCCGTGATCGCGCGGCAGCCGAGGCTTGGCCTGCGCGACCGCGGCCCGCAACCGCTCCCATCCGATCCGATCGCCCCGGATCAGGCCGCCGATCTCCTCGTCGGGGATCTGCAGGTCACAGACGATCGCCAGCAGGTCGTCGAGCAACCCCTGCCGATCCTCTCCGGCCTTACCGCGCTCGGCCAGCTCGTCGCGCATCCGGCGTTCGGCCTTGCTCAACCTGGCCGAGATCGCCTGATCGAACAGCTGCACCACCTCGTCGAGCACATCGGTGGCCGACTGCGCCAACACGGTGAGCAGAATCGGGTAGCGGCGTTGCGGATCCCGGCGTTCGAGGGCTTGGCCCGTCAAGCGGCGGCCCACCGTCGCCAGGAACCGCCGCCGCTCCGCCGGCAGCACCGACATGTCCAGCTCATCCGCGCCCAGGTTGCGCAGGAACACCAGCTTCTCGACCTCGGCCTTCACCGCGGTCGCCGACGCCTCCACCGGGCCGGTCGACAACCACCGCAACCGCGACATCTCGATCGACGGGTCGACGACCAGCAACGCATCCAGTTCCTTACACCGCTGCGGCGTGAACTCGCGCGCCAACCGGTCGTAGGTCTCCCGCTGCGCCCGCGTGCGAGCGTGCGCGACCCGGCGGACCACCGTTTCCGGGCCCGGCCGGATCACCCGCGCCGAGATCAGGTACTCACACGCCAGCCGGAACAACAGCGTCGGCGAATCGTGCTCCATCGCCCGCGCCAGCAGAAACTCATCCAGCTCCTTCAACTCCATCGCCCCGGCAGGCCGCCACCCCAGATACTGGGCCACCAGCCGCACATGCTCGGTCCGCGTCTGCGCCCGCTTGCCATACGAACGAAGCTGCGCTGCATCGATATTCAGCTGATCCGCCAGCCGGGCCACCGCCACCGGCGGCGCCGACGGCACCTTGTCCGGCACGAACCCCAGCCACGGCAAGGTGCACAACGCCACCGCCAGGCCCAGACGGACCGCAGGGCCCCTGCCCTGCGGAGCAACAAACGCCAGATCCGCCGGGGTCAGCGTGAAGTACCGGAACAACTCCTCACGACTGATCTCCGGGAACTCCCGCAGGCGCTGCAACTCCTCGTCCGCGAATACCCGCGTCGCCACGAACCCCAGCCTCCAACACGCCGACCAACCTCATCGGCAGACAAGCCAAGCACCAACCACCCCGGCCCGCAGCCCGAACCGAGAAATCGCCGCTGACCAGGCACTACGCGAACTTCGTTGTTTTTTGCGCCATTACTACCGGGACCCCCAGGACTACGGAGATGTCCTTGCCGGTCGAGATGTTCTCGAGCAGGGCATCGATGTCGCGGCCGAGGTTGTGGAGCTTCGCGGTGATCTCTTCCTTGTTCATGCCTCTAGTTTACATCTGTTTTGATGCTTTTTCGATGTTTCTTTGGTGCTTTTCCGGTGCTTTTCTGGTGATGCTGGTCACACGTTTATAGGCTCTGACCTGCGGTTTTGCGGGTGTAGCGGGGTTCGGTGGCGGTGGTGGAGCGGGTACCTCGGTCGGTCGGTGCGGCCTGGTGAACCGGGCGCGGTGACTGCCGGGCAAGGGCGGGTTTTCCCTTGCTCGGTGGTCGGCGGGTCCGGTAGGGCCGTGGTGTGGCGACCGGGCGCGGTGCACGCGGAGCAGCGGGAACCTTGGGAGGGAGGGACAGGGGTCCGGGGGCGGAGCCCCCGGGGATCGGTAGAGCCGACACACCGCAGACGAGCCGGGGCACACTCCTAGCCAGGGCGAGGGGGCACCGTCCGCCGGCCGCGGGAGCATACGTTTGCCGGCCCCGAGACCAACGAGGCAAAGATCCGACTGCCACACCGGCCCTCGAACACACTGCTCGTCGACACCCGACACGACCTTAAGGGGGTCCGGGGGCGGATCGCCCCTGGTCAACGCCGACAACGCGACTCGGCGCACCGAACCGGGGGACGATTCCCGGGTTCGATGCGCCGAGGTGAGACTGGCAGGCATCAGACGTGGACATTTTTTGATGTCGCTCTGATTGTTTGTTGATTCCGATTTGCCGCTGAAAAGTTGATATTTCCGATGTCGTTGTGATGCTCAGATGGTGACGGAGGTGTCGGCCTCGGAGAGCCAGCGGTAAACGGTGGCGACGGAGCGGTCGACTTCTTGGGCGATGACGGGCACCTCCACTCCGGCCTGGCGCCGGGCGAGTGCCCATTCGCGACGCTCCTCGTGAGAATGGAAGGCCGGGATGGGGTTGGTGTCGAGGTGGGTGCCGGGCAGGTGGGGCAGTGGCACCTCGAGCTGTCGAGCGAGAGCGTCGGCGGTCGCGGTGCGAGTCGACCGCGCGACCGGAGTCTCACTTGCGGTCTCGGCGGCGGCACGGTTCTCGGTGATGGTCGTGACGTGAGTCGTGGGTGCGGTCGCGTTCTCGTGTGCGGTCTCACGGCGCGGCTGTGTCGCGGGCGCGGATTCGATGTGAGTCTCGGTGGGTGCGGCGGTGCGACGGCCGAGAACGGTCAGCGCGTGGGTGGAGGCGAGCAGTGAGATCGGCGGGAGTGTGGCGATCACGGCGGCGAGAACGGAGTTGAAGCCGGGGGTCGTGGTGAGAACGGCGTGGATCGCGTTTCCTGCGATCGAGACGG
Source organism: Rhodococcus sp. IEGM1339 (assembly GCF_050321925.1). Classification (NCBI taxonomy): domain Bacteria; kingdom Bacillati; phylum Actinomycetota; class Actinomycetes; order Mycobacteriales; family Nocardiaceae; genus Rhodococcus; species Rhodococcus sp. IEGM1339. The sequence continues at coordinate 95,965 of NZ_JBNQFT010000018.1, forward strand.
TGGCGGCGCCGATGAGAATCTTCCAGAAGAATCGTCGCGCCCGGTGGTCGTGACGTCGGGAAACGACTCCCATCGTTGCTTGCAGGATCGTTCCGTCGACGATGACGGGGAACAGGAAGGCGATCTCTCTCGGTTGGCCGGCCTGGATGCACAGGTCTCGCAGTGCGAGGAAGCTGAGAATGAACGCGGCCGCCCCGATTCCTACGGTGATGGTCACGCCTGCGAACCACATGGATCCGCTGACGGCTGTCACGTTCTCGGGCACTGAGGCGTTCTTGTTCTTGTGTCGCTTCGTCCACATCATAGTTCCCATAGTAACAATGAGAACCATGACATGAGAAGGGGTTTCTCAGATGAGATTCGCAGGTCACGACGGGATCGAGGCGGATACGTGAGATGAGAGATGACTGCGCTCCGGCCGGTTCTCGGAGGAGTCGTTCGGGCGTGATGGTTCTTATCGCTCGGGTCGGCGTCTCACAATGTCGACTGATCCTGTTGCTCGTTGCAGAGGCCCATCGTTGGCGAAGCCGCCCCCTGGTGCATCCACCCGCGACAGCTCCGGTCCGAGTAGTTCAGGAAGGGTCAGTTCGCGGCGATCAGGCCGAAGACTCCGACGACGAATCCCATGAGGCCGCAGTAGAGGAAGAAAGCCGCTCCGAGCCTGTTCTTCTCTTGCCGTTCCCTCCTGGTCACGCTTTTTCGCCGCATGTACTCGCATGCTCCGAAGCAGATGAGCGCCGCGATGATCAGGGGTAGCCGTAGCATTTGCCGAAAATCGGGCGGATATGGCGTAGTGCCGGTCGGTGATCCGCTCGGCCTGTTGGGTCGAAACGATCGTCTGTCTCGCCACCGGCTCCTGGCGGGCGCGGCGTATCCGCCCAGCTCGCCGACGATCCGATTCGGGCCAGAACTCGTGTGGGACGTAAGGGCCCGCAACCCAAGGTTGTCAGGAAGTGCAAAGTAGCGGGATCCTGACGACAGGCTGGTGAATTCTCAGGCTCGTGGTGCAGCACTGCTGACGATGCGGTGGATGGTGGAGCGGCCGACGCTGTATTCCTCGGCCAGGTCCGCCAGGCTCGCGTCGTCGGCGGGGTCGTGGTAGCGGCGGTGGATTATTTTCCGTGCCGTGAGAGGAAGTTTCGGCTGCTTGCCCTTGAGCCTGCCTTTCGCGCGGGCCTTGGCCATGCCCTCGCGGGTGCGTAGGTGGTTGAGGTTGGCCTCGAATTCGGCGACCATGGCCAAGGTTTGCAGGAAGAGCTTGCCGAACGGGTCGTTCCAGTCGTAGATCGAGCTCCCGAGTCCGAACAGCACCTCGCGCTCGCGCAGTTCGGTCAGGGTCTGGCCTGCTTCGGCCATGTTGCGTGCGAATCGGTCGAACTTCGGCGTGGTCAGCACTACCTGTCGCCCGTCGATGGCCGCCGCGGCGGAGGTGACGGCGGCGAGTGCGTTGTCGAGCCCGGCCCGGTTCTTGCGGGTGGTCCCGGAGAACCCTTTGTCGATGAAGATCCGCTCACGCGGCACTCCGAGCGCCAATAGCTGCTCGGTTTGGATCTCGACGTCTTGTTCGTCGGTGGAGCAGCGGCAGTATCCGACGCGGAACGGCTCACCCATGCCGAAAGTGTTCCAGATAGCGGGGGCTGACCGGCACAGTCAGCGGAACACCTCTACGGAACACCGGTGAGCTGGGCCGACGTTGGCTCTGCGTGGTGTTCCGGTGGCCGATCCGGTTACGGAACAGGTCAGGGGGTGTTATCGGTGTGTGGGGGTGTGTTGTGGGTGAGGGCGTGCTGGTGGGCGGTCCGCAGGATGGCCTCGGTGGGAGTGGTGCCGCGTAGCTGGTAGGCGTCGGGTCCGAGCCGGTCGAGGTCCGCCCCGAGCTCACGTGCGTCGATGTGGTGGCGGGCGCAGATGATCAGGAGCCGGGCGTGGGTGGCGTGGGCGAGTTCGGCGGCGTGGTCGACCACACGGTAGGAGCGGTCGGATCCGTCGGTGTCGACGATGATCGTGCGATAGGCCGTCATGACGGGCGTCTTTCACGAGAAGGGAGCGTGTTTTGCGGGGGAAATGGTCGAGATGTATCGGCGGCGTGGTGCGCGGCCGGGGGCCAGTACTGCCAGCACGATCGCCCCGACGGTGGTGAGGGCGGCCAGGGCGAGCGCGGCCTGGCCGCTGCCGTGCACGAACGCGGCCTTGGCGAACTCGGCCAGCGGTGCGGCCACCGGTCCGGCCTGGTCGGCGACCTGCAGCGCCGCGGCCAGGGAATCGGCGACCGGGCCGCGGGCGGGCTCGGGCAACTGGGGCAGGGCGGGCTGGATGCGGTGGGTGTAGCCGGCGGCCAGCACGCTGCCGGCCACGGCGATCCCGATCGCGGCGCCGATCTCGCGGGCGGCGTCGTTGACCGCGGCGGCGACCCCGTGTTTGGCCTCGGGGGTGTCGGCGACGATGGCATAGGTCGCCGGCGCGGTGCACAATCCCAGGCCCGCGCTCATGATCAGCAGCGGCCACAGCAGGTCGAGGTAGTGCGCGGCGAGTGTCAGCCGGCTCACCAGCACCAGCCCGGCGGCGATGGTGAGCAGGCCGGCCACGGTCATCACCCGTAACCCGACCAGGCTCGACAGCCACGGCGCGATCACCGAGATCACGACCAGCGGCACCACCATCGGCGCCAACGCCAGCGCCGAGGCCAGCGGCCCGTAACCGAAGACCAGCTGCAGGTACTGCACAAGCAGCAGGAATACCCCGAAGGTGACCAGGAACTGGATGGTCACCGACAGCGACCCGGCACCGAAACCACGGCGGGCGAACAACCGCACATCCAGCAGCGGCGCCGCCGAGCGCAGCTCGACGACCACGAAGGCCGCCGTCGCGGCCACGCCGACCCCGGCGGCGGCGGCGACGAGCGGGTCGGCCCAGCCGCGCGCGGGGAACTCGATCACGGCGAACACGATCGCCGCGACAGCGACCGCCACCGCCACCGCGCCCACCCAGTCCACCTGCGGATGCTCGCGCTGGCGGGACTCGGCGATGGTGCACGCCAACCCCGCCAGCACCGCCCCGGCCACGGTCAACCCTACGAACACCGATAGCCACGACCATCGTTCGAGCAGCACCCCGGCACCGAGAATCCCCAGTATCGCCCCGGATCCGGCGACCCCGGCCCATATCCCCACCGCCCGGCCGCGATGAGCGGGGGCGAACCCTGCAGTGAGGATCGACAGCGTCGAGGGCATCACCAGCGCGGCGCCTGCCCCGGCCAGCGCGCGCGTCGCGATCAACCAGGCCGGGTCGGACAGCAGCAGCGGCAGCGCCGAGGCGGCGGCGAACACCACCAACCCCACCACCAGCACCACGCGGCGCCCGTAACGGTCACCGACGGCGCCGGCGGGCAGCACCAGACACGCCAGCACCAGCGTGTAGCCGTCGACGATCCAGGTCAGCTGGGCTTGGGTGGCCCCGGTCGCAAGCGCGATCTGCGGCAACGCCGAATACAACGCCGCCATCGCCGCGACCACCAGCGCCACCGCCAGGCACGACACCGCCAGCATCCACCACTGGGCCCTGGTCCAGCGGGCGATCTCGACAGTGTCCGTTCCGGGTGTGGCCACCGGCACCTCCCCGACTTTGAAGACCAACGGTATCTGTACGAGACCATTCGTATCATAGTGGTTGGGGGGTGGGATAGAGTTCACCCATATCAAGAGTTCAACGACACGAATTCGGAGGAAGGCGCGTCCATGACCGACCCAGGCCCGGCGGCGACCGACCCGCTCGCCGCGGACGACGAGCAGGCCGATCCGCGACTGGCGCGCTCACGCAACCGGTTGCTCGACGCGGCCACCCATCTGCTGTCCACCGGCGGTGTCGAGGCGGTCACCGTCGAGGCGGTCACCCGCGTGTCGAAGGTCGCCCGCGCCACCCTCTACCGGCACTTCGGCAGCACCACCCAGCTGCTCGCGGCGACTTTCGAACGACTACTTCCCCAGGTCGACACACCGACCGGCACCGGGCCCGTGCGTGAGCGGCTCCTGGCGCTGCTCGCCAGCCAGGCCGACCTCATCGAACAGGCTCCGGTGCAGATGACCACCCTGGCCTGGCTGGCGATGGGTTCCATCGGCGAGGACCACCCCGACCCGGCCGCGGTCACCTCGCTGCGCGCGCGCGTCATCGAGCAGTACCGCCACCCGTTCGACCAGATCCTCACCAGTCCCGAGGCCCGCGCGATGCTCGGCGAGCTCGACACCACCTTCGCCATCATCGAACTCCTCGGCCCGATCGTGTTCGCCCGTCTCACCGGATTACGCAGCATCGACCACGACGACTGCACCCGGCTCGTCGACAACTTCCTCACCGCCCACCGAACACCCACGCCAGCAGACACCGCTATCGACATCGCCACGCCGTAACCACGGGCCCCGGTTCCGCGCGGTCAGAACAAGGTGTCGCGCACCCGCAGCGGCCGGTACCCGGTCGGGCCCAGCTGGGCCAGCTCGGCGTCGATGTCGACCTCGATCGCGCCGAAGAAGTTGATGTTGGCACTGTGGGCCGGGCTGATGTGGGCCAGGACCTCGTCATCGATACGCTGCCCGGTCCGGCGCATCTGCTCGACAGCGAACCCGTAATACTCTGTGGTCCAGGCGATCACAGCGTTGGTCGTCAAGGTCAGGCACCAGGCCTGCTCGGTCTGGTCCTCGAGGTGGCGCGCCCGGATCATCCCCTCATGGGCATAGAGCAGGTCGCGGCGCAGCGCGTGCAGCGACTCGCCCTTGTTGAGCTGCCGCGAGATCTTGCGCCGGTAGTCCGGATCGGAGAGGTATCTCGCGGCGTAAATGGTGCGCCGCAGCGCCCCGTACTCCTTGAGCGCCGCGGCCAGGGTGTTCTGCCGCCCCGACGCCGACAGCTTGCCGACCAACAGCGACGCGGTGGCGTGCCCGAACTTCAGCGATCCGGCCAACCGCAGCAGATCGTCCCAGTGCTCGGCGATCAAACCCAGGTTGGCCTTGCGGGTCATCAGCGGGCCCGCGTGCGGGAACCGGGCCTCGGCCTCGGCGCGCGGGCCCGGCCGGTACAGGGTGATCCGCCCCAGATCCCGGATCCGTGGCGAGAGCTGCATCCCGAGCAGGTCGAACAACCCGAAGTTGACCAGGGTGACCCCGTGGGTGTCGGTGGCGTGCTCGGTGATCGGCAGATCGGTGGCGTTGCCCAGGATCTCATCGAGCACGTAGTGGGCTTCGCGTTTGGTCGCCACGATGACCTTGGTGCCGTAGGTGGCGTGGGTGTCGCTGACATGGGTGTAGGTCGACAGGCCCTCGCTGGCGAAATAGCGGCTCAACGGCCGCGCCGTGGTCGACTTACCGCGCGTCGGGAAACGCTGCCCGTCGCTCGACGACAGTGTTCCGGCGCCGAACACCGCGGTCAGCGGCAGCCGCTGGTGGTAGCCGACCAGTACCAGGTTGGCCGCGCGCAGGGTCTCCTCGCGCACATACCACTCGTCGGTCCAGGCCAGGATGTCGTAGGTGATTCCGCACGCCTCGGCCATCCGGGTCAACCCCAGGTTCGTCGAGTGCGCCAGCAGTACCGCGATCAGGTTGCGTTTGAGCTCCGGCGTCCGGGTGGCCTGACCGCCGGCGTGGGTGAAGCAGTCCAGGTAGCCGGTGCGTTTGTCCAGCTCGATCAGCAGCGACACGATCGGCGCGAACGGCAGCATTTCGGTCAGCTCGGCCTTGAGCGTGATCGCCTCGGCGGGAACATCTTCCGCGCTCAGCGGCGAGATCACCAGATCCCCGCCCTCGTCCAGCCGGACCGGGCCGTCCCCGCCGGCCAGCACCTCCTCCAGCTCACCGAGAGCGTCGTGCAGTTCGGCGACCACGGTGGCCAGCGCGACGCCAGGATCGGCGGATCGCCCGACCAGGCCGCAGAACTCAACGCGTTGCGGTTCCCACTGCCCGGTGGTGAGCAGGTAGGCGGCCGGGTCGGCGTAACGGCGCGAGCCCGGCACGAACACATCCCCGCTGCGCAACCCGTCACGCAATCCGAGCAGCACACACAACTCCCAGTAGTGCCGATACGCGGTCGCGCTGCCGGATTTGCGGGCCTCGTCGAGGTAGCCGCGCCACTTCATCGGCACGAACCCGGTCGGGGCGTCATCGAAGACCTTGCGCCGCCCGGTCGCGTTCAACTCGCGCAGCATGTTCACCGCGATCAGCAACTCGGTCGCGGCGGTACCGCCGCAGAAGCGCACCGCTTCGAGCACCGCGGGGGTGAACTGACGCAGGTAGTTGTAGGAGGAATCCAACGCCGCCAGATGCCCGTGATCACGCGGCAACCTGGGCTTGGCCTGGGCGATCGCCGCGCGCAGGCGCTCCCACCCGATCTTCTCGCCGCGGATCAGCGCACCGATCTCCTCATCCGGAACGCCGGGGTCGGTGACGATTTCCAACAGATCGTCCAGCAGCGCCTGACGGTCCTCTCCAGTCTTCCCTCGTTCGGCCAGCCGCTGCTGCATCTTCCGTTCGGCAGCACCGAATTTCACCGAGATCGCCTGATCGAACAACGCCACGACCTCATCGAGGACATCGGTGCCGGACTGGGCCAGCACCGTGAGCAGGATCGGATACCGGCGTTGCGGATCCCGACGTTGCAGCGCTTGCGGACTCAGGCGCCGGCCCATCGTGGCCAAAAACCGGCGCCGCTCGGCGGGCAGCACCGACATATCCAGCCGATCAGCGCCCAACCCGCGCAGGAAACCCAGCTTGTCGACCTCGGCGCGGACCGCGGCCGCCGAGGCCTCCACCGGCCCGGTCGACAGCCACCGCAACCGCGAGATCCCCAGCGAAGCGTCGGTGACAAGCAAGCCGTCCAACTCCGCGCACCGCGCCGCAGTGAACTCGTGAGCGAGCCGGTCATAGGTTTCGGTCTGGGCCTGGTGGCGGGCGTGGGCGACCCGCTCGACCACGGTGACCGGGCCTGGCCGGATCACCTTCGCCGAGATCAGATACTCACACGCCAGCCGGAACAGCAGAGTCGGGGAATCGTGCTCCATCGCCCGCGCGAGCAGGAACTCATCGAGCTCCTTGAACTCGAGCGCACCGACCGCACGCCATCCCAGGTACCGCGCGGCCAGGCGCACATGCTCGGTGCGGGTCTTGGCTCGCCTGCCGTAGGCACCGATCACCACCGGATCCAACCGCAACTGCTCGGCGACACGAGCCACCGCCACCGGCGGAGCCGTGACCAGCCGATCCGGCACGAATCCCAGCCACGGCAGCGTACACAACGCGATCGCCAAGCCCAGCCGCTCGGCTGGGCCCCGGCCCCGGCCCGGATCCACGAACGCCAGATCCGCAGGCGTCAGCGTGAAGTACCGGAACAGATCCTCGCGGCTGATCTCCGGGAATCCCCGCAGTCGTTCCAACTCCTCGTCCGCGAACATCCGCGTCGCCACGACCCCAGCCTCCACCAGCACCGACCAACATCATCATCGGCAGTCAAGCACCAACCAGTCGACAGCGCATGCCGAACTCGAAACCCCGTGCCCACCAGTCGGATACGCCAAATCCGCCCGATTTCCGGCGGATGCTACGGCTACCCCGATCAGTAGCCACCACAGACCCGTGAGACCTCCGGCGAGATTGCGGACGGGTTCGGGTGGGCCGTCGAAGCCGAGGTAGGTGGTTCGGGCGTAGAGGTGGGGCTCATTCACGTCGGTGGCGGTCCTTTTCTCGGGCTCGGTCAGTCGGTGGTCGGCACTGTGTCACGCGGCACCGACTGATCTTGGTGCGTCGTGGTGCGCCCCGCTATCGGCTCGACGGCGAGAACGGCGACCGTTACGACGAGAACGACGGCGGCAACTGTCATTCGGCCGGCTACCGGATAGGCGTTGTTTGTGCTGGCGGGAGCGTTATCGTCACGGATTCTCGCGCACACTCGCATGGGTGCTTGAGGGTTCTCTGTGCTGCTGCCTCATGAAAGGGATTCCATAGTAATAATGGGTTATATGAGGCGTGAGAGTCCCACTGGGGGTGAGAATGGGTGGTTCTCATCGTGTCCTCAACGCATGAGGATGTGCGACTGAGAACCGGTCAGGTGCGATTCCAGCGGCCGACGCCGGTCTGGGCGGTGGATTTGACTTCCCCGGTGGTCGGGGCGTCCCAGCTGTGGCCGTTGTTGTGTTCGGCTTCGAGTCGTTCGATTGTCTCGAGGACGGCGGTCTCGAGGAATTCGCTGAAGGTGCTCGGCGGAAGGACTGCGCGGGTGCCGAGGTAGGCAGCGCGGATGCGTTCGGCCTGGTCGGTGTGGAACCCGAGTTTGGGGCGCGGTGTGCGTGACGCCTCGGTCATTGCTGGTCCTGTTCTCCTGGGCGGCTGGGGGCGTTGCGTCCGACGCCGGTCTGGGAGAGGGATTTGAGTTCGCTGCGGCTGGGGGTGCGCCAGGGCCGGCGGTCGTTGTGTTCGGCTTCGAGACGTTCGGTGGCCTCGACCAGCAGGTCGGTGATGAACTCGCTGAGGGTGGCCGGGGGCAGGATGGCGCGGGTGCCGACGTAGGCGGCGCGAATCCGGTCGGCGTCGGCTTCGCTGATGTCGAAGGCCATGCGCTTCTTCCCGGTCATGGTTCTCATCGTAACTTCGGTACGTGAAGCACAGCCTCTGCCACGAATGGACATGTTCGAGGGTTCGAAAGGGAGAAGGCGGGGCGGATACCTGATATGGCTTGGCATGACCTACCCGAATAATGTCTGTATATGGCTCGGCGTGTCCTACCCGAATACTCGATCTTGGTAGTGCACAGTACTCGGCATGGAAACGGCGGGGGAGTCCCTTCTCACTGACGAGCAGTGGGGAAACGAGGTGCTACTGCCGCATCGGCCGTTCGCGACGAACCAACTCGAGCACGGTCAGTACCGAATGAGCCGTGACCAGGCATTGACGATGCGCTACATCCAGCACTCTCCACACGCGTTGCTCGGATCGATCGTCATCGACTGTGACCACCCCGATGCGGCGATGCGGGCGTTCGAGAAACCGTCGGATCATCCGACGCCGAGCTGGGTCGCGCAGTCTCCCTCCGGGCGGGCGCACCTGGGTTGGTGGCTGGGCGACCATCGAGTCTGCCGTACCGACTCGGCGCGGTTGACTCCGCTGCGCTATGCCCATCGCATCGAGCGAGGTCTGTGTATCTCCGTCGGCGGGGACTTCTCCTACGGTGGGCAGCTGACCAAGAACCCGATCCACCCTGAATGGGAAACCATTTACGGTCCAGGGGATCCGTACTCGTTGCGGGATCTGGCGACCATCTACACACCTCGTCAGGCTCCGCGCCGGCCCGACCGCTCCGTGGGTCTGGGCCGCAATGTGACGATGTTCGACACTGCCCGTAAGTGGGCGTACCCACAGTGGTGGCACCATCGTCAGGGCACCGTAGACCAGTGGCTTCAGCTGGTTCTTCAGCGTTGTCACGGAATCAACAGCGAGTTCGCCGACCCTCTTCCTTTCATCGAGGTCCGTGCCACGGCGTACTCCATCGGCAAGTGGATCTGGCGTAATTTCGACGAGGGGACGTTCCGGGCGCGCCAGGCAGTACGTGGCAGCAAGGGCGGCAAGGTCATGAGCTCCGCCAAACGGGAAGCAAACAGGAAGCGGGCCACCAAGTTCAATCTGGCGACAGCATTGGAGTTCGCGCAATGAGCGGCAGCGCCCAGGCACAACAACGTCGGTCCATCACCGCAAAGGAACTGGCACGCCGGCTCGGCTCGTCGGAGCGCACTGCACGTCGCCTGATTGCCGAACCCCGAGACCAATTCCTCGAACGCGCAGAACGCCGACGCAAGCAGGTGGTCGAACTTCGCCAGCAGGGGATGAAGTACCGCGAGATCGCCGAGAAACTGGAGATGTCGACCGGAGCGGTGGGTCGGATACTGCATGATGCCCGCAAGCTCGAGGGGTAGGAGTGGCTTCCGCGTGAAACGATTCGATTCCCCTTCGCCGCTGTGGTTCTGACCGGAGCGAGAATTTCGTTCAGTAGCGGTGCCGGTCGAAGCGGTCCCCGCGGGTCCGGGTGCGCATGCCCGAGCGCCGGAACAGTATCTGCCGGATCTCGGCGAGAGCGGTGGCACGGGTGTCGTCGCTGGCCGGAGGATGAGCAGCACGCCGGTCGAGTTCGGCGCGACGTTCGGCGGCGCGGCGGTCCTGGATCTCAGTGCGGCGCTCGGTGGGGGTAGGCCCTGACCACACATCGGCGAGGGCACGGAGCTGCCAGCGCAGGAAAGCGGTCGGGGATGCTAGGTGTGGGAGGCTGCGGTCGTGGCGGAACTCGGTGATCTGGTCGGCTACGTCGTCGCCGGTCCATCGGGTGGTGTCGATGCCTGCGGCGGTCAGGGCATCGGCGATCGCTCCGACGTGGTGATGGGTGATTCCGGGTACGTAGTGGCCATTCCGATCCACGCCGCGGTATTCGGGCATCGTGGGACCGAGTCGGTCGGCCAGGCGCGCTGCGGCGATCTGAGCGTGCAGGGGTCGTGGGTCGCTCCCGGCCTTCATCGAAGCCCGGGCGCGGCGCGTAGCGCGCGCGTTGGTGATTACTTGAGAACGAGAGATACCTGTAGAACCCAAAGGGTTCTCCGGTAGATCCGCATGATTCGGAAACTGGGGATAAACAGAAGAGTTGGCAGTGAACTTGCTGGTCAAGGCCCACACGGAAGCTGCGCGAAGTTGCTTTCCACCGTGGGTGAGGCTGGCTTCGATGCGTTCGGCGATGGTGAGGTAGCGGCCGCGGACGAGCTCGACGGCGGCTCCGATGCGGCGAAGGATCTGGCGGGCACGATCGAGGACGTCGGTGCTAATGCCGGCGTACTCGGCGAGGGTGTCGCGGGCGGCGGTGAGGCTGCGGCCGGTGGATTCGTCGGCGTAAGCGGCGTGAGCGTTGGCGGCGGCGATGAACTTGTCCGGGGCGATGCGGTGCTCGTGGCAGATCTTGATACCGGTCTCGCTGCGGGCGAAGGTCATGATCTGGCGCATCCAGCCCGTGCGGGAGTCCCAGACGGGGATGGGGGAGTAGGCACCATCGGCTACGCGGAGGTTGTAGCTGCCGCGACGGCGACCACGGCGGGTCTGGGGAGTGGCGCGGCCGGGACCTCGACGGTTGTCCCGGGCGGTGTGTGCGCTCCGTTGAGGGCGACACGCGGGAGTGTGATTTGAGACGGAAGTTGGCCCAAACGAGCAGCGCTCGCTAATATGCATAACGAAGGCTTTCTGGAGAGAAAGTTCGAGTGCCCGAGGAGTTTGGCGACTTTGCTCGGTCACAGATTCGGTTTGGAAGACCCCTCGCTTGGCAGGCGGGGGGTTTTCTGCATCTGAGGGCGGGCTAGTTGGCGGCTAGCGGCCCTCTCTGGTGGCGTTTACACGGCCACCGCCTTGATCTCGCGGGCAAGGTCCGGTCGACCGGCTTGTAGTGCGAGCAGGTCGGCGACGTATTGGGATAGCGCGACCTTGGCGTCTTTGGCATCGTTGCGGAGCTGTTCGTGCAGCTCAGCGGGGATGCGTAGAGTCATCGCGGCGCGGTCGCCTTTATGCGGCTGTGCCATGCGTAAACCCCCGGTTCTTCAAGATCGGCCCGTTGAATCTGACTCAGGTTAGCGGCTGCGAGCGCGGATGTCAGTTACCCCCGTACATCGGCGTGGCGCGTGTCGACTAGTGGGACGGCAGTCAGGGAGCCCTTGAGCGGTGGGAGGCGGCGGTGTGCCTCTCGTCGGCGGTGGGGCACACTCTCACGAATGGCGTCACCGCAGCTTTCGACGAGCAGCCCTGCGACCACCGACTCCCAGCCGATCCCGCGACCTCGATGGAGACTTCCGCTGGTGGGTGATCTGCTCAGCATCGACGTGGCCAAGCCGGTTCAGCGTGAGATGCAGATGGCACAGGAACTCGGTGGGATCTTCGAACGCAAGATC
>NZ_JBNQFT010000019.1:0-97750 GCF_050321925.1 Rhodococcus sp. IEGM1339
TCCTCAAATGGGCCGCGAAACGCGCGCACCACCAACACCATCCACAACCCACCCAGTCACCGATATGCACCATAGTGAGTCACTAACTTAACGGTATTGGGTTTAGATGAGGCCGCAGGCTAGCGAACCACTGCATCGCTTGGAGGTTCGGCAGATCTGGGACCACGTGGTCAATCGACTCTTGGTATTCCCGCTGACGCAGCTCCTCGGCTGCCTTTTCCAGTCCGTCGCGCCACTGGGAAATCAATCTCCTCCGGTACTCCTGGTCGGCCTGCTTGCCCTCTTCGGCCAAGCGTTCCAATTCTTGATTGTGCTGCGTCTCCGATAGTGCGACTGCGTTGGAGTGCTCCACCTCCAAACGTCTACTCTCGGTCCGCCACAGGATCAGCGGAGACAGCAGCGACGTCGCAGAGCCTGCCAGAGCACCGACTGCCGTACCGATGACGCCGGCCCACACGGGATCAACCATGAGTTGATGATCTAGTACGGTGCAGACACTGCAGCACGGGGGACTAGCCGTTACAGATGCCCCTTCACCCACGGGCGCTTCCGGACTGTGACCGGTTCCGCACAATGCGTCTTCGGTAATGGGTGGCCTATCCCGCGGACTTCCACCGATACTCGCCATCCGAACCGACACCGCAGACCATCGGCGTGCCCTTGACAGTTGCACCGAGCGCACCAGGTGATGAGCAGTAGGAACCAGGATGTACGGTTCCACTCGACTGCTGGTCCTGAGACGGCGGGGTGTATGCGGGGGCCGGAGGCGGCGTGTACTGCGTCGCCGGCGGCGGGGTGTACTCGGATGTCGGAGGCGGGGTGTACGCAGGAGTCTGAGGTTGATTTCGAGGCGTCCAGGGCGCGCCGCACAATGCATATCCCTCGGAGCCCATCATCTCGCGCCAGGCCGCATCACTACACGAGTACTCGAGGGAAAGGGTCGTCGTTGTGGCCGGTGCTGCCTCGGTCGTCGGCACATCTGACACGGTTGTTTCCACAGGAGAGGAAACGGTGCTCGGAACGACGGAAGTCGACGTGGTGGTCGTAGGTGCAGCCGAGGTCGTCGTGGTCGGAGCCACCGAACTGCTCGTCGTGGACACCACCGAGGAGGTTTCCGTCTTCGGTTCCTCGTCACCGACAGCGGCGCCGAGCGCCACGAGTCCGACGAGGCCGGCGCCGAGCGCCCACGGCCACTTGCGCCGCTTCGACCCACCTGCAGCAGGGGGATTGCCGCCCTGGCCGACAGCCCCGAACACCTGAGTGGGGTCGCCGCTGCCCCTGGGTCTGGTCTGGTTCGTCCACTGCTGACCGTCCCAGTAGCGATCGATGGACGGGTCGTAGGGGTCGGGATGCCAACCGGCAGGAGGATTCATGCTCGATCCGTTCTGAGGAATACGTTCCGCAGAACGTCGCCGGTACCGATCGGTGTGTTACACCGCCAATTCGGAAAACTCACCGAGGCAGGTGGGTGGGCGGGGCGTGCGAGCCGGGCCACACAGTGCCGACTTGTTAACCTGCATCGTGTTCAGAGTGATGTTCCACGAGCCGCGCATTCCCCCCAACACCGGCAATGCCATACGCATGGTCGCCGCGACCGGCGCGGAACTGCACCTGGTGGAACCCCTCGGTTTCGACCTGTCCGAGCCGAAGCTGCGCCGCGCAGGCCTGGACTACCACGATCTCGCGTCGGTCACCGTGCACAGCAGCCTCGAGGCGGCGTGGGCGGCGCTGGTCCCCGAGCGGGTGCTCGCGTTCACCGCGCACGGCACGTCGAGTTATGCGGAGATCGAGTACCGGGCCGGCGACGTGCTGCTGTTCGGACCCGAACCGACAGGGCTGTCGCCAGAGGTGCTCGCCGACCCGCACATCACCGAGCAGATCCGTATCCCCATGCTGCCCGGGCGGCGTTCGCTGAATCTGTCCAACGCCGCAGCCGTCGCCTGCTACGAGGCGTGGCGGCAGCACGGTTTCCCCGGAGGGGTTTAGGCGCCGCTCTCCACCGGACGACCCGAGCGGGCCCATCCGTCGGTGCCACCCGCGACGGACACGGCGTCGACACCGCGACCGGCGAGATACTGCGCGGCCTGCAGACTGCGGCCACCCACGGCACAGACGACGTAGACGGTGCCCTCGGTGGGGATCTCGTCGATCCGCGCGACGAACTCGCTGAGCGGGATGTTCGTGACGCCGGGCACGCGCACCTGGGCGTATTCGTCGCGTTCACGCACGTCGATGACGGTCGCCCCGTCGGTGAGCGCGGATTCGAGTGCGGCCAGGTCGACCTCACGCATCGCTGTCGGTCCTCTCGGTGTCGGGCGTCCCGGTGGTTCCGGACGAACGTCCCCGTCGGGTGATGAGCCGGATGACCAGGTAGAGGACACCTGCACACACGAACAGGAACGCCACCCACGGTAGCGCGGCGCCGATACCGACCACCGCTGCCCCCAGCGCGGCCCACAGGCTGTTCCATCCTGCGACCAGCCCGTCCCAGAAACTGTCCTGTTCGGAGGGAAGGCGGTCGGTGGTGATGTCGACGGTGAGCGTGGACAGTTCGATCCGGTCGCCCAGCTGCCGTCGCTGCGCCTCGAGGCTGTCGAGTTCGGCCTGTCGTTCGGCCAGCGCGGTCTCTGCAGCGATCAGCGCCTCGACGTCGGCCGACGACTCGAGCAGTGCCCGCAGGCGGTCCACCGAGGCCCGCAACGCACCCACCCGGGCTTCGAGGTCGGTGTACTGCATCGTCACGTCGTCGCGGGTGGTGCTCAGGCTGGTGACACGGCCGAGTGTGCGGATCTCGTCGACGACCTCGTCGAGCCGGTCGGCGGGCACCCGCACCGTGAGCACGCTGCTCGCCTCGGGTTGTTCGGTGAGCGAGTCGACGCGTCCACCGGCTTCCTCGACGACCGTCACGACCCGGCGGCCCGTCGCCACGGGATCGCCGGCATCCATCTCGAGGTAGCCGGTGACGACCTCCTTGCGGTCGGCCTCTTCGGGTTGCGACTCGCGGAGACCGCCGTCGACGATCGCCGGTGCCGAGATCGCAGGCGCGGACGCCGAGGAGCCCTCGCCTCCACCACCCTCGTCGCAGCCGGTGACGACCAGAGCGAACAGAGCCAACGAGACCGGCCACAGGCGTTTCACACTCGGCGATGTTAGCGAAAGTCGCGTGATCTGCTCGGCATTCGCAGATCCATGGCTTCGAGATGGTCGGCGAGGAGCGTGACCACGCCCTCGGCGTTCTGGAGCCGGCCGCGGACGAGCAGGGCGGGAGCCGTGTGGGCCACGGTCCGGTAGCGCGCCCACAGACCGACCGAGCACACCACGTTCACCATTCCGGTCTCGTCCTCGAGGTTGAGGAAGGTGACACCGGCGGCTGTTGCAGGTCGCTGCCGGTGTGTCACGGCCCCGCCGACGAGGATGCGCGTCCCGTCGGGGACCTGCCACAACTCCGCGGCCGGGATCACCCCGAGTTCGTCGAGCCGCTCGCGCAGAAACTGCGTCGGATAGCTGTCGGGCGAGATTCCCGTGGCCCAGACGTCGGCGGCGGCGAGTTCGAGAGCGCTCATCCCCGGCAGGGCCGGAGTCGGCACCGTCCCGATCCCGGGGAGCCGCCCCGGGCGTTGTGCCGCGGCCGGGGCCGCACCCCAGAGGGCTTCGCGGCGGGTGACGCCGAACGAGGAGAAAGCTCCTGCGGTGGCCAGCGCCTCGACCTGCGTGGTGGTGAGACCGACGCGGGCGGCGAGGTCGGCGGGCGAGGTGTACGGGCCGTGGGCACTGCGTTCGGTCACGATGCGTTCGGCGAGGTCGTCGCCGATGTGCCGCACCGTGGCCAGGCCGAGCCGGACCTCCTTTCCTTCGTTCTCGAGGGTGGCGTGCGCGAGACTCGCCGCGATGTCGGGGCCGTGGACGACCACACCATGACGGCGGGCATCGGCGACCAGCGATTGCGGCGAGTAGAAACCCATCGGCTGAGCACGCAGCAGGCCCGCACAGAACGCTGCGGGATGGTGCAGTTTGAACCATGCCGAATAGAACACCAGCGAGGCGAAGCTCTGCGAATGACTTTCGGGAAAACCGAAATTCGCGAAGGCGTAGAGCTTCTCGTAGATGCGGTCGGCGACGTCCCCCGTGATGCCGTGCAGGTCCCGCATGCCCTGATAGAGGCGTCCGCGCAGACGTTCCATCTTCTCCGTCGAGCGTTTCGATCCCATGGCGCGACGCAACCGGTCGGCCTCCGCCGCGGTGAATCCCGCGGCGTCGACGGCCATCTGCATGAGTTGCTCCTGGAAGAGCGGAACGCCGAGGGTGCGTTCGAGGGCCTTCTCGAGGCACGGATGGTCGTAGGTGACGGGTTCGAGACCGTTGCGCCGCCGGATGTAGGGGTGCACCGAACCGCCCTGGATGGGGCCGGGCCGGATGATGGCCACCTCGATGACCAGATCGTAGAAGCATCGCGGCTTCAACCGCGGCAGAGTGGCCATCTGCGCCCGCGACTCCACCTGGAAGACCCCCACCGAGTCGGCGCGGCACAACATCTCGTAGACCCCCGGCTCGGAGAGGTCGAGGTGCGCGAGATCGACTCGGATGCCTTCGTGTTCGTCGACGAGGTCGATCATGTAGTGCAGCGCGGAGAGCATGCCGAGGCCGAGCAGATCGAACTTCACGAGACCCGCTGCAGCACAGTCGTCCTTGTCCCACTGCAGAACGGTGCGTCCTTCCATTCGCGCCCATTCGACGGGGCACACGTCGGCGACGGGCCGGTCGCAGATCACCATGCCGCCCGAGTGGATGCCGAGATGCCTTGGGAGGCCTTCGATCTGTTCGGCGAGATCGAGAACCGTCTCCGGGATCCGTTCGTCGGTCTCTACCCGCACCCCACCCCACCGGCCGATCAGCTTGCTCCACGCGTCCTGCTGTCCCTGCGAGTATCCGAGAGCACGGGCCATGTCGCGGACGGCGGAACGACCGCGGTAGGTGATGACGTTCGCGACCTGCACCGCATTGATGCGGCCGTACTTGCGGTAGACGTACTGGATCGCCTCCTCGCGCCGGTCGGATTCGATGTCGAGGTCGATGTCGGGTGGGCCGTCGCGTTCGGGCGACAGGAAGCGTTCGAACAGCAGCTTGTTGCCGACGGGGTCGACGTTGGTGATGCCGATCGCGTAGCAGACCGCCGAGTTGGCGGCCGATCCTCGTCCCTGGCAGAGGATGTCGCTCCGCTTGCAGAAGTCGACGATGTCGTGGACGACGAGGAAGTATCCCGGGAATCCCAGCCGGCCGACGACGTCGAGTTCGTGTTCGATCTGCCGATAGGCGTCGGGGCGGCGCTCGACCGGACCGTAGCGGCGACGCGCCCCGTCGTAGGTGAGTTCGCGCAGCCAGGTGAACTCGGTGTGCCCGTCGGGAACATCGAAGGGCGGCAGTTTCGGGGCGACGAGACGCAGATCGAAGGCGCATTCACGACCGAGTTCGGCGGCATGGTGCACGACACCCGGAAAGGCCTCGAACAGCCGCGTCATCTCCTCCCCCGACCGCAGGTGCCCGCCTCCGGTCGGGGGGATCCGGCCGACGGCGTCGTCGAGGCTCTGCCGGTCGGAGATCGCCGCCACGGCCATCGCCAGACGTCGCCGATGGGGATGCGCGAAGTGCGCCGCCGTGCTCGCGATGCACGGAATGCCATGTCGCGCGGCAAGTTCGAAGAGGGCTGCGTTGCGTTCGTGGTCGTCGGGATATCCGTGACGGGTGAGTTCGACGGTCACGCGGTCGGCACCGAACCGGTCGACGAGATCGAGCAATGCTGCTTCGGCGGCGGGGATCCCGCCCGTGGTGAGCGCCTGTCGCAGGTGCCCCCGACGACAACCGGTGAGGATCTGCCAGTGCCCACCGGCGGCGTCGGTGAGCGCGTCGTAGTCGTACCTCGGGTTGTTCTTCTCCCCTCCTGCGAGGTGGGCGTCGGCGATCTGCCGCGACAGGCGTCGATAGCCCTCCTGACCGCGGGCGAGGACGAGCAGGTGCGCATCGTCGAGGCCCAGTTCGGCTCCGAAGACGGTGCGGATGCCGAGTTCGCGTGCGGCTTCGGCGAATCGCACCGCTCCGTACAGTCCGTCGTGGTCGGTCACCGCGAGGGCCTCGAGTCCGAGTCGTGCCGCCTCCTCGGCGAGTTCCTCCGGCGTGGAGGCACCGTCGAGGAAGCTGAACGCGGAGTGGGCGTGCAGTTCGGCGTAGGGCACGACCGGTCCTTCCGGACGTCGGACCCGCGCCTCGTACTCGGTGCGGGTGCGCGACCACGCCGGGCTGTCGCTCCCGTCGCCGGGATGTTCGGCATCGCGGCGGGAAATGCCGGGTCGTCCCGAGAGCACACGTTCCATCTCCGACCAGGTCGGCGGACCGTTTCCCCATCCCACTCCGGCACCTCCTCGACCGATCCAGTATCGCACATGTGTTCGAACGAGACGTTCGAACACATGTGCAGTTCTCGTCGCGACACGCCGGGAGTCGGCGACGAGAACTGCACGATCGACTGCAACCAGGGGGTTGCATCATGGGCCAGCAAGTGCAACCCTGGAGTTGCATTCCCATCGAAGGAGGCAATCATGACCGACGAACTCGACCGCATCGAACGCGACATCACCATCGACGCCCCCGTGGACCGGGTGTGGACACTCGTGGCCGAACCCGGCTGGTACATCAACGACAACGAGTGGACCGAGCACCGCCTCGAACACGACGGAGATCTCACCACCGTGCACGATCCGGTCCACGGCGCCTTCGTCTTCCGCACCGTGACCCTCGACGAACCGCACTACGCGGCCTTCCGCTGGCTCGCCGACCACACCGATCCCGACAGCCCGTCGACCCTCGTCGAGTTCCGGCTCACCGCCCTCGACACCGACACGACCGAATTACGCGTCACGGAAACCGGATTCGACTCCCTGCCCGGCGACGCGAGCGAACGCCGCACCCGCTTCGAGGAGAACTCCCGGGGCTGGACCACCGAACTGGAGATCGCCAAGCACCATCTCGAGAAGGGCGGAAGCGTTGCCCGACGCTGAGTTCTCCGCCGACCTGCATCCCGTCTTCGCGGCCCTGGCCGACGACACCCGGTGGCGCATCCTGCAGCGACTGGGCCGATCCCCGGCGTCGGCGTCCGGGCTCGCGGCCGAGTTCACGGTCTCCCGTCAGGCCATCGCCAAGCATCTGGCGGTGCTCGAACGGTGCGGTCTCGTGACCTCCGAGCGCGCCGGACGGGAGATCCGCTTCTCCGCCGTCGGATCGCGGCTGAGCGCGGTCGGGCGTGCGATCGACGCCGTGGGGGCAGGCTGGGACCGCCGCCTGTCCGCGATCAAGAAGGCGGCCGAACGGCCTCAGTAACCCGCGTTCGGATCGACCCGGGCGATCAACTCCTCACCCGCGGCGAACCGGCGCACGTTCTCCTCGAGGGTCGGCGCGAACGTCTGCGTCAGCCGGCTGCGCGTATTGGCGATGTGCGGTGTGATCACGGCGTTGTCGAGATCCCACAGCGGATGACCGTCGGGCAACGGTTCGGGATCGGTCACGTCGAGGACCGCCCCGGCGATCGCACCGTCCCCGAGCGCCTTCACCAGCGCGTCGGTGTCGACGAGGTTGCCCCGCGCGACGTTCACAAGCCACGCCGACCCGGGCATCGCCGCGAGCGCGGCGGCGTCGACGAGATGATCGGTCTCGGCGGTCGCGGGTGCGGCGACGACGAAGTGATCGGCCATCGACCACACCTCCGACGTGCGGTCGGCCGGCAGCGTGACCTTCGCGCCGTCGACGGGACGGCCCGAACGATTGACCGCGACGACGGACGCGCCGAGGGCGTGCAGGCGCGGGATCATCGCCCGGCCGATACCGCCGCATCCGACGATGGCCACGGTCGAGCCGTGGAGGGTCCGCACCCGCGGGTCGAGAACGTCCTTGGTCCACCGCTTCGCGGCAACCGAGGCGTGGAACTGCCGCAACCCCACGAGCAGCGCTCCCACCGCGTACTCGGCCACGTTGTCGGCGTACACACCGGACGCATTCGCCCACAGCCGCCGGTCGTCGATCACGCCCGCCCGGAAGAACGGTTCGATACCCGCGTAGGTGAGCTGCACCCAGCGCACCCGGTCGGGCAGATCCGGGAACTCCTCGGCGCTGCCGTCCCACACCAGGGCATCGGCCTCGTCCAGTTCGGAGAGGGTTCCACCGCCGGAGACGATCGCGGCGGCGAGGTGTTCGTCGTGGCCGGGTCCGAGATGAATACGCATGCCGCGACCCTAACCTCGAATCGTTCGCGGAGGGATGTCGAGAATCCGGAAGCGGCTCCGTCTCCTCCACGAACGCGGCCACAATGGGCCGTACCGCACGGAGGAGAACATCATGGCCAAGTACCTGCTGCTCAAGCATTACCGCGGCGCCCCGGCAGCGGTGAACGACGTACCCATGGATCAGTGGGAGCCGGACGAGGTGTCGGCCCACATCCGGTACATGCAGGATTTCGCCGCCCGTCTCGAGAGCACCGGCGAGTTCGTCGACGCGCAGGCGCTCTCCCCGGAGGGCACCTTCGTCCGTTACGACGGTGAGGGACGTCCCCCGGTCACCGACGGGCCGTTCCCGGAGACGAAGGATCTCATCGCCGGGTGGATGGTGATCGACGTCGACAGCTACGACCGGGCACTGGAGTTGGCCGCCGAACTGTCGGCCGCGCCGGGAGCCGGCGGGAAGCCGATCCACGAATGGCTCGAGGTGCGCCCGTTCATGTCCGAGCCGCCGACCGTCACGGAGTAGACGTGGACGAGGCTCTGCTGCGCACGCTCGTCCCCACCGTGATCGGCATCCTCGTCCGCCGCGGAGCGGATTTCGCAGCGGCCGAGGATGCCGTGCAGGACGCGCTCGTCGAAGCCCTGCGGGTGTGGCCGGAGGATCCGCCACGCGACCCGAAGGGCTGGCTGGTCGCGGTGGCGTGGCGCAGATTCCTCGACACCGTACGCGCCGACGCATCCCGCCGGCGCCGCGAGATCCTCGTCGACGCCGAGCCCCGGCCCGGTCCGGGCACACCGGTGGACGACACCCTCGCGTTGTACTTCCTGTGTGCCCACCCGTCGCTCACGCCCGGGTCGGCGGTCGCGCTGACCCTGCGGGCCGTCGGTGGGTTGACCACCCGGCAGATCGCGCAGGCCTATCTCGTCCCGGAAGCGACGATGGCCCAACGCATCAGCCGGGCCAAGCGCACGATCGCGGACGTCCGGCTGGATCGGCCGGGCGATGTCGCGACGGTGCTGCGGGTGCTCTATCTCGTGTTCAACGAGGGTTATTCGGGTGACGTCGACCTGGCCACCGAGGCCATCCGGCTCACGCGCCGGCTGGCAGCGGTGATCGACCACCCCGAGGTGTCGGGTCTGCTCGCGTTGATGCTGCTCCACCACGCCCGGCGAGCGGCGCGCATCCGGCCGGACGGCAGTCTCGTCCCCCTCGCCGAACAGGACCGCAGCCTGTGGGACACGCGCATGATCGCGGAGGGCGTGGAGATCCTGCAGGCCGCACTCGCCCGCGACAGGCTCGGCGAGTTCCAGGCACAGGCCGCCGTCGCCGCCCTTCACGCCGACGCACGCACTGCGGAGGAGACCGACTGGGTGCAGATCGTCGAGTGGTACGACGAGCTCCTGCGGTTCACCGACAACCCGGTGGCCCGCCTCAACCGCGCCGTCGCGGTCGGTGAGGCGGACGGACCGCAGGCCGGTCTCGCGGCGCTGGCCGAACTCGACCCCGGCTTGCCTCGGTACACGGCGGCCGCGGCATATCTCCACGAACGCGCCGGCGACACGGCCACGGCGGCCCGGCTCTACACGGAGGCCGCACACCTGGCGACCAGCGTCCCCGAGCGGGACCATCTCGTGCGGCAGGCGGCGCGCCTGCACAGCGTTTCCTGAGGGTCGCTCAGGGTTCTCCCCCACCATGAAATCCGGTGCCACGCCGGATGTGCCGAGAGTGCGGGAGAACGAGCATGGATGTCGTGAAACTCCTGGTGCGTCTGCTCGCCATACCCTTCGTGCTCTTCCTCGCGTTCGTGGCGGTCATCGGTGGCCTGGCCGTCCACGCGTGGACCACGCGCGCGATCGACACCACCGGACGCGTCGACTTCGACACCGCCCTGCGCATCCCTCCCGTCGAGTCGGGCACCGTCGACGCCGACGGCACACGCGTGTTCGACCTGACCATGCAGCGCGGCACGACCGACCTCGGGCACGGCCCCGACACCCGGACGTGGGGCATGAACGGCAGCTATCTCGGACCCACTCTCCGCGCCGTGCGCGGCGAGAACGTGCGGGTGAACGTCACGAACGAACTCGGCGAGACGAGCACGATGCACTGGCACGGCATGCACCTGCCCGCGGCGATGGACGGCGGACCGCACCAGCCGATCGAGCCGGGAACGACATGGTCGCCGTACTGGACCGTCGATCAGCCGGCCGCGACCCTCTGGTACCACCCGCACCTGCACGGTTCCACCGCCGCGCACGTGTACCGGGGCGTCGCGGGCATGTTCCTGATCGACGAGCCCGGCACGTCGCCGCTCCCCCACGACTACGGGGTCGACGACATCCCCCTCATCGTTCAGGACCGGAAGTTCGACGGCGACCAGCTCGACGACAGCAACGCGATCTTCGCCGACGTCGGCACGCTCGGCGACGAGATCCTCGTCAACGGCACACCGCGGCCGTTCCTGGACGTCGGCACCGAGACGGTCCGGCTCCGGGTGCTCAACGCGTCGAACGCGCGCGTCTACAACTTCTCGTTCGACACCGGGATGCCGTTCCTCCTCGTCGGCAGCGACGGTGGTCTGCTCGAGGAGCCGCGGGCCGTCCGCAGCCTCCAGCTGTCGCCGGGTGAGCGCGCCGAGATCGTCGTCCGGCCGGAAGCAGGTTCGAGCCACGTGCTGCGCAGCACCCCACCCGAGCTGAAGGCCGGCTTCTTCCAGGACCGCTTCTCCGGTGGTGACGATCGCCTGGACGTCCTCGAACTGCGGGCGGCACCCGTGCTCGGGTCGTCGGCCGCGATCCCGGAGAAGCTGACGACCCTCCCGGAGCTCGGGGAGCCGAGCAACACCCGCCGCATCGACCTGACGTCGTCGACGACCATCAACGATCGCGAGATGGACATGAGCCGGATCGACGAGGTGATCGTCGCCGGCACCACGGAACTGTGGGAGGTGACCAACGCCAGCGGCACGATCCACAACTTCCACATCCACGACGTGCAGTTCGAGATCCTCGGCATGACCGGGATGAGTCCCGACCATCCGTCCCTGGCGGGGCGCAAGGACACCGTCTTCATCCCGCCGGCGGCGACGGTGCGGCTGCTCGTTCCGTTCGGTAGCCACACCGATCCGGCGATGCCGTACATGTACCACTGTCACCTGCTCAAACACGAGGACGCCGGGATGATGGGGCAGTTCGTGGTGGTCGGCGCCGACGAGGTGCACGAGGTGACGCAGGTGGCCGGCACGGCCCACCATGCCCACGACGGCGGGTGAACCCGGTCACGTCCGGCAGGGCGGGGAATGGATCCCCGCCCACCCCTGTTGAGGAGTGTGGATCGGCGCGTCGCGTACGCCCCGGAGCCAATGAGAAACCGCCTTCGTGGAATACCGTCCGGCTGGAGCCACGTTGCGCACCGTGCCGTGAGGCATCCGGCGCGTCGGTCCACCTTCTTCCTCCCCTGATCTCGTGCCCGTTCCGGCCGAGCAGGGTAAAGCCCTCCCACTCCACGCCAGTACAGTTGCCGATCGTCACAATCGTCAGCGGAACCGGGAGTGGGCATGAGTCGCTGGGCCGAGATCGTCGTCACCAGGAGCCGATGGGTACTGGCGATCGTGCTGCTCGTCGTGCTCTTCGCCGGCGCCTGGGGCGTCGGGATCTTCGGCAAGCTGACCGGCACGGGCTACTACGACCCGAACAGCGAGGCCGTCGAGGTCGAGCAGATCATCTACGAGAACTTCGGGTCGCAGGCCGCGGACATCATCGCGCTCTACACCGCACCCGAGGGACGCACGGTCGACGACATCCGTCCCGACATCGAAAGAACCCTCGCCGAGTTCCAGGACGCCGTCCCCGCCGAGTCGATCCAGACCTACTGGACCGCTCCGCCGCCGATGAACCAACTGCTGCTGTCGACCGACCAACGCAGCGTGGCTGCCTCGATCACGCTCGGCGCGAACTCCGGGCTCACGGCCGCGAGCTTCCCCGAAGCCCTCGACCTGCTCGAGGTGCCCGGCGTGGAATCGCAGTTCGCCGGCAACACCGTGGTCGCGATCGAGTTCACCGACACCCTGGAGAGCGATCTCGTCCGGTCCGAGCTCATCGCGGTGCCCATCACGCTGGTGCTGCTGGTGTTCATCTTCGGCGGGGTGATCGCCGCCGCGGTCCCGGTCTTCGTGGGTGTGCTCGCGATCTTCTCGTCCCTCGCCACCCTGCGCCTGCTGTCGAATTTCACCGAGGTGTCGTCGTACGCGCTGAACATCACGTCGCTGATCGGTCTGGGCCTGGCGATCGACTACGGCCTGTTCATCGTCAGCCGCTACCGCGAGGAACTCGCGGCCGGTTCGGACGTCACCTCGGCGGTCAAGCGGACGATGTCCACCGCCGGTCACACCGTGATGTTCTCCGCTGCCCTGCTGATCTGCGCGTTCGCGGGCATGCTCGTCTTCCCGCAGACGGTGCTGCGGTCGCTCGGCCTCGGTGCCATGGCCGCCGTCCTCGGTGCCGCCGTCCTGTCGCTGACCGCGGTTCCCGCCCTGCTGACGATGCTCGGCCACCGCATCAACGCGTGGACCTGGGACCGTGAGACCTCCACCCGCGCCGAAGCGCGGGCACGTCGTTTCTGGGGTGGGGTCGTCCGCAAGGTCGTGCGCCGTCCCGCCCTGATCGCGGTGGTGATCACCGGCGGTCTCCTCGTACTCGCGTCGCCCCTGTTCGAAGCACGGTTCGGGGAGATCGAATACACCGCCCTGCCCGAGGACAGCCAGGCCCGCGCAGCCACCCAGACCTTGCTCGACGAGTTCCCGAGCACCGGCAACGGCGCCACGCTCGTCCTGCGTGGTGAGAACGGACAGGCCCCGGACAGCACTGCCGTGCGCACGGTGTCCACCGAGGTCGCCAAGGTCGACGGCATCTCGCAGACCGTCATCGTCGGGCAGGAGTCCGACGTGGTGGTCCTGCGAGGCCTCTACGCTCAGGGCGTGGACGGCACCGCACGGGCGAGCGAGATCACCGGCGAACTGCGCGCCCTGGACGTGCCGGACGGCACCGACCTGCTCGTCGGCGGCGGCCGGGCTCTCGTCGACGACGCCAACCAGGCCGTCTCGGATTCGCTCCCCTGGATGATCACGATCATGGTGCTCTCGACCCTGGTGCTGCTGTTCCTGGCATTCGGGTCGGTGGCACTGCCGATCAAGGCGGTGCTCATGGCGGCACTGAGTCTCGCCGCGACCTTCGGCGTGCTGACCTGGGTGTTCCAGCTGGGCCACGGTGCTTCGTGGCTGCACGTCGTTCCCGCGGCGATGGAGCCGACCTTCGTCGTCCTCATCCTCGCCGTGGTGTTCGGCCTGTCGACCGACTACGAGGTGTTCCTCATGTCGCGCATGATGGAGGCCCGCGCGGCCGGAGCGACGACGGTAGAAGCCGTCGAGTACGGCATTGCCCGCACCGGACGTGTCGTCACCGCCGCTGCACTGCTGCTGATCGTGGTCACCGGGGCCTTCACCATCTCCGGCCTGTCGATCATGCGGTTCCTCGGCGTCGGCATGATCGTCGCGCTGATCATCGACGCAACGATCGTGCGCATGCTGCTCGTGCCGTCACTGGTCAAGCTCATGGGCGAGGCCAACTGGTGGGCACCGGCGTGGATGAAGCGCGTGCACGCGAAGGTCGGACTGGGTCACTAGACCGCAGAGCGGCGGGATCACTAGACCGCAGAGCGGCCGGGTCACTGAACCACAGAGCGGCCGGGTGGTCGGGGTGTCGCTACAGCGGCGTGATCGTCGTCGCGACGACGGGACGCGCCGGCTTGGCCGCGGCACCGCAGCTCGCCGGCCGGGCCGGTAGTTCCGAGGTCTCCACCCCGACCTGCCATGCCCGGCCGTCGCGATGACGCACGATCGGCTCGTCCCCGTCCTCGACCGTCACGGCGTCGATCGCGAACTCGTCGATCGCCTCGCGCACCGCGATCTCGGCGGCCTGCCCGGCCGCACCCCAGGTGCTGCGACCCCGCAGGCCACCCGCGTGGACATACCCGTTCCGGGCGTCGCGGACGGCGGCGAGACTGTCGTCCTCGTCGAGCCGCCCGTAGGTGTAACCGGTGGGCAGCATGATCATCGACGGCGCGAAACGGTGTCCGCCGGTGTGCGAACACTCCCACACGTCCTGCCCGAACGCGGCGGTCAGAGCGGCCGCGATCGGGCGCCCCAGCACAGCGCAGCACCGGTCCCGCTTTCCGTGAGCGCACACCAGGGCGATCGGGTCCTGCACGGCCGTGCCGAAACCGGGGGCCGGACCTGCGACCACACGGGGGACGATGTCGAGCAGCTCCGCCGGCTCGGTGATCTCGAGCCGCTCGCACCAGGTGTTCTCCGGTTCGGTGCGGGCCAGCAGGACGGTCCGGGTCTCCCGCACCACGTCGCGGCCGGGTCTCCGGATGAACAGGATCCGCACGTCCGCGGCCTTCGCCCGGGCGGACAATTCGTCCGACAACTCGGCGCCGAGGGCGGTGCCGTCGAGCACGTCGCGGCCCCAGCCCGTCGGCACCTCGAGGCACACGTAGCCGGGCGCGGTGGCCGCCGTACCGGGCAGCGGCTCGTCGAGTGCGGACAGCGCGGAACAGGTGGGGGCGGAGATGGTGGTCACGCGGACATTGTGGCCCGGACACCCTCGTGACGGCCCGGCACCGCGCGGTGACCGGTCAGCCGCGGCGAAGAACCCGCTGTGCCGCACCGCCCCACATCCGCAGGAATCCCTGCGACAGGTACGCGAAACTGCCCAGCGCCAGCACCCACTTGGTGAGGCTGACGGTCGAGGCAGCCCGGACCGTCCGATCGTCGATCCGGGTGCGGTGATCCAGCAGGTACAGGCCGACGGCGTTCTCGACGTAGTCCCCCGCCGCGGCGACGACGGGCGCCGCCATCAGGATCCGACGCGTGCTCGGCAACAGCGGGCGGTGTTCGTCGAGCGATCGTGCACCGGCCCGCAATGCGATCGCGAAGGTCGCCGGATGGACCATGTCCCAGTAGTAGTGCTGCCGGTAGCGCTCGATCTCCTCAGGACCGAGATTGTCGAGGATCTTTCGGTACTTCGCGGCCGAGAAGGTGGTCTGGAGGGTGCCCACCGTCGGGGCCGTGGAGCCGAGAACCCGACCGATGTTCGCCTGGGACACGAGGAAGACTGCGGTAGCACCGATGAGGAAGCGGTCGGCCCGGGTGAGTGTCATGCTCGTGATGCTAGAGGCAGAGAATCCGCGACTCTACGGAAGGGAGACTCGTGCAGATCACCGGAGCAGTCCTGGAGGAGATCGGACGTCGACGGAGGTACGAGGAGTCCACCCCGCTCAGCGTGGACCTTCTCGAACTCGACCCACCGGGCCCGGGTGAGGCGCTGGTCGAAATCGAATGCGCCGGTGTGTGCCACTCCGATCTGTCCGTCGTCGACGGCAACCGGCCTCGTCCGGTTCCCATGCTGCTCGGGCACGAAGCGGCCGGACGCATCGTCGAACTCGGCGACGACACCACCGGATTCTCCGTCGGCGAGCGGGTCGTCATGACCTTCATGCCCCGCTGCGGTGAGTGCGAGGGCTGCGCGAGCAACGGCATCCGCCCCTGCATCCCGGGATCGGCCGCGAACGCGGCGGGAACCCTGCTGTCGGGCGCCCGGCGGCTGCACCGCGACGGGAACGACGTCCACCACCATCTGGGAGCATCGGCCTTCGCGACCCACGCCGTCGTCGACACGCGGTCGCTCGTCGGTGTCGGCGACGACGTCCCCGCCGAGGTCGCCGCGCTGATGGGTTGCGCCGTGCTGACCGGTGGCGGTGCGGTCGTCAATACTGCTCGTCCTCAGGCCGGGGACACGCTGGTCGTCGTCGGTCTCGGCGGAGTGGGGATGGCCGCGCTGCTCGTGGCGCTGGCCCACGACGACGTCACCGTGATCGCCGTCGACACCTCCCCGGACAAGCGCGATACGGCCCGGTCGCTGGGAGCCGAACGCGTCCTCTCACCGGACGAGGCCGTCGAACAGGGCGTGAAGGCGCGGCTGGTCATCGAGGCCGCGGGGAGCGTGCCCGCGCTCGCCACGGCGGTCGCGCTCACCGGACCGGGAGGCACTACGATCACTGTCGGCTTGCCCGCCCCCGACGCCCGGCTCGAGATCTCGCCCACCGCTCTCGTCGGCGAGGGCCGCTCACTGGTGGGCAGCTACCTCGGATCCGCCGTCCCGGCCCGCGACATCCCCCGCTTCGTGGACATGTGGCGCGAGGGGCGACTGCCGGTCGAGCGACTCGTCACCGACCGTCTGCCGCTGGGTCGGATCAACGAGGCGATGGACGCCCTGGCCGACGGAACCGCCCTCCGTCAGATCCTCACCATGGACTGACCACGAGCCCTACATATCAAGCTCAGATGCCGTAGTCCACGACAGTCACTCAGATGTCGTAGTCCACGACAGTCACTCAGATGTCGTAGTCCACGACAGTCACTCAGATGTCGTAGTCCACGACAGTCACTCAGATGTCGTAGTCCACGACGACCGGCGCGTGATCGCTGATCCTCCGGTCCGGCGCCGGATCGCGGTCGGTCCCTGCGGAGATCGCGGTCCGGCCCAGTCGCGGCGTGGCGAGGTGGTAGTCGATCCGCCACCCGGAATCGGAGGCGAACGACTCCCCCAGCCACGACCACCACGAGTAGGGACCGTCGACCTCGGGATGATGCCGGCGGACGACGTCGACGAGCGTGCGCGGCGACAACAGTGAATCGAACCAGGCGCGTTCCTCGGGCAGGAAGCCCTCGGCCTGCCCGCGACGCCGCCAGTTGCGCACGTCGTAGCGCGTGTGGGCGACGTTGAAATCACCCATGATCAGGAACTCCCGCCCCTGGGCGCGCGCCGCGAGTCGGCTACGGGTCAGCTGCCGGGCGAAGGCCGACAGGAACCGCATCTTGCGTTGGTAGCGCATCCCACCGTCCGGTTCGTCGCGCATGCGCCCGGGCTTCTGGAGGTGCGCCGGGAGCCCGCCCTTCGGCAGGTACAGCGACGCCACGGTGATCGGTGCGTCGGCGAGATCCACCTCGACGTACCGCCCCTCGTGGGCGAACTCGGACAGTCCGCGTGCCAGCGCTCCCCGATCGAACTCGATCCGGTCGACGTGTTCCTCACCGGGAAGTCGCAGCAGTGCGGTGCCGCTCCAGGTGCGCACGGCGGCAGGTTCGTGCAGGGTCAGGATTCCGACGCCGTTGCGGCCGGGAAGGGTGCCCTCGTCGTAGGCGAGGTGGTACTTGCCGAAGACTCCCTGCGGGATCGCAGCCGCCGGGGCGCGTACCTCCTGCAGGGCCACCACGTCGGGGTTGCGCTCACGCAACCAGTCCTCGAATCCGCGGCGCTGTGCGGCGCGGATTCCGTTGATGTTGAAGGTCGCGATGCGCACGATCGTCCAGTCTAAGCAACCGTTCGATCCGTGAGGAACGGGACGACGGCCGCTGCGAAATCGCGGGCACGGTCGCGGTGGATGCTGTGCCCGCAGCCGATCTCCCGCACTGAGGCCGAAGGCAGCGCGTCGACTGCCGCCGCCAGCAGGCGCGGGTCGACCATGCTGCCGCGGCGCGCTCCGCGCAACAGCAGGGTCGGAGCGTCGAGGGACGGAAGATGCTTCCACCACACCGGATTCGGCGTGTGAAACTGGGCGACGACCGACGGCGTCATCGAGCGGTCGAAGGCGGTGACCGCGCGCGGGTTGAGCGCCATGCTGGTCGCGGCGTGCCATAACTCCGCGGGAGTCGGGCGGTGGGCCGGCACCTCCGGAACCGGATCCCCCTCCCGCAACGGCAGAGGTGTCTCCTCGAGGACAAGTCGCCGGACGAGGCCGGGATTCTGTTGCGCGACCAGCGATCCCACATGACCGCCGAGCGAGTGCCCGACGAGATCGACGGCCTCGACACCGAGGTGGGCGCACAGGCCGGCGACGTCGGCGGCGAACTCGTCGAAACGGTACGAGGGGGCCCGGCCGCTGCGTCCGTGCCCGCGCAGGTCGACGGTGATCACCCGTCGGCCCGCCTTCACCAGGCTTCCGGCGAACCGGGTCCATGTGCGCCCGTCACCCCCCATCCCGTGCACCAGCAGTACGGGCACGGAACGGGCGGCGGACCCCGCGGATTCGCGGGACGCAGCGTATTCGCGATACGCCAGGGCGACCCCGTTCGGCGCGACGGTGAGGACCGGAGATCTCATGATGCTCGAGCCTACTCAGTCGTAGACGCCCTCCACCCGCCAGCCGTCGGCACCGAAGAACACCAGCAGGGCCCGTGATTCCTCGAGCAGCACCTGCAGACGGGCGGCGCACCGGGCGGCGGCCGGATCCCACCAGTACTCGTCCACCGGCCACGGACCGGCCCATCCGATCACCGTCCAGCTGCGACTTCCCCATCGCAGCCGAGCAGGTGACCCGCTGAGCAGTCCGCGCTCGGTCACCGAGACCGGATTCCCCACGTCGTCGTCCAGCCGGATCGCGGGAGGTGTGTGCAACACCAGCGCGGGAGCCGGGGGCGGGAGCCGGCCCGGCCACGGTGCGTCCGGGTCGGAGTGCGGTATCGCCTCGTCGCCGACGGGCACGAGGACGATCCGTTCGGTGGGTCCCCGGCCGCCGCCGAGCACTCCGATCCGGACGGCGTCCCCACCGAGCAGGCCCTGCACTCGGACGAGCGCCCGACGTGCGCGTTCGTCCTCGTCGCCGACACCGCCCCAGAGCCCGAGCTGCAGCGCGCCGGCGGCCACGACCTCGACCGGTTCGAGACGTAGCAGCACGATTCCCGCCGTGGGCCGGTTCGTGTTGCGGCCGGTGAGCCATCCGTCGAGCTGCCATCGCACACGATCGGCCGTACCCTCGGGGGTGAGCGGCTCGGCGCAGCGCCAGGTGCGCGCGAGTTCCTCCCCGGCCCCGGTGCGTGCCGTCACGAGCAGTCGCGTGCATGCGACTCCCGCTGCCGCGAGCCTGGTGTGGAGCAGTTCGGCCAGTGCGCGACCGGCGAAGGCCGCGGCGTCGACCCGCTCCACCGGCGGGTCGCAGGGCTGCTCGACCGTCAGGTCCGGAGGGATCGGCCGCCCCGACGGGGGACGTTCCGGCAGGCCCCGTGCGCTCCGGTGCGCAGCGACGACGTCCGCGTCGAAGCGTGACGCAACATCGATCGGGGACAACGCGGCGAACGCTCCGATGGTGCGGATACCGAGACGGCGCAACAGATCCACCGTGTCGGCCCGCCGAGGAGCCGCCAGCGCCGGTTCCACCGCGAGATACGAGACCGGCAGCGGCGCCAGGAACTCGGCGCCCCTCCCCGTCGGGACCAGCGCGTTCCGGCGCGCGGCGAGGACCGCTGTGGACAACTCGTCGGCGACACCGACCTGGCATTCCACGCCGTTCGCCGCGACCGCGTCGATCAGGACCTCCGCGGCGGCCTCCTCCGAACCGAACCACCGGACTGCACCGCGCGCGGCGAGGACCACCAGACCCGGGCGCAGCACCTCCACGCCCGGGGCCACCGCATCGATTGCGGCCACCACCACCTCGAACGTCCGCGCTTCCAGGTCGGGATCCGAGCGGGCCACATGCAGTTCCGGGCAGCGTGCCTGCGCCTCACGTCGTCTCAGGCCGCGCCGGACACCCGCGGCCCGCGCCGAGGCCGAGCAGGCGACGACACGATTCGCCGAGACCACCGCCACCGGGACGGTCGCGGGCAACTCCGCGGCGGTGGCGGCGGCGACGGCGGGCCAGTCTGGGCACCAGAGGGCCACGACCCGCGCGGGCGCCCGTCGAGAGGACGAGTCGTTCACCGGACCGCTTTACGGAAATGCCCGTCCTCCAGCCGATTTCGCTCCTCACTCGCCCATTCGACGGCACTGCGGCCGGCGCACACCTCCACGCGGGTGGCGCGCGGAGGAAACGCACGCCCGTGCGCCCGGACCGACAAGCGGGTCGCGCACAGCCGGTCCCGGCCGGGACCGTCCACACCCCGATAACCGTCGACCCGCGCCTCCAGTCGCACGTGTGCACCCTCCCAGCGACCGTCCGTGACCACGAGGACGGACTGCTTGCTCCGCGCCCGGGCGGCGACCGCACGAGCGCGGGACGGCGGCACCGATGCCCCACCGAGCCCCAACACCACCAGGTCGATCCCGTCGAGCAGCACCGCGGCGATCTCCACGGGATCCGGTCCGGGATCGGGGATCACAGCCAACCGGTGCAGACGGGCTCCCATCTCCGCGGCGGCGAGCAGACCCAGCCGGCGCTGACCGATCACGGCGGCGTATCCGCCCGAGGCAGTCACGGACGCGAGCATCCCGAGGAGAAGGGAGGTGGCCCCCGAGACCGAGACGACGCTGCCACGCACCAATCCGCCCTGGGGCAACAGTTCCGCGAGCGGAGCCGGGACGGGCAGGATGCGGTCGGAGGGGGCCTCGACCCGGCCTCGCGCGACGGACTGGACCTCGCCCCGCGCCGGCACTGCCGCGATCCGACGTCGCAACGCTTCGATCCGCTCCGCGCGACCCGCTTCCTCGTCGTCCACCGGAAATTCGGCCACCTCGCCCACTGTCACCCCTGTCATCCGCCTGCCGCCTGACACACACGACCGGCCGACCACGGGGAAGTCGTGGCCCGGCTCGCACTCTATTCGAACATACTTTCGATCCCCATCAAGTAGAACCGACCCGAATCCTTCCCGTCAAGCCGGGAGCACCGCCCCCGACGGTGACTACAGTGCAGCTCACACGTTTTTCGGCCGGGGCGAACACCTCCGATCGACTACTCTCGATCGAGTGGCGGAGCAGGCATGGGCAGGACGGGCCGTAGGACCGGATCACTTGGTGGCCGGTCGATATCGGCTCGACTCCAAGCTCGGCGGTGGCGGCATGGGTGCCGTCTGGCTCGCCCGCGACAACCGTCTGGGCCGCGACGTCGCCGTCAAGCAGGTGATCTCCACCGCAGACCTCGATCCCGACGAGGCCGAGGATCTTCGCCGCCGCGCGCTCCGGGAGGGCCGGGCCGCCGCCCAACTCGCCCACGAGCACGCCATCTCGATGTACGACATGGCTCTGCACTACGGCGAACCGTGGCTCATCATGGAGCACTTGCCGTCCCGCAGCCTGGCGCAGGTGATGAACGTCGTCGACACTCTCCCGCCGTACGTGGTGGCGCAGATCGGCGCGAACGTCGCCGACGCCCTCACCGCCGCGCACGCCGCCGGGATCGTCCACCGCGACGTCAAGCCCGGCAACATCCTCATCGCCGAACGCGGCCGCGACGCCGGCATCGTGAAGATCAGCGACTTCGGCATCGCTCGCGCGAAGGGCGACAACGACCCCGACGGCGTGATCATCGGCACCCCCGCCTATTTCGCACCCGAGGTCGCGCGCGGCAACGATCCCACCGAGGCCAGCGACGTCTTCTCGCTCGGCGCCACCCTCTACACCGCGGTGGAGGGGCAACCGCCCTTCGGCTTCGAGACCGACTCGATCGCGTTGCTGCACCGGGTCGCGCGGGCGGAGATCATCATGCCCACGCACACCGGTCCGCTCACCGAGCCCCTGCTCGAGATGCTCCAGCCCGATCCGGCGCGACGCCCGACGATGGCGCAGGCGCGCGATCTCCTCGCCCGCGTGGTCCTCGGACCGAGCGGATCGGCGGCGGCCCTGCGCGGCCGTCCCATCCAGAACGAGGACGGCACGATCCCGTCGTGGGCACAGCGTTCCGCGCACTTCGCCGAACCCGCACGCCCCCGTGGTTCCTTCGTCGACCGCCCCCTCGGTGCCGCGACGCAGGCCACCGGTGGTCCGAAGAAGTCGGCGAAGGGTTTCGCCCCGGCGGATCTGCTCGACCGCCTGCTCCCGAAGGGCCCCGTGCCCGACAACCCGCAGGACCGCATCGTCGCCTATGCACCCCTGGCGATGGCGGCGATGATCGCGGTGATCCTGGTGGCGTTGCTCGTCGCCGTCATCATCGCGCTGGTCGTCTGATCCGCGCCGGCTGCGTAGTCCTCGTCGATGATTTCGCTCGCGAGCGACGAGAACTGCACGCCGCCGGCATCGGCACGACGAGCACCGGTCACGCTCAGTCGATGCGGCGGCGGTGTGCCCAACGGGTCAGCGCGTTGCGGTTCGACTGCTGCGTCTTGCGCAACACGTTCGACGCGTGCGTCTCGACGGTCTTCACCGAGATCACGAGTTCCTCGGCGATCTCACGGTAGGTGTAGCCGCGAGCGAGCAGGCGCAGCACCTCGAGTTCCCGCGGCGTCAGCGAGTCGAGCTCGGGATCGAGGGGTGGTTCCGGCGCGGCCGACCGGCCGGTGAACGAGTCGAGCACGAAACCGGCCAGACGCGGACTGAACACGGCGTCTCCCCCTGCGACCCGCCGGACGGCGTCGGCCAGATCCGGACCGGAAATCGTCTTCGTCACGTACCCGCGGGCGCCGGCGCGGATGACGGCAATGACGTCCTCGGCCGCGTCGGACACGCTGAGCGCCAGGCAGACCGGCCCGTCCGGGATCCGCTGGAGGACGGCGACGCCGCCGCCGTCGGGCATGTGGACGTCGAGGAGCACGACATCCGGCTTGGTCGCCTCGATCCCGGCGACGGCCTCGGCGACTCCCCCGGCCTCGCCGACGATCTCCATATCGGCCTCGCGCCCCAGTTCGGCGCGCACTCCGGAGCGGAAGACCGCATGGTCGTCCACCAGGAAGACACGATAGGGACGGTTGTTCTCGGTGGCATCGGACGATGTCGCCGGAATCGAAGTCACTGTGTCTGCTCCTCGGGGTGGGGGTCGTTCACCCCCCACTCTAAGGTCGACTCGGTGTCCTGTTCGCGTTCGGTCTCCGTCCGGCCGGCGCGCGGTGCATGGATGCGCACCTCGGTTCCCTTTCCGGGACTCGACTTCACGACCGTCCGGCCGCCGCGACGTTCGATGCGCGCCCGGATCGACTTGGCCAGACCCTGCCGATCGGCCGGCACCTCGTCGGGATCGAATCCGACGCCGCGATCGCGCACGAACACGCTCACCTGATGCGGTTCCACCTCCGCGAAGAGGTCGACGCTGTCCACCCCGGCGTGCTTGGCGGCGTTGACGAGAGCCTCGCGGGTCGCGCCGAGCACGGCGGTCGCGGCCTCGGGGGTCAGATCGCTGTCATCCGGCGCGACGTCACCGACGATGACGGGTTGAACGGACAGACCGTACTGGTCCTCCACCTCACCGGCGATGGTGCGCAGCGTCTCGGCGAGCGAGGTGCTCGGCGTCTCGTCCCCACCGAACAGCCAGCGGCGCAGTTCGCGTTCCTGGCTGCGCGCCAGTCGCACGACCTCTTGCTGGTCGCCGGCCTGCTTCTGGATGAGCGCGAGGGTCTGGAGTACCGAGTCGTGCAGGTGCGACGCGATCTCCTCGCGCTCCTCGTTGCGCACCCGGGCGGCACGCTCGGCCTCGAGGGCACGCCACATCCGGATCCACAGCGGCACCGACAGCAGGGCGGCACCGACCAGCGTGACCACCACGGCGACCAGCGACGAGCGCAGCGCCGCGACGTCGACCTGCGCGATGACCATCACTCCGAGTCCGGTGACGACGAGGGTCAGGCCGCCGAGTACGCGGGCCCATGTGAGGACCGTCGGATGTGCGGGCAGACCGAGTACCGATCGGGGGCCTTCGACGTCGAATTCACGCCATACGAGCGCCGCACCGACGACCACCACGACGATCGGCAGCACCACCCCGGCGGCGCCACCACTGAACAGCCACGAAAGACCCACCGCCAGGCCGATACCCATGAAGGCGAGGCCGATGGCTCGGCGCCGTTCGGGGCCGGTGGGGCGATCGGTGTCGGAGCCCGGGGGCACGAACATCCACAGCAAGCCGTAGGCCGCGATCCCGGACCCGCCGAGG
Source organism: Rhodococcus sp. IEGM1339 (assembly GCF_050321925.1). Classification (NCBI taxonomy): domain Bacteria; kingdom Bacillati; phylum Actinomycetota; class Actinomycetes; order Mycobacteriales; family Nocardiaceae; genus Rhodococcus; species Rhodococcus sp. IEGM1339. The sequence continues at coordinate 24,175 of NZ_JBNQFT010000019.1, forward strand.
GCGGCGAGCACTGTGAACGCGACCCGCACCTTGGTGGCGTCGATGCCGAGATGGTCGGCGACACCGCCGGCCACACCGCCCACGATGCGACCGCCCACCCGTCGTTCGAGGCGGGGAACGGTCACGGGTAATCCAGGTACCGGTTGCACACCTCGATACTGGCACGGAGATCGCCGGCCCGGCATCGGGGACGAACCCTGATGTCCGGGTTCCGATCGGGCCCTCGGAAATCAGGGTTGGTCCCTGATGTGCCGCGCGCGGAAGCCCAGCAGGATGGGTGCCATGGACACGAGGAGCTTTCAGGACCAGGTGGCGGACATGTGGCGGACCCGCCCCGTGCGTCTGCCGAAGGAGGGGCACATCGCGGGTGTGTGCTCGGGTATCGGAGTGCGCTACGGCATCGATCCCGTGCTGATCCGTGTCGTCTTCGTCGCCTCGGCGCTGTTCGGCGGTGGCGGTCTCGTCCTCTACCTGGCGGCCTGGTTGCTGTTCCCCCGTCACGGCGACCAGGTCTCCTCGCTCGAATCACTCGTCGGGCGAGGCGCGAGCTCGGACTCGACCACCAAGGTCGTCGTGATCCTCGTGGCCCTGGCCATCGCGGCAGGGGCCATCGGTCCGGTGGGTGCGGGTTCGGGCGGTTCCGGATTCATCGGAACGCTCCTGCTGCTCGGCGGTTGGTGGCTGCTCTATCAGCGGCGTCCCGAACCGCCGGTGCTGCCGGCGCCCGAGGGAACCTCCTTCCCCACCCAACCGGCCTTTCCTCAGCCTCCGGTGACGAACCCGTACCACTCCCCGTGGAGCGCACACACCGGTGCATGGAACATGCACGCGGGCCCGGCGGCCACGGAGACACCGGGCGGAGAGGCAGCCGGCACAAAGACAACCAGCACAGCGGCAACCCCGCCTGCGCAGACCACCGACGCGACGGAGGTCCTGAGCACCACCGACGCCTCGGACACCCCTGCTTCGGGCACCGATTCCACAGCGCCCACCGAGACGACTGAGAGGAAGACGTCCCCGATGCCCGACCTACGCAAGGACACCGACCGCAAGGACACCGACGTTCCGCTCCCGGATGTCGACGCGCTCTCCCCCCACCGTTCGGCACCGCCGGCATGGGATCCCCTCGGGGTCGCCCCGTTCGCATGGGATCTGCCCGAACCGGCACCGAAGCACGAACCTGCAATCGTCACGAATCGACGCTCGCGCCTGACCACGACGGTTCTCGGACTGGCCGTGATCGCCGCTGCGGTGACCGGCGCGCTCGGTGCCGCCGCCGACCTGGCCTGGGTGACCCCCGCCCGGGTGGGTGCCGCGGCCCTCGCGGTCGTCGGTCTGGGCCTGCTGATCGGCGCGTTCCTGCACCGCGGGCACGGACTGCTCGTCGTCACCGGCCCCCTCCTCGGATTCGTCGTCCTCGCCTCGATCGCCGGCCCGGTCGACACCTCCAACTGGGGCGACCGGACCTGGGCTCCGACCAGTACCGATCAGCTCGAGTCCGAATACAGCTTCCAGTTCGGGGCGATGACCCTCGATCTGCGGGGACTCGAACTCACCGAGGACCGCACGGTGCAGGTCGACGGCCGGTTCGGCAGCGTCGAGGTGCTGTTGCCGGAGAACCTGGACGTCCGCGCCGACTGCACGGTCGGTCCCGGTGAGATCAGGGGATGCCCCGCCCCCGGCATCGACGGTGGTGCCGACGGAGTCGACGACGGGCCGGTCCTGGACCTGAACGCGAACATGGAATTCGGATCTCTGGAGGTGCGTCGTGGCTGATCACGAAACCGGAACACACACCGAGGATCGGACCGAGCGCACCCGCAAGGGACCGTCGCTCCTGCTCCTGCTCGCCGCACTGGCAGCGCTGGTCGTGAGCGGATGGGCCATGATCGGGCCGTTCTCCGTCGAGTTCCTCGCCGCCGTCGACCTCGGATGGGTCCTGGTGGGCGCGGCCCTGCTGATCGGAGCGGTGCTGGTCTTCCTCCCCAACCGCCGGAGATAACCACCCCCACCTACGCGACGTCCCCCGGACCTGACCGGTCCGGGGGACGTCGTCTCACCGCTTACGGCGAGCGGAAATCACTCCCACTCGATCGTTCCCGGGGGCTTGCTCGTCACGTCGAGCACCACTCGGTTGACCTCCGTCACCTCGTTGGTGATACGAGTGGAGATCCGCTCGAGGGTCTCGTAGGGCAGGCGCGTCCAGTCGGCGGTCATCGCGTCCTCGCTGGAGACCGGACGCAGCACGATCGGGTGTCCGTAGGTGCGGCCGTCGCCCTGCACGCCCACGCTGCGGACGTCGGCGAGCAGCACGACCGGGCACTGCCAGATCTGTCCGTCGAGGCCGGCGGAGGTGAGTTCCTCGCGGGCGATCGAGTCGGCGCGGCGCAGGATCTCGAGGCGTTCGCGGGTGACCTCACCGATGATGCGGATGCCGAGGCCGGGGCCGGGGAACGGCTGGCGGCCGACGATCTCCTCGGGCAGACCGAGCTGACGTCCGACCGCGCGCACCTCGTCCTTGAACAGCAGGCGCAGCGGCTCGACGAGCTCGAACTCGAGGTCCTCGGGAAGTCCACCGACGTTGTGGTGGCTCTTGATGTTCGCGGTGCCGGAACCGCCGCCGGACTCCACGACGTCCGGGTACAGGGTGCCCTGCACGAGGAACTTCACGGTCTCGCCCTTGTCGGCACCCTCGCCGAGCACCTCGGAGACCGCGCCCTCGAAGGAACGGATGAACTCGCGGCCGATGATCTTGCGCTTGGTCTCGGGGTCGGTGACGCCGGCGAGCTCGCGCAGGAAGGTCTCGGATGCGTCGACGGTGACCAGACGGGCACCCGTCGCGGCGACGAAGTCCTTCTCGACCTGCTGCCGTTCGCCCTCGCGCATGAGGCCGTGGTCGACGAACACACAGGTCAGGCGGTCGCCGATGGCGCGCTGCACCAGCGCGGCCGCCACGGCGGAGTCGACGCCGCCGGACAGGCCGCAGATGGCACGACCGTCGCCGATCTGCTCGCGGACCTGCTCGACGAGCGCGTCGGCGATGTTCGCTGCAGTCCAGTCGCCCGGGATTCCGGCGATGTCGTGCAGGAACCGGCTCAGCACCTGCTGGCCGTGGGGCGAGTGCAGCACCTCGGGGTGGTACTGGACACCGGCGAGGCGACGGGCGCGGTCCTCGAACGCCGCGACCGGGGCACCGGCGCTGGTCGCCGTGACCTCGAAGCCCTCGGGGGCCTCGGTGACGCCGTCGCCGTGGCTCATCCAGACGGGCTGCGTCTCGGGCAGACCGTGGTGCAGCACACCTCCGGAGACCGACAGCTCGGTGCGGCCGTACTCGCGCGAGCCGGTGTGCGCGACCGTGCCGCCGAGCGCCTGCGCCATCGCCTGGAAGCCGTAGCAGATGCCGAAGACGGGGACGTCGAGATCGAACAGCGTGGGATCGAGACGCGGTGCGCCCTCCTCGTACACGCTGGCGGGGCCACCGGACAGCACCACCGCGCGCGGGTTCTTCGCCGCGATCTCCTCGACACCGGCCGTGTGGGGCACGACCTCCGAGTAGACGTTGGCCTCACGAACGCGCCGAGCGATCAGCTGCGCGTACTGAGCTCCGAAATCGACGACGACGACCGGTCTGGACTGCTGGCTTTGCGACGACACCCGAACAGTCTAAGCGGCCGCGCCGGGTGTTCCCGACGCGGCCGCTCATCCGATCACTTCCGGGTCGCTACGCGACGCCGCTGTGCTTGACCTCGACGACCGGCAGTCGCAACGCACCGGGTGCGTCGACGGGCACCACGGGGTTCTTCGGTTCGATCGGCGCGATACGACGGTAGGGTTGTCCCTGCTCGGGACGCTGGTCGTCCTCACCCTTGTTGGGCCACAACGACGCAGCGCGTTCGGCCTGCGCCGCGATGGTGAGCGAGGGGTTCACACCGAGGTTCGCGGAGACCGCGGCGCCGTCGACGACGCTCAGCGTCGGGTAGCCGTGGACGCGGTGGTACGGATCGATGACCCCGTGGTCGCGATCGGATCCGATCACGGCGCCACCGAGGAAGTGTGCGGTGAGCGGAATGTTGAAGATCTCACCCCACGTGCCGCCCGCGACACCGTCGATCTTCTCGGCGATGCGGCGCGTGGCCTCGTTGCCGGCCGGGATCCAGGTGGGATTCGGCTGCCCGTGGCCCTGTTTGCTCGTGACCTTGCGGCGGCCGAACACACCCTTGGTCGTGTAGGTGGTGATGGAGTTGTCGAGGTTCTGCATCACCAGCGCGATGATGGTGCGCTCGCTCCACCGGTGCACCGAGAGCATCCGCAGCATCTTCACGGGGTTCCGCACGACCTGCCCGAGGAACTTCGCCCAGCGCGGGGTGCGTCCGTCGCCGTCGGTCATGAGGGTCTGCAGCAAGCCCATCGCGTTCGATCCCTTGCCGTACCGCACGGGTTCGATGTGCGTGTCGGGGGTGGGGTGGAACGACGACGTGATCGCGACGCCCTCGGTGAGCTTCAGACCGGGATCGATCCGCATCTTCCCGGCGCCGACGATCGACTCGGAGTTGGTGCGGGTCAGTTCGCCGACCTTGTCGGACAGTTCGGGCAGCGCACCGGTGTCCTTGAGGTGGTGCAGCAGGTGCTGCGTGCCCCACGTTCCGGCGGCAAGGACGACGTGCGCGGCCGAGTAGGTGCGCCGCCGCTTGCGGACCCACGCGCCGGTGCGTTCGGTGATCACGTCCCAGGTGCCGTCGGCGGCCTGACGGAGATCGGTGACGGTGGTCAGCGGGACGATCTCGGCTCCCGCCCGCTCGGCGAGACCCAGATAGTTCTTCACGAGGGTGTTCTTGGCACCGTGGCGGCATCCCGTCATGCACTCACCGCACTCGATGCAGCCGGTGCGGTCGGGACCCACGCCACCGAAGTAGGGATCGGCGACCGTGCGGCCGGGTTCGCCGAAGAACACGCCCACGGGCGTCTGGATGAAGGTCTCGCCGACGCCCATGTCGTCGGCCACCGACTTGATCACCTTGTCGGCGTCGGTCATCCGGCCGTACTGCACCACGCCGAGCATCCGCTTCGCCTGGTCGTAGTACGGGCTCAGTTCGTCCTGCCAGTCGGTGATGTGCGCCCACTGGCGGTCCTCGAAGAACGGCGCCGGAGGCTTGTACAGGGTGTTCGCGTAGTTCAGCGACCCGCCGCCCACGCCGGCACCGGCGAGGATCAGGCAGTCGCGCAGCAGGTGCACGCGCTGAATGCCGAAGCAGCCGAGCTTGGGCGCCCAGAGGAATCGGCGCAGGTCCCAGCTGGTCTTCGCGAAGTCGGCGTCGGCGTAGCGGCGACCGGCCTCGAGAACGCCGACCTTGTAGCCCTTCTCCACGAGGCGCAACGCCGTGACGCTCCCACCGAAACCCGATCCGACGATCAGGACGTCGTAGTCCGTGACCCGTTGCTTACCCATGGAACCTCCAGCGGCGAGAGTTGTTACCGGCAAGTATGCACTTCGGCGGTGTGACTACAGGCACAGCCCCGACTCTACCCGTTACGTGGAGTTGCACGAAAACGAAGTGCGAGAAAAATCGATGGCCGGTCACCGCGTCCTGCGACGCTGTGACCGGCCATCGGGATGTACCGGGAAGATCCTTATCCGCGGACCGACAGACCGACCTTCTGGAATTCCTTCAGATCGGAGTATCCGGCCTTCGCCATCGATCGACGCAGGCCGCCCACAAGATTGAGCGAACCGGAGGGGTCATCGGACGGGCCGAACAGCACCCGACCGAGGCCCGGTCGCCCGTCCTCGGCGACCCGGACCGCAGCGCCGCGCGGCATCGACGGATGCCCGGCCACGGACGGCCAGTACCAGCCCTTACCCGCGGCCTCCTCGGCGAGAGCCAGGGGCGCGCCGAGCACCACCGCGTCGGCGCCGCACGCGATCGCCTTCGCGAGGTCGCCGGCGTTCTCGATGTCGCCGTCGGCGAGCACGTGGACGTAACGGCCCCCGGTCTCGTCGAGGTAGTCGCGCCGGGCCGCAGCGGCGTCGGCGATGGCCGTGGCCATCGGGATGCCGATACCGAGAGAGGAGGACGTGGTGGTCGCCTGCTTCGTGGAGCCGAAGCCGACGATGACACCGGCCGCACCCGTGCGCATCAGATGCAGCGCGGTGCGGTGGTCGCTGACACCACCGGCGATGACCGGCACGTCGAGCTCCGAGATGAACGTCTTGAGGTTCAGCGGCTCGTCCTCACCGTGGGCCACATGCTCGGCCGAGATGATGGTGCCCTGGACGACGAGGAGATCGATGCCCGCCTTCACGAGCTCGGGCGTGAGAGCGCGCGCATTCTGCGGGCTGACGCGGACCGCGGTGGTCACCCCGGCATCCCGCACCTGTGCGACGGCCGCGGCCAGCAGATCGCCCTGCAGCGGAGCCGTGTGCAGTTCCTGCAGGTAACGGACGGCTGCGCGCGGATCCGTGCTCGCGATCTCCGCGAGACGGGTGACGACGGCGTCGACATCGGCATGACGACCCCACAGGCCCTCGCCGTTGATGACACCGAGACCGCCGGCCTTGCCCAGCTCGATCGCGAAGGTGGGCGACACCAGCGCGTCGGTGGGGTGCGCCAGCACCGGGATGTCGAAACGGTAGGCGTCGATCTGCCAGGCCGTCGACACCTCCTTCGACGACCGCGTCCGGCGCGACGGGACGATGTCGACGTCGCCCAGCTCGTACGTACGTCGGGCCGTGCGACCCATGCCGATTTCAACGAGGTCGCGCACGCGCGCCCCTTTCTCCTCTTGGACGATGCTCCCGTCCTAATCGGAACGGGACCCTGCTGCGAACGCGAAAACTACCGGACCACGTAGTTCGGCGCCTCGGCAGTGATCGTGATGTCGTGCGGGTGGCTCTCCTTGAGGCCGGCGGCGGTGATCTGCACGAACTGCGCCTCCTGCAGTTGCTCGATCGTCGTCGCGCCGGCGTAACCCATCGCTGCGCGCAGGCCACCGATGAGCTGGTGCGTGACCTGCTGCAGCGGGCCGCGGAACGGCACGCGTCCCTCGATGCCCTCGGGCACGAGCTTGTCCTCGGAGAGCACGTCGTCCTGGAAGTAGCGGTCCTTCGAGTACGACTTGGCCTCGCCGCGGCTCTGCATCGCGCCCAGCGAGCCCATGCCGCGGTAGCTCTTGAACTGCTTGCCGTTCACCAGGATCAGCTCACCCGGGGACTCCGTGGTGCCGGCGAGCAGCGAACCGAGCATCGCGGTGGACGCACCGGCTGCCAGAGCCTTGGCGACGTCGCCGGAGAACTGCATACCGCCGTCGGCGATGACCGGCACGCCGTGGGCGCGCGCCACCGTGGACGCCTCGAGGATCGCCGTGATCTGCGGCGCGCCGACACCCGCGACGACACGCGTGGTGCAGATCGAGCCGGGGCCGATACCGACCTTGACCGCGTCGACGCCGGCGTTGATGAGCGCCTCGGTGCCCTCGCGGGTCGCGACGTTGCCGCCGATGATCTGCACGCGGTCGCCGACCTCGCTCTTGAGCTTCGAGATCATCGACAGCACGTTGACCGAGTGGCCGTGGGCGCTGTCGACGACGAGAACGTCGGCTCCGGCATCGACCAGCGTCATGGCGCGGGTCCAGGAGTCGTCGCCGACGCCCACGGCGGCACCGACGAGCAGACGGCCGTCGCGGTCCTTCGTGGCGTTGGGGTGCTGCTCGGTCTTGACGAAGTCCTTGACGGTGATCAGGCCGGTGAGCTTGCCCTGACCGTCGACGATCGGCAGCTTCTCGATCTTGTGGCGACGCAGGAGACCGAGCGCGGCCTCAGCGGTGACGCCTTCGCGGGCCGTGACCAGCGGAGCCTTTGTCATGACCTCGGCGACCGGGCGGTTCTGGTCGACCTCGAAGCGCATGTCGCGGTTGGTGATGATGCCGACGAGCTGACCCTCGTCGTCGGTGACCGGCAGACCCGAGATGCGGAATCGCGCGCACTTCGCGTCGACCTCGGCCAGCGTGTCGGTCGGCTTGCAGGTGACGGGATCGGTGACCATGCCGGCCTCCGACCGCTTGACGGTCTCGACCTGCGCGGCCTGCACCTCGGTGGGCATGTTGCGGTGCAGCACGCCCATACCACCGGCCCGGGCCATCGCGATGGCCATGCGGGACTCGGTGACGGTGTCCATCGCGGAGCTGACCAGCGGGATCCGCAGGCGGATCTCGCGGGTGAGCTGACTCGACGTGTCGACCTGACTCGGGACGACGTCGGAAGCCGCGGGAAGCAGCAGCACGTCGTCGAAGGTCAGACCCAGCATTGCGACCTTGTTCGGGTCGTCACCGCCGGTGTGCACGCGCCCTCCGGTACTACTCATGCGGTTCGGACCCTCCGTGACAGTCGATGGGAGCGGACGGCAGAACCGTCCGACAGCAGGAATGAATGAAGGCTGTGCGCGCTCGTCGCACCGACGGGCGGTTGGAGAGCGGCACGCACCCCTTCATGTTATCTGTTCGGGGAACAAGCTCGGCTCCCACCCTGTTCCCCGATGTTCGTCACATCACCCCGTGTGATTTCACGGCGTGTCCCCTGGCGACCGCTGGCGCAGACCCCCTCGGTCTGCGTACCGTGGAGTCGTGCGTGATCAGTTGCCTCCCGGACTCCCACCGGACCCGTTCGCAGGAGACCCCGACGATCCGTCCGCAGCACTGGACGCGATCGAGCCGGGCCAGCCCCTGGATCCTGCGGAGCGGCTCGCGGTGGAGGAGGACCTCGCAGACCTGGCCGTCTACGAGGCGCTGTTGGCTCCCCGCGGCGTCCGCGGACTCGTGGTGTGCTGCGAGGACTGCCACCAGGACCACTACCACGACTGGGACATGCTGCGGGCGAACCTGCTGCAGCTGCTCGTCGACGGCACCGTCAGACCGCACGAGCCGGCCTTCGATCCGTCCCCCGACGCCTACGTCACTTGGGACTACTGCCGCGGCTACGCGGACGCGTCCATGAACGAGGCTCTTCCCGTCGACCCCTACGGTCTGGATTCCTGACCGACCGTTCCCCACGCGGACCACGCATCACGTCACTTCCACGAACGACCCGGGCCCGACAGCACATGCTGCCGGGCCCGGGTCGTTCTGTACTTCTAGCCGCCTTCCGAAGTGGTCACGGACCCCGGAGCGAAATCTGCTCCCGGTCCGTCCTGCGTCGACCGCGGCGACGATGCCGTCGTCGTCGGAGCGGGGGTCGGGGAAGAAGCCGAGGTCGACGGAGGAGCCTCGCTGGGCACCGACGGACCCGGCGTGCTCGACGGGGGCGGTGGCGCGGTCTGCGACGGCGTCGTGGTGTTCGAAACCGGAGGCGGCGGCGCTTGCAGGATGGTCGGATCCACCGTCGTGGAAGTGGGCGGCACGGTCGTGCCGGTTTCCGCACCGGTCGTCGGGGCAGGCTGCTGCCCATCCGTGCCGGGCGTCGTGACCGGCGGGGGCACGACGGCACCGGGAACCACCGGCACCTCGGGTGCCACCGGCGCTGCCGGCGGCGGAGGCACCTGCGGCACCAACCGGCCGAGTTCCTCGGCGAGGCGTTGCACCCAGTCGCCGAGCGCATCGCGCTCCTCCGCGTCCCGGACGTCGCCCGAACGGGACTCCGCGGACGTCAGCAACTCGCGTGCTTCCTCCGTGTTGCCCTCGGCGATGAGTTGTTCGGCACGCTCCAGGGTCGATGTGGTGGCGATCCGGGCCTCGGTGGATTGCGCCTGCTCACTGAACACGACCTGCTTGACGCCCCACAACGGGTCGCCGGGCTCGGCGCCGTAGGACACGGCGGTCGCGCTGCCGACGGCGATGGCGACGAGCGCTGCTGCACCTGCGAGCGGACGGAGCAACCGGAGTTGTCCCTTCGATCGCGGGCGCAGAGGGGTGACCTCCGGAGCCCGAGCGAGCGTTTCCCGTGGTCCCAGTTCCCGGTGGACGGCGGCGACCACTTCGTCGAGGTCGGGGCCGGCGGGCATCGGTTCGGCGAGGATCTCTGCACGCCAGTCGGCGAGCAGAGTGGCGAGTTCGTACTCCTCGTTGTCCTTCGTCTCGACGAGCCCGTTACCGGAGATCGCATCGATCAGCGCGTCGTCACGACGCACGGCGGCGAGGTCCACGGAGGTTTCGTCGTCGGGAAACTCGTCGTCGAAGCCGTCGCCCGAGAAACGCCCCCTACCCATTCCGCTCACCTGCTCTCGTGACTTCCTTCTTGAGTCTCGCGATGGCCCGGTGCTGGGCCACCCTGATCGCTCCTGCAGTACTACCCACTGCTGCGGCCGTCTCCTCGGCCGACAATCCCATGACGAGACGGAGGATGAGGATCTCGCGCTGCTTCTCCGGGAGGATGCCCAGCAGCTGCTTCATCTGCCGGCCCGCCTCGGAGTTGATCGCGTATTCCTCGGGGCTGTCGTCGAGCGACATCACCTCCGGCACATCCGCCACGGGTTCCGCGCGGTTGCGCGCCGCACTGCGGTGCGCGTCGGCGACCTTGTGAGCAGCGATCCCGTACACGAACGCCATGAAGGGGCGGCCTTGGTCCTGATATCTCGGCAAAGCGGTCATCACGGCCAGGCACACCTCCTGTGCAACGTCGTCTGCAGAGAGCTGGCCGCGCTCTGCAGATCCGACCCGTGCGCGGCAGTACCGCACGACGAGGGGCCGGACACTTGCAAGAACCTGAGCGAGAGCCGCCCGGTCGCCTTGCGCAGCCGCAGCAACCGCGGAGTCGAACTCCTCACCCATAACAGTCATCGATTGCGCAAGTCCTGGCGTTACAGACGGCACCACCCCCCGGGCGGGCTTCCACCTGACCGTGGAACACCCCCAGAGTAACTACAACGACCGACCGGTCCGGTCACCCCCCGCGCGCGAATGGAACTCAGCAGGCAGACAAGGTCACGAAGCGACCCCCACGCCCCCTGATCACGGTCGCGCAGAAGTCACGGACGCGACCCGCATCGAGGTCACGGACGCGACCCGCATCGAGATCACGGACGCGACCCGCATCTCTCCCTGCCCCCAGCCCGTCGAGGAGCATCGCCGCGGCCCATTGCAACGGAATGAGTTCGTGTTCGTCCGCGCGCGCGAGGACGTCGGCGGCCAGATCCATAGCCGGACCATGGTCGGGCAGTCCGGTCAAAGAGGCCGACCGAACGAGGTCCGACTTCACGGAGTGCCGGATCGATCCGAATCCGTCCGCAAGTTCCACCGCGCGGTCCGCCCGGCTGCGCGCACGGGTGAAGTCGCCTGCCGCGAGAGCGGATTCGGCCCCGACCCATGCGAGACGGATCCGCTGTCGCACGAAGGCCTTCTCCCCCGCTTCCGATTCGGCAGCGTCGAGAGCGGCTGCGCATCGGTCGAGCAGCGACCCGCACACCGCGAGACGGCCCCGCCCGAGCGCATCGGCCGCCAACCCCGTGGCAGCGTCACACCATGCAGCGACAACATCGACGTCGCGCCGTGCGGCGACAGTGCCGACGTCGCGCCGTGCGGCGACAGTGCTCCCGGAGCTGGTTCGCAGCGACCCCGCCTCCGCGAGAGCACGTCCGTCCAGGACGGCGGCCGCGCGATGTCCGCCCAACTGACGGAGAAGGGAGGCCTCGGTGCTCGCTCCGAACGACGACCACACTCCTCCGGTTCCACGCACTCGGGCCAGCTCGGTCCGCGCGGCGGCGTAACGTCCCTGTCCACCGAGCGCGACGGCCCGCAACCAGTTCTGTTCGGGTCCGTGCGCCTCAGGGAGCGGATGTGCCCCCGGGGACGAGCCGAAGGCCGCGGCGACCAGGATCGCATGGCGGTCGGACGGTGTCGGTGCCGTGTGCCGGCGGGCGTCGGAATGTGCCATCGCGGAATCATCGCACCAGCGGATACCGACGATACGCGGGGCTCCGGGCCGACGCCGGGCATTTGTCGGAGAGACAATTATCACCGCGAGCGCAAATAGTCTCGATGATTGGAACGCAGGGATGCACAGAAGACATTTCCGAACATTTTGTTAAACATCGAGTTAAAACATGCGTTGTGCATGTATGGTGCCGCCCCGACCTCCGAGGCCGAGCCGGAGTCCGCATCCAGCCGCCAAAAGGCCGGGTTACCAGGGAGTAAGGGGCTTTTTACCCACATCGGGAGCATAAGATACCCCGGATCACCCCCGCCCGCAGCGCACAGGCACGACTCCTCACAAAAGTAAATATTTCCGCGGTTAAATCTTGGCTGTTCGGTTATGGACTATCCCACTCATCGAAAACATTGACGACGAATCGATACAGATCCTACGGTGAGTTTGTTTGATTCGGATCACAGCGGGAATCCCGATGTGTCCACGGTCCGCTCGCACGATTCACGCGAGCTTGCTGCAAAGGAGTGCCACATGCCCGCACCACACACACTGCCCGGCCCCAACGCGGACCTCTGGGATTGGCAGATGCACGGTAAGTGTCGTGGTGTGGACTCCTCGGTGTTCTTCCACCCCGACGGAGAGCGCGGTCGTGCCCGCGCCCAGCGGGAGAACCGCGCGAAGGAGCTGTGCCGCACCTGCCCCGTGCTGGCCCGTTGCCGCGACCACGCCCTCGCCGTCGCCGAGCCGTACGGCATCTGGGGCGGCATGTCGGAGACCGAGCGGGAGATGTACACGAGGCAACGACGGCGGAAGGTCGCTGTGTGAGGCGGTCACCCGCCCCGTGACGACACCGTCACGGTCGTGACCATGTCAACACCGTCACGGTCGTGACCATGTCAACACCGTCACGGTCGTGATCATGTCGACACGACCGTGACGGTACGACCGGGAGGCCGGTTGGAGGAGTTGCGTCGATACGACGAAGGCCCCGCAGGGAATGCGAACATTCCTTGCGGGGCCTCGCTGTATTCGTGCCGTCCGGAACGACTTTCATGTCCGGCTCGACCTACGGACCCGCCGGGCGGCGGGTCCGCGGCCCTGACCGGTCGCTCAGTGCGCGTGACCGTGGCCGTGCCCGGCCTCCTCCTCCGGCTTGTCGACGACGGCGCTCTCGGTGGTGAGCACCATGCGTGCGACCGACGCGGCGTTGACGACGGCGGAACGCGTCACCTTCACCGGGTCGACGACGCCCTCGGCGACGAGGTCGCCGTAGGAGAGGGTCGCGGCGTTGAAGCCTTTACCCGTCTCCTCGACCTTGCTCACGACCACCGCACCGTCGATGCCGGCGTTCGTGGCGATCCAGTACAGCGGCGCGGTGAGCGCGGTGCGCAGCGCGGCGACGCCCGTGGCGGCGTCGCCGGAGAGGGACGCCTGGAGCTCTTCGAGCGAGCGTGCGGCCTGTACGAGAGCCGACCCGCCACCGGGGACGATGCCCTCCTCGATGGCCGCCTTCGCGGCGTTGACTGCGTCCTCGACGCGGAACTTGCGCTCCTTGAGGTCCGTTTCGGTCGCCGCACCCACACGGATGACGGCGACGCCACCAGCGAGCTTCGCGAGGCGCTCTTCGAGCTTTTCGCGGTCCCAGTCGGACTCGGTGGCCTCGATCTCACGACGCAGCTGAGCGGCGCGCGCCTCGATGTCCTCGGCGGTACCGGCACCGTCGACGATCGTGGTGCTGTCCTTCGTGACGACGACGCGGCGGGCCGAGCCGAGCAGGTCGAGTCCGGCCTCCTTGAGGGACAGACCCAGATCGGAGTTGATGACCGTACCCGCGGTGACAACGGCGAGGTCTTCGAGGAAGGCCTTCCGGCGATCACCGAAGTACGGAGCCTTGACGGCAACGGCCTTGAGGGTCTTGCGGATCGCGTTGACCACCAGGGTCGACAGCGGCTCGCCCTCGATGTCCTCGGCGATGATCAGGACCGGCTTGCCGGACTCTGCGATCTTCTCGAGGAGCGGGAGGAAGTCGGGAAGCGAGCTGATCTTCTCGCGGTACAGCAGGACGAGCGCGTCCTCGAGGACAGCTTCCTGCGCGTCGATGTCCGTGATGAAGTAGGGCGACAGGAAGCCCTTGTCGAACTGCACGCCCTCGGTGACGACCAGTTCGGTGCTCAGGGTGGAGGATTCCTCGACGGTGACGACACCGTTCTCCCCGACGCGGGTCAGCGCCTCGCCGACCATCTCACCGATCTCCTCGTCGCGCGAGGACACGGTGGCGACCTGCGCGATGGCGGTCTTGCCCTCGACGGGAGTGGCGGCAGCGAGCAGAGCCTCGCTCACCTTGTCCGCACCCTGGGCGATACCGGCACCGAGCGCGATCGGATTGGCGCCTGCGGCAACGTTCTTCAGGCCGACCTTGACGAGCGCCTGGGCGAGAACGGTCGCGGTGGTGGTGCCGTCACCCGCGACATCGTTGGTCTTGGTCGCGACACTCTTGACGAGCTGGGCGCCGAGGTTCTCGAACGGATCCTCCAGCTCGATCTCACGGGCGATGCTCACACCGTCGTTCGTGACGGTGGGACCACCGAAGGCCTTGGCGAGCACGACGTGCCGGCCACGCGGGCCGAGCGTCACCTTGACGGCGTCGGCCAGCTGGTCGACACCGCGCTCGAGAGCCCGCCGCGCGGTCTCGTTGAACTCGATTTGCTTGGACATGTTCTGCGACTACTCCTGGACTCGGATGTTCCCCAACGTATTCCGCCCCGGGTCCGAAACGGGACACCGGGGCGGAATGCAAGCGGCCTACTTGGCGACGACAGCCAGGACGTCGCGCGCAGACAGGATCAGGTACTCCTCGCCGGCGTACTTGATCTCGGTTCCGCCGTACTTGCTGTAGATGACGACGTCGCCTTCCTTGACGTCCAGCGGGATGCGCTTGTCGCCATCTTCGTCCCAGCGGCCGGGTCCGACGGCGACGACGGTGCCCTCCTGGGGCTTCTCCTTCGCCGTGTCCGGGATGACCAGGCCGGAGGCAGTCGTCGTCTCGGCCTCGTTGGCCTGGACGAGGATCTTGTCCTCGAGCGGCTTGATGTTCACGCTCGCCACGATGAGCCCTCCACTTTCAGGGGTAATGGGGTCCGAGAACCGGTGTTCTCGGACACGGGTGTGTTCAGTCATCACGGTGACTCCGCACGCGTCCCGTCGTCGCGGGTGCCGGGCCGGCGCTCGGTGTCACTAGCACTCTATACACGAGAGTGCCAGCGCTCAAGGGCAACGGGTGCAATCACGCCGACCTGCGTGGAACCCGACGTCATGTTACGGTTGAATAACGGAAACCCATGAGCGTGATCGTTCGGTGACCTCAGCCGAGGTAGGCCCTGGACGCCTGGTCGTCGATCACGCACGGAAGGTGAACAATGCCCACGTCGCTCGGCATCTCCGTCGGCGCCTCCGGCGCCGGCTCGGCCCTGCGCGTCGATGCTGCACACGCGCCCACAACGGAATTCCGCAGACTCGCCTCCGAGTCGCAGCCCGGGCGCGATCTCGGAGATCTCGTCTTCGACGCCGTCTCGCTCACGTCTCCTCGCGGAACCGCCCGCGGAGCCGACAGTCCCGCCATCATAACGGTCGCATACCGCACCGAGGAACAGGCGCACGAGATCCGCACGGCCGCCGAGCGGACGGGCCACATGGTCCGCCTCGTTCCGGAGACCACCGCCGCCCTCGAGTATCTCTACACAGTGGGGGTCCGTCGCGAACCCGGCGCGATCGCGCTCGTGGACATCGGAGCCACCGGCACGACCGTCTCCGTCCTCGACCGCGAGACCGGCACCCTGCTGCGGTCCGCACGTACCGAGACCGTCGGCGGCGACGCCCTGACCGCACGTGTGCTCGATCATGTCCGCAACGCCACCGAGCGGATGCGCACCCGGAGGCAGATCGACCCCGGCCTGCTGGCGGCCCGGTGCCAGGGCGCCCAGGAGGCACTCTCCTCGGCGACGACGACCCGCATCGACATCGCCGAGGCCGGTCCCGACGCGACGGTCACCCTCACCCGAGCGCAACTGGACGAACTCACGACCGATCTCGCCGACGAAGCGGCGGCGTTCACGCGGCGCATCTGCTCGAGCACCGATCCGGTCCCCGAGACCATGGCCCTCATCGGGGGCGCGGCCGCGTCCCCCGTCCTCGCCGCGGCGATCTCGGCGGAGTTCGACGGCGAGATCGTCACCGTCCCCGAACCGGGAGCGGCTGCCGCGATCGGTGCGGCACTGTCGGCCGATTCCCCGTCCTCGGTCGGATACACCGTGGTCGGCTCCCTGTCGCGCACCGGCAACCGGTCCTCGGGTCGTGTCTCCGGTGCGGTCGCCGGGCTCCTGGTGCTCAGTGCGGTCATGGCCGGCTTCGCCACCCAGCACTTCACCGAACGCGACAGCAGCGACGCCCAGGTGTCGCCGCGTTTCACGAGCGGCGACGTCCCCACGCAGGAGGCCGGTCCCGGCGAGTCGGCCGTCCCGTCCCACGACCCGCCGCCCGAACCCGTGACGTCCCGGAGCACCCGGGACGCACCCGCGCCGACGACGGTTCCCTGGCCGTTGCCGACCGTCGAGCACACCGTTCCGTCGACCCAAGGTCCGTGGCCCACTGTGCCCGAGTCGTCGAGCACCACCGTGACGCCGACGCCGATCGATCAGGTGCCGACCCCCGGGTCGACAGCGGAGGAAGAGTCCGACCCGGACCGACCGTTCACGTCGCCGGATTCCGAGACCGCACCGAGGCCCGATCCCGACTCCACGGCTCCGGACTCCACGGCTCCGGACACCACGGCTCCCGACACGACGGCTCCCGACACCACCGAGCCGACCACACCGCCGGAGACGACGAGCCCTGCGCCCACCGATCCGGAGACGACCGAACCGAGCACCGGTGTGAGCCCGACACCCCCGTCGACCACCTCGCCGACCGAGACGCCGTCCGCGTCGTCCACCGGCGCATATCCGACCGACGTGTCCTCCACGATCGCGTCCGTCACGGAGGAGGGCACGACCGTGCCATCCACCGGACAGACCACGACGGGGGAAACGACCACCGGGGAGACCACTACCGGATCCGGGACCTCGGAAATCGCCCTCACCTAGGCAGCGCGCCCTCCTCGGGTGGGGGTCGGTCGGGAAAGGTCAGGCCACGACCTGCGACACCGACACCGACAGGCCCGGATCCGTCGCAGCGCCCAGCGAGGACGGCTGCGCCCCCGCGGCGATGAGAT
The DNA here is from genome assembly GCF_050321925.1 of Rhodococcus sp. IEGM1339. NCBI lineage: Bacteria > Bacillati > Actinomycetota > Actinomycetes > Mycobacteriales > Nocardiaceae > Rhodococcus > Rhodococcus sp. IEGM1339. The sequence goes on from NZ_JBNQFT010000019.1 coordinate 41,292, forward strand.
GCGCGCCCAGCGACGCGATCATGACGCCGTTGTCGGTGCACAACTTCGGCCGCGGCACGCGCAGGGTAATACCCGCAGCAGTGCACCGTTCCTCGGCGAGTGCGCGCAACCGGCTGTTGGCGGTCGCTCCACCACCGAGGACGAGCGTGTCGACACCGAGATCCTGGGCGGCCCGCACAGCTTTCATGGTGAGCACGTCCGCCACCGCCTCCTGGAAGCCCGCGGCGACATCGGCGACCGGCACCGGCTCGCCCTCACGTTCCTTCGCTTCGACGAAGCGGGCCACCGCGGTCTTGAGACCGGAGAACGAGAAGTCGTGACGCGCGTCGCGCGGACCGGTCATACCCCGCGGAAAGACGACCGCGAAGGGGTCGCCCTGGCGGGCCAGCCTGTCGACCTCGGGACCGCCCGGATAACCGAGCCCCAGCAGTCGCGCGACCTTGTCGAAGGCCTCCCCGGCGGCGTCGTCGACGGTGGTGCCGAGTTCGACGATGGGTTTGCCGAGATGTTCGACGTGCAGCAGGTGGGTGTGACCACCGGAGACGAGCAGCGCCACGCAGGGCGGCATCGGTCCGTGCTCGAGGGTGTCGACCGCGACGTGGCCCGCGAGGTGGTTGATCGCGAAGAACGGCACGTTCCACGCTGCCGCGTAGGCCTTGGCGGCGGCGACACCGACGAGAAGTGCTCCCGCGAGACCCGGCCCGATGGTTACGCACACCGCGTCCGGCTTCTCGATCCCGGCCTCGTCGAGGGCGCGCCGCATCGTCGGCACCATGGCTTCGAGGTGGGCGCGGGATGCGATCTCCGGCACCACACCACCGAAGCGGGCGTGCTCGTCCACGCTCGACGCCACGGCGTCGGCAATCAGCTCGAGGGTGCCGTCACCCACCCAGCGGACGATGCCGACACCGGTCTCGTCGCACGAACTCTCGATGCCCATCACGACGGGGCGCTCGGGCAGCTCGAATCGGGGGCTGGTGGTGCTCACGCCGGTGACTCCTCTCGCGGATCCGGACGACGCATCGTGTACGCGTCCGCGCCGCTCGGCTGGTAGTAACGCTTCCTGGTTCCGACGATCTCGAAGCCCTCGCGCCGGTACAGGGCGATCGCCGCGTCGTTGTCGGTGCGCACCTCGAGGAAGACCGGCCCTCCCCAGCGGTCGGCGACGGCCAGCAACTCCCCCAGGAGGGCTCCGCCGATCCCCCGGCGGCGCGCCACGGGGTCCACACCGATGGTGTGCACCTCGGATTCGGGTTCGATGGCCGTACCGAGTCGCGCGAGTCCCGCGTAACCGATCAGCCGGCCCTGCGGGTCGCGGGCCGCGAAGTAGCGGTTGTGGGGCGAGGCCAGCTCCGAACGGAAGGCGTCGGCGCTCCACGGGTCGTCGCCGGGGAACAGGATCTGTTCGAGTTCGGCGCAGCGGGGTGCATCCTCGGGGCGCAGTGCGTCGATGACGACCGCGTTCTCTGCGGCCGTATTCTCCTCGGGTGTGGCGTTCATGCTCGGCGATTCGCGGTCTCCACCGCGTCGGGGCGGCGCAGGTACAGGGGCACGAGCGGCTCCGGTTCGGCGCCCGCGCGCAGGGCGTCGGCCGCGACTGTCACCAGGCCCGCCGGGGACGGCGTCTGCACGTCCACCGCCGGAAGGTCGAACAGCGCGACGTGCGACGACGAGCCCGCCACCCGCACCGACGGCTCGGCGGGCACGTCGGCGGGCTTGCGCACCTCGGGTCCTTCGACGCGGCGGCCGCCGGAATAGCGTGCCCAGTAGATCTCGCGACGACGGGCGTCGGTGACGACGAGCAGATCGTCGTCCGTACCGTGTTCCCGGTGGACGTCCGCGGCGATCGCGTCGAGGCTGCACACACCGTGCACGGGGATGCCGAGCGCATCACCGAAGGCCGCAGCAGTGGCCATGCCGACGCGGAGACCCGTGAACGGGCCGGGTCCGATGCCGACGACGATCGCGTCGAGATCGATGGGGGCAGCGCCGGCCTCGGCGAGGCATTCGAGGATCTGCGGGGTGAGGACTTCGGCGTGCGCTCGCGGATTGTCGAGCACGCGCGCAGCGACCGTCTCGGGTCGGGCATCGTCCCGACCGCGGTCGAGACGGACGACTCCCGAGGTCACGGCGGGGGTGGCGGTATCGACAGCGAGCACGAGCACGATGTACCAGCTTACCCCGCGCGACCTGCCCGGTCGGTGTGCAGTGACGGAGGCCACCGGCATGCGGACTGCCGGTGGCTCAGCCGATCCATTCCCACGAGGCACGGCGGACATCGGTGCCCGGGTCGCGCCGGAGCCGGACCCTCAGATGCCGTTCGGCGAGCTGTTCGACCAAGCCACCGCCCCATTCGACCACCACGACGGTGTCGGTCAGGTCGGTGTCGAGGTCGAGCGCGTCGAGTTCGTCGAGGGCGTTCGGTCCGTCGCCGAGACGGTAGGCGTCGACGTGGACGAGCCCGACCGGTTCTCGTCCCTCCGGACTACCGGGACGGTGTTCGCGGGCGATGACGAAGGTCGGGGAGGTCACGCGTCCCTCCACCCCGAGGCCGGCGGCGATTCCGCGGGTCAGCGCCGTCTTTCCCGCGCCGAGCGGCCCGTCGAGCACGACGAGGTCGCCGGCCCGCAGCCCGGCTGCAAGCCTGCGCCCGAACGCCTCGGTGTCCTCCACGGTCGGCAGTTCGATGGTCTGCTCCCCCACCTGCGGCCCACTCGATTGCGAATCACCCAATTGCGATCTGCCTTCCGTTCACTCCCTGCGTGAAACTCCGCTGGATCAGACGATCGAGGGCACGGTCGACCACCTCGGGGAACTCCAGCTGCACGAGGTGCCCGGCACCACGTACCCGCTTGAGTTCGACATCGGGCAGTTGCTCCGCCAGCGCCTCGGAACTCGAGTACGGGATGACCATGTCGGCGTCGCCGGACAGCACCAGCACGGGCACGGTGCCCAGGACCGGAAGCGCCGCGGACTCGTCGTGCAGTTCGAGGGTGCGGAGGAAGTTGACGATGGTGAGCACCGACGTCTCGTCGAGCATCCGGTCGGACAACTTCACCAGGCGGGGGCTCACGACCGTGCCGTAGGACGCCGCACGCAGGATCGGCGTCACGACGGCACGGGCCGCGCCGCGCGCGAACTGCACGAATCCCGGTGCGGTACGCGCCGCGTACCGGAACGCGTCGATCACCGGGTTCTCGAGATTGCGTCCGATGCCGGTCTTGCTGAGCCCTGCCGCGGTGGTCGCCAGCAGACCGACGCCCACGATGCGTTCACCGAACAGGTCGGGCCGCTGGGAGGCGAGCGCGATCGCGGTCATGCCGCCCATCGAGTGGCCCACCACCACCACCGGACCGGTGGGCGCGACTTCGTCGATCACCCGGCCCAGGTCGCGGCCGAGCTGCGCGATGGTGCACGTCGCGGCACCGGAGAAACCGGATTCGCCGTGACCACGCTGGTCGTAGAAGACGGCACGCACGTCACGCCCCCACTGTTCGCGCAGGTGGCGGTACTGCATATGCCAGGCCTGCATGCGCAGGCAGTAGCCGTGGACGAACACGACGGTGAGCCGAGCCAGGGCCGAGCCGCTCTCGCGGACCACGAGCGGGACACCGTCCTCGGTGGTCACGATGCGGCGCGGGAGCCGGAGGATCTCGTCGAAGTCCTCGTTCTGATAGATCTCATGGGCGGGCGCGCCCGCGGTCTTGACCGCGTACAGTCCCGCCGACGATGCGAGCGTCGCAAGGCTCGCACCGAGGAGTCCCATCCTGTTCACGAGTGACATGACGTCACGATCCCTTCGCTCCGACATAGGTCCGGACGGTCCGTCCGCCGATGCCGGTCACGATCTCGTAGTTGATCGTGCCCAGCTTGTCCGCCCAGTCCTGGGCGTTCGGCTCTCCGTGACGCCCGTCACCGAAGAACAACACCTCGTCGCCCTCGCTTACTCCTGCCCCATCGGGGCCGAGGTCGACGACGACCTGATCCATGCACACGCGCCCGATCTGCGGGCACCGGCGCCCGCCGAGCTGCACCTCGATGCGCCCGCTGAGATTGCGGCGGATCCCGTCCGCATATCCCATGGGCAGCAGCGCCACCGTCGTATCCGCGGGAGCAGTCCAGGTGTGCCCGTAGGACACCCCGTCTCCCGCCTTCACCTTCTTCACCAGCACCACCCTCGCCCGCACGGTCATCACCGGCCGGAAGCCCAGGTCGCCGAGTTCCGGGATCGGTGTCAACCCGTACATCGCAATTCCGGGCCGAACCATGTCGAATCGCAGGTCGGGACGGGTGACGGTGGCCGCGGAATTCGACAGGTGCACCACTTCGGGAGCCAGATGGTGCCGCCGCAGATCCGCGACGGCCTCGCTCAGCCGGTCACGCTGCTCGGCGTTGCCCGGATGCTCGGGTTCGTCGCCGTGGGCGAGGTGCGAAAAGGCTCCACGCAGCCGCACGACACCTTCGGCCTGTGCCCGGCCCAGGTCGCGCGCCATGTCGTCCCACTCGTCGACGGCGACACCGTTGCGGTTGAGGCCGGTGTCGACCTTGACCGTGACGGTCGCGGTGACCCCGACCTGCCGCGCCGCCTCGACGACGGCCGCTAGATGCCGCGGCGAGGACACGCCCAGTTCGATCCCGGCCTCGACGGCGGGAGCGAAATCGGAGTCGGCGGTGTGCAGCCACGACAGGATCGGAGCCTCGATACCCGCGGCGCGGAGTTCGAGGGCCTCGCCGAGCGTCGTCACACCCAGTTCGCGGGCGCCTGCGGCGAGCGCGGCACGCGCGACCGGCACGGCCCCGTGGTTGTAGGCGTCGGCTTTGACGACGGCCATGACCGCAGCGGGACCCGCGTACTCCCGGAGCGCTCGTACGTTCTCCGCCACGGCATCGAGATCGATGAGAGCTTCGGCTTGGGGAAGGACGGTACGCGCAGGTCGCGGGGTGCGTTGGGTCGTGGTCACGTCTGTCGATCCTGCCACTGCGCCGTCGGACGCCGACGTCGTGTCCCCGTGTACCACGTCACGATTCGGCAATGTGGGTGCGCAGCAGACGAATCGAGTCGCCGAGTCGCGAGAGGATCGCGCTCGCCGAGGTCGGCGCCGCTCCGGGGGACTCGGGGTCCTGCGCGGCCAGGTTCGCGGCGAGGGCGTGGGCCCGAGCACCGGCCGCCGCGGCCAGGTCCACCGGCATGCCCGACGAGAGCAACGACCCGATGACACCGGCCAACACGTCCCCGGCACCCGCGGTCGACGCCCACGAACCGCCCGCATCGTTGACGAAGACGTGCCCGTCGGGCCGTGCCACGAGCGTCGCGCGCCCCTTGAGCAGCACGTGCACTCCCCAGTCGGCGGCGAGGGAACGTACCGCCGCGACCCGGTCCGGTTCGGGGCGGTTCCCGGTCAGGCGTGCGAACTCGCCGGCGTGCGGGGTGAGCAGGGTGTGCGCGGACCGGCCCCGCACGAGACCGGGTTCGCGGGCGAGGAGCGTGAGTCCGTCGGCGTCGACGAGCACCGGCAGGTCGGTGGCGAGGATGTCGCGCAGGTTCGCGCAGGCCTCATCGTCGGTACCGGCACCCGGCCCCACGACCCAGGCCTGCACCCGCCCGGTCTCGGCCACCGAGGGCGACACGACGACCTCGGGGAACCGCGCGAGCACCTCGGAGGCACCCGACCCGGCGTAGCGCACCATGCCGGAGGTCGCGGCGACGGCCGCTCCCGTGCACAGCACACCCGCCCCCGGATACCGGGCGCTGCCGGCACGGACACCCACCACACCCTGGGAGTACTTGTCGTCCTCGGCGCCGGGCACCGGCCAGATCGCGCCGATCTCGGACGGTTCCGCCGCGACCAGCCCGGCCTCCGGGAGTGTGAGTCCGATGTCGACGAGTTCGACGCGACCGCAGCGCGTGGCGCCGAGTGCATGGACCGGCTTGTAGGCGCCGAAGGTGACGGTCACCGCGGCCGTGATCGCCGGTCCGTCGACGGCACCGGTATCGGGGTCGACACCGCTCGGGATGTCGACGGCGATGATCGGCGCGGTGATCTCGTCCACGAGCGCGGCCGCCGCCGGTCGCAGCGGGCCGCGCCCGGAGATGCCGACGATGCCGTCGAGCACGAGGTCCGGGTCGCCGAGGTGCTCTGGAGTCGCCGGGACGATCCGCCCGCCGGCCTTCCGCAGTGCCCGCAGACCCGCGGGGTGCGCCCGGTCGGGGTCGAGCAGCAGTGCAGTGACGGACACGCCCCGCCGGCGCAGGAAGGTTCCCGCCCACAGCGCGTCGCCGCCGTTGTCGCCGGACCCGACGAGCAGGCTCACCCGCCGACCGGCGATCCCACCGGTGCGTTCACGCAGTTCGGAAGCCACGACCCGCGCGAGTCCGTAGGCCGCGCGCCGCATGAGGGTTCCCTCGGGGAGAGACTCCAGCAGCGGCGCCTCCGCCGCGCGGACCACGTCGGACGGGTGAAAACTGCGCATCGTCCCTCCTGCACCGGCGGGTGGGTCGCTATTCGACGGTGACCGACTTGGCGAGGTTGCGGGGCTTGTCGACGTCGTAACCACGGGCCTGCGCGACCTCCGCGGCGAAGACCTGCAACGGCACCGTCGACAACAACGGCTGCAGCAGCGACGCCGACCACGGGATCTCGACGAGGTGATCGGCGAACGGCCGGACCGTCTCGTCGCCCTCCTCGGCGATGACGACGGTGACGGCCCCGCGGGCCTGGATCTCGCGGATGTTGCTGAGCAGCTTGCTGTGCAGCACGGCGCGGCCCTTCGGCGACGGCATCACGACGATGACGGGCAGCCCGTCCTCGATCAGCGCGATCGGGCCGTGCTTGAGCTCACCGGCCGCAAAACCCTCGGCGTGCATGTACGCCAGCTCCTTGAGCTTGAGCGCACCCTCGAGCGCGACCGGGTAGCCCACGTGCCGACCCAGGAACAGCACGGCCGGCGAGGCCGACAGCTCACGCGCCAGCGCCCGCACCGGCTCCATGCCGGTCAGCAGCTCGGCGATCTTCTCCGGCATCGCCGCCAGATCCTGGTACTCGCGGGCCACCTCGTCGGGATACTTCGTGCCGCGCGCCTGCGCCAGCGCCAGACCCACGAGGTAGTTCGCGGCCATCTGCGCCAGGAACGCCTTCGTCGACGCCACACCGATCTCCGGGCCGGTGCGGGTGTAGAGCACCGCGTCGGCCTCCCGCGGGATCTGCGCGCCGTTGGTGTTGCACACCGCCAGCACCCGCGCCTTCTGATCCTTGGCGTGCCGGACCGCTTCGAGGGTGTCGGCGGTCTCCCCGGACTGCGAGATCGCCACGACCAGCGTGGACCGGTCGAGCACCGGATCGCGGTAGCGGAACTCCGAGGCCAGCTCGACCTCGACGGGCAGGCGGGTCCAGTGCTCGATCGCGTACTTGGCGACCAGGCCCGAGTGGTACGAGCTGCCGCAGGCGACGACGAACACCTTGTCGATGTCGCGCAGTTCCTGATCGGACAGGCGCTGCTCGTCGAGCACGATGCACCCGTCGACGAAGTGACCGCGCAGGGTGTCGGCGACCGCGGCCGGCTGCTCCTCGATCTCCTTGAGCATGAAGTAGTCGTGGCCGCCCTTCTCGGCGGCGGCGAGATCCCAGTCGATGGTGAACGGACGCGTCGCCACGTCGGTGTTGCCGTCGAAGTCGGTGACCTCGTAGGAGTTGTTCGTGATCACCACGACCTGGTCCTGACCGAGCTCGACTGCCTCCCGGGTGAACTCGATGAACGCCGCAACGTCCGAGGCGATGAACATCTCACCGTCGCCGACCCCGACGACCAGCGGCGTCGACCGGCGCGCCGCGACGATCGTGCCCGGATGATCGGCGTGGGCGAAGACCAGTGTGAACGCACCCTGCAGCCGGCGCAGCACACTGCGAGCGCTGTCGACGAAGTTGCCCGCCGTCGGACCCTCGGCGTAGGCGCGGGCCACCAGATGCACCGCGACCTCGGTGTCGGTGTCGCTGGCCAGCTCCACACCCGACTTCTCGAGCTCCTCACGCAGCGGCGCGAAGTTCTCGATGATGCCGTTGTGCACCACCGCGACCTTGCCGGTCGCGTCGCGATGCGGATGCGCATTGCGGTCGGTGGGACGACCGTGGGTGGCCCACCGGGTATGCCCCATCCCCGCGGTACCGGCGAAGTGCTCCTCGCCGATCTCGGCGAGCTCGGCCTCCAGATTGACCAGCCGCCCCGCCTTCCGCTCGACGGCCAGACCACCCTTGCCGTCGAGGATGGCGATTCCCGCCGAGTCGTAACCCCGGTACTCCATCCGCCGCAGCGCTTCCACCACGACGTCGAGAGCACGACGGTGCCCGACATAGCCCACGATTCCGCACATGCCTAGCATGGTACTGGTCGACCCCCGCCCGGGAACAACACACCGGTGAGCCCGTACACCTGCATCGGGGCACGCCGTCCGGTACGCACCGACCCCGGCGGGCAGCGCCATCCGCTAACGTTCAGGCCGTGGCGGCGAACCCCAAGAAACTGGCTCAGGAACTCTCCCGGCGCGGCCCGCACTCGGTGCTGCGCGGCGACCTGGCGCTCGCCGGTCAGCCGGGTGTCGTGTACACCCCCGCGGAAGGCTTCGACCTGCCCGCGATCGCGTTCGGGCACGGCTGGCTCACCGGGGTCACGAAGTACACGAAGCTCTTCGAGCACCTCGCGTCCTGGGGAATCGTGGTAGGCGCACCCAACACCGAACGCGGACCGGTGCCGTCGGCGATCGGCTTGTCGACCGACCTGCTCACCACCCTCGACATCTGCACCGGCGTGCGTCTCGGTACCGGGCGGATCAGTGTCCATCCGTCGAAGCTCGCGCTGGTGGGCCACGGATCGGGTGCCGGGGCGGCGGTACTCGCCGCAGCGAGGCGTGAGGTCGCGGCCGTCGCCGCGCTCTACCCCTCGCCCGTCTCCCCCGCTGCCTCCGAAGCCGCGGGCCGCGTGCGGGCACCGGGCCTCGTCCTCGTCGGTGAGAAGAGCATCGGGTCGATGACCAGCGACGCCGTCGCGGTCGCCCGGGGCTGGGGCAGCGACGACGTGCAGCTGCGGGTCGTCGAGAAGGCGAACGACGAAGGACTCGTCGAGGGGCGCCGCCTGATCGGAGTGCTCGGCGTCGGTGGTGCCGAGCGTCGCACCCAGGAACGCACTCGTGCGCTGCTCACCGGCTTCCTGCTGCACCGTCTCACGGGCGACAAGACGTACGCGATCTTCTCCGACCTCACCACGGAGCTGCCCGGCTCCACGGTGATCTCCGACCCCGACGTCGTCGATCGCGATCTCGGCACGCAGGTCAACCTGCTCCTCGGGCGCTGACGTTCCGCCGTTCGCGTCACAGCGGTCCGGCTTCCGCGAGCACGACTCCTGCACCGCCCTCGTCGTTCTCGTCCTGCCGGCGGTCGGCCTCGACCGGTCCTGGGGTGTGTTCGCGTCTGCGTTCGCCCGGGCGGATCCCGGGAACCGTCAGCAGTGCACCTTGATTCGGCGGGTCGCTCGGTCCGTGCTGCGTCGACCCGTCGTCGACGACGGGAACCACCGTCCCGGCACCGGATACGCCCGCGGCCGCCGCCCCGGCATCATCGGCGGCGCGTTCGGTGGTCGTCGCCAGGTCGGTGACGCTGCCGGCGATCCGGCGGCCGGCCTCCTCACATGCCCCGAGCACCACGTCGACGGCGTCCCGGACCGCCGGGACCAGACGTTCCTCCATCCATCGCCGGCACTCGGCGGCAGGGTCGGACACGTCGCCACCGGGCGGGTTGCCGAACCAGCGGGCATGCTCCTCCGGGCTCGGTCCGTGCGGGCCACCGCTCGCTCCGGCGACGATCGTGTCGATCTCGTCCCTCGTGCGACCGTCGACGGTGCCTTCCGCGAGTTCCCCGACGACGCGGGCCTTCTCACGCAGCGCTGCGGCGATCGCGGTGGCCGCCGATTCCAGCGCGACCGCGAGATCGGTCAGCGACGCACACAGCGCCACTCCGGAACGGACGGTGGCCGTCAGCTCGGCGCGAGCCCGGTCGGCGGCGGATCCGTCCCACGACTCGTCGAGTTGCTGCAGGAGGCGACGCTGTTCGTCGGTCCGACGACCGAGCGAGGTCGCGAGCGAGCGCGTCGTGGCGGCGTCGTCGGCGAGGGCGGGCAACGAGAGGGTTCGTTCCTCGTCGTAGCGTGCCCGGACGTCCGCGACGCAACAGCCGGACTCGAGCCCGAGAGCACGCAGGGACTGCACGAGGCCGGTCAGGCGGGCCAGGCCGGGCGCTCCCGCGTCGAGGATGTCGCCTGCGCTCTCGGGAGGGGTCCTCACGGCTGCCGGGTCCCTGCGTCGCCGAACCCGACGCTGTCGAGTTCGGCACCGGTCACAGCGGTGAGGGCGATGCCGGTCGCGTCGTCCTGGTGCCGGTATCTGTCTGCCGCCGCGCGCAATGCGTCGGCGTGCGCCTGCACGGTCGCCGCCCAGCTCTCACACGTCGCACGCATCCTGCGATATCCGGTCTCGACGCGAACGCCGGCCGACCGGTGCGTCGATCCGGCACCGGAGCCGTCGAAGACGAGACCGCCGAAGCCACGACGGATCTCGTCGTCGGCGTCCTCGGCGACCTCCTCGAGTCGTGCCGCGACGGCTCGCACCGCGTCGCCGTCGACCTGGATCGTGCTGTGCTGTGTGTCCATGTCCGCCCTTCACCCACCGAACCCTCTCGAAGGGTTAGGACGCAGCGCAGGACGATCCGGTTCCACCGCAGCGTGACTGCGAGCGGAAACCGGCAGCGAAGGGCAGGGACCGCGCAGGTCAGACGGCGGCGACGACTCCCGCGAGACGGTCGGCGACCGCCCGGGCGTGATCGTCGTCGGCGGCTTCGACCATGACGCGTACGAGCTGCTCGGTGCCCGACGGACGCAGCAGCACCCGGCCGGTCTCACCGAGTTCGCGCTCGGCCTCCGCGACCGCGTCCGCCACCGCAGGATCGCTCGCGACGGCGACCTTGTCGTGGACCCGCACGTTCACGAGGACCTGCGGAAGCGATGTCATCACCGAGGCGAGCTTCGCGAGCGGCAGACCCGTCGTGGCGATCCGCTCCATCAGGCGCAGGCCCGTGAGCACGCCGTCGCCGGTCGTACCGTGCGCGGGCAGGACGATGTGGCCGGACTGCTCACCGCCGAGGCCGTAGCCACCGCGGCGGAGCTCCTCGAGCACGTAGCGGTCGCCCACGCCGACGGTGCGCACCTGGATCCCCGCCACGCGCATCGCGAGATGCAGACCGAGATTGCTCATCACCGTGGCGACGAGGGTGTCGTCGGGAAGTTCACCGGCTTCGTGCATGCCGAGAGCGAGGATCGCCATGATCGCGTCACCGTCGACCACCGTGCCGGTCGCATCGACGGCGAGGCAGCGGTCGGCGTCGCCGTCGTGCGCGAGACCGAGGTCGGCGCCGTGCTCGAGCACGGCCTGCTGCAGCACGGACAGGTGCGTGGATCCGCAGCCGTCGTTGATGTTCAGTCCGTCGGGTTCGGCGTTGATCGCGATGACCGTGGCACCTGCGGCCGCGTAGGCGGCCGGGCCGGCCTGCGAGGCGGCGCCGTGCGCGCAGTCGACCACTACGGTCGTACCGGTGAGCGGCTTGTGCACGGCCGTCGCGAGATGCGCGAGATAGCGGTCGAGGGCGTCGGACACGACGCGCACCCGGCCGATACCGGAGCCGGTGGGGCGTGCGGCGCTCTCGGCGTCGCCGTGCAGCACCGCTTCGATCCGGTCCTCGACCTCGTCGTCGAGCTTGTGCCCGCCGGCTGCGAAGATCTTGATGCCGTTGTCGGGCATCGGATTGTGCGACGCGGAGATCATCACGCCGAGGTCGGCGCCGTAGTCACCCGTGAGGTACGCGACCGCTGGGGTGGGCAGTACGCCCACCGACACCACGTCGACTCCGGCTGCGGTGAGTCCGGCCGTGACGGCCGCCTCGAGCATCTCCCCGCTCGCGCGTGGATCTCGACCCACGACCGCGACCGGTCGCCGCTCGGCACCCTGCGGGGCCAGGACCGCTGCCGCAGCGCCTGCCAGGCGTACTGCCAGCTCCAATGTGAGCTCGGCGTTGGCCAAGCCCCGGACTCCGTCGGTGCCGAACAACCGACCCATGTACACAGCCTCCCAGTCGTGTGCGGCCCCCGCCGCGGGTGTCGATAGAGGACAGAATGCACGAAAGCAGGCGCCGGTAGGAGATGTCTACCGACGCCTGCTCTCGTGATGGAACAGGTGCCGACTCTGACGAAATCAGCGTCGGCGGCACATCAGCGCTTGGAGTACTGCGATGCCTTACGGGCCTTCTTCAGGCCGTACTTCTTGCGCTCGACGGCACGCGGGTCACGCGTGAGGAAGCCGGCACGCTTGAGCGCGGGGCGATCCTCGGGGGTGACCTCGGTGAGTGCACGCGCGATGGCGAGACGCAGCGCGCCGGCCTGGCCGGACGGACCGCCGCCGTGCAGGCGTGCGTGGATGTCGAACGACTCGGTGCGCTCGACCGTCACCAGGGGCGACTTCACGAGCTGCTGGTGCACCTTGTTCGGGAAGTAGTCCTCGATGGTGCGGCCGTTGAGGGTGAAGTTGCCGGTGCCGGGCACGAGGCGGACGCGGACGACAGCCTCCTTACGGCGACCGACGGTCTGGACCGGACGGTCGAACACGATCGGGGCAGCAGGTGCCTCGACGACGTCCTCGACGTACTCGTCTGCAGCGACCTCGACGTTCTCGACGTACTCTTCGGGGTTCACGTTCTGTTCCTCGGGCGTCGTCACTGTGCCACCTGCTTGATCTCGAACGGCACCGGCTGCTGCGCGGCGTGGGGGTGGTTCGGGCCCGCGTAGACCTTCAGCTTCTTCGCGATGGCGCGACCGAGCTTGTTCTTCGGGAGCATGCCGGTGACGGCCTTCTCCACGAGGCGGTCGGGGTTCTTCTCGAGAACCTCGCCGACGGAACGAGCCCGCAGACCGCCCGGGTGACCGGAGTGGCTGTAGAGGAACTTGTCGGTCCGCTTGTTGCCGGAGACGGCAACCTTGTCGGCGTTGATGATGACGACGAAGTCACCACCGTCGACGTGCGGCGCGAATGTGGGCTTGTGCTTGCCGCGGAGCAGGTTTGCCGCCTGCACCGCGAGGCGGCCGAGCACCACGTCGGTGGCGTCGATGACGTGCCACTGATGGGTCACGTCGCCGGCCTTCGGTGTGTACGTAGACACAGATCTTCCTCGTCTATCGTTTCGCTGCTGGCCTGCATGCCGACGGTTGCCACGCCCGGCGGCCAGTTGGGACCCGGGAGAGGTGTTCGTCGCACCACAGGGCACGACGACGTGCGACACGCCGAGGGGACACTCTACCGGGCGGACGCCGGGCCGGTCAAAGCGCCGCAGCAGCCCTGCCCTTGCGCACCCTCCGCTGGAGCACCCCGGAAGCAGCAGCACGTCCCGGCGGCCTCTCCACCACCGGGACGTGACAGCGCCGGATCGGTCCGGATCCGGCAGACCCGGATCAGCCCGGGAAGCGCTGCTGGTTCAGTCGCTCGACCTCCTGCATGTTGTCGTTACCGGTCGAGACCACCCGACCGATGTCGTGCAGCACCTGGATGAGGCCGGCCTCGGCCTCGTTCCAGCGCGCCTGCGTGGCGGCGTAGCGCTCCTGCGCCCCACTGTCCCAGGTGGCGATGAGGGGCGCCACCTGCCCCTCGATGCGGTCGAGCGTCGCCTCGATCGCCTTCTGACCGGACACGAGCTGGGCGTGCAGGTCGGCGACGCCGGCGAAGTTCTGATAGATCTCGGACACGGATCGTTCTCCTTGTTCTCGAATGTGTGCCGGAGGGCTGTGTGCCGGAGCGACGGGCGATCAGTTGAACGACCCGTTGAGCACCGAACCGCCATCGGGGTCGATCGCCGACAAGGACTGGGCCTGCTGGTCCTCGGCAGCGGCGTACGACCGTCCACTGGTGCGCACGGCTTCTGCCAGTTCGTCCAGGGCGTTCGACAGCTTGGTGTGGTTGACGTTCCAGCGCTCCATGATTCCGGCGAACTGTTCCGCCGAGCGGCTCCGCCAGACCGACGGCGCGGACTGCACCACGCCCGTCAGACGACCGAGGATCGCGTCGAGTTCGGCGCGGGAGTCCTGGAGTTGTCCCGCGACGACCTCCATCGTCGCTACATCGGTGGTGAGGTGATTCGAATTGCCGGTCGGTTGGGTCAACGGCGTACTCCTTCGCTCGTGCGTGGATCATCCGGCTCGGTGTCGAGCCGGTCCTGGCTCCTACATCTGGTTGGACGCACCCGATCCGGTATCGGTTCCGCGCCTTCCGAAATTCGTGGACCTACTTTTCTCACCCGCCCCGGAGGGTGTGGACGGCCTGCTCGCATTCACTCCGGATACGGGTCCATTCCCCCTCGAGGTGCTGGCATCCCACGGAGACCTGAAGTCCGGGGAAGACCAGGACCGACCACCGCACCACCGAGTAGTCGTCGGGAACTTCGGTGTACGCCACGACCTTGCGGTCGGCGAAGGTCGTGTCGGTGTCGAGGTCGCGGATGACAGGTGCACGTTCGGCGGCCCGCTCCGCCAACGCGGAGGCGACCGAGCGCTCGTCGATCCCGTCGGGAAGATCGCGGTACACGACCAGGATCCGGCGATCGGTTCCGCCGACCGGTATCAGTTCCGCGCGCCCCTCGGGCACAGTCGCGGGGTCGCGGACGCGCCAGCCCTCCGGCAGGTCGAGGTGCAGCGGACCGGCGTCGATCCGCGTCGACGGGGAGGGACCGGAGTCGGCGGCCGACTCGGGCTCACGAGCGTCGGTCGGCGGCTCCTCTGCAGCAACGACTTCCGGCGGAGCCGGGACCTCCGCGTCTCCACCTTCTCCGGTGAGAAGCGGCCACAGGAAGATCGCAGCGGCGAGCAGGAACGGAATCACCGCCCCGGCGACGACCAGCGCGGGCACCGTGCCGGCCCGCCCGCCACGAGGGGGATCCGGGCGTGCGCGCACCTCGCTGAGCCACGGCAGTGTCCTGTCGGGTCCGTCGGTCGTCGTAGCGATGGCCGGGGCTCTCGCGGTCCCTCCGGTTCCTGCCGGTGGCGCCGGAGGGCCGGTCACGGCGCTGAGCATCTCCGAGGCCGCGACGGGCAGCACCCGCCGACCCGAACCCACGAGATCAACTGCGAGAGAGAAGTATTCGACACCGGACGGTTCGCCCGGGCCGCCGGTCACCACCACGACCTCCGGCCCAGCCCCGCCGCACACCGAGGTCAGCAGGTTCTCGAGTCGCATCGCGGCGTCCGGGGAGTGCACCGACAGACCCGGATCGCGTGCGAGTCGTTCGACGGTCGGCCCGTCGGGCCCCGGCGGAGCGATGCTCACGGCGGTGACTCCCCCGGCGGCGAATTCGAGCACCGCACACCGCTCGTGCGGCGCAGGATCGGCGGCGCGCGCGGCGGCCACCGCGGCCGGAAGCAGGATCGTATCGCCTGCGACCTGCCGCACGGCGGTCCGGAAGAGATCGCGGCGCCGCTCGTTCCACCAGGTCGGGTGTATCGCGCACGCCACCCCGCCGATGTCCGGTGCACCCACGGTCGCTGCGGCGTAGGAGACGAGCCCGCTCAGCAGTTCTCCGAGTTCGGTTTCCCCTTCGACCGCGGCCGCATCCACGAGTTCCGTGACATCCATGAGTCCTGCGACGCCGGCCGGCTCCGACGGTTGCTCCGCTGCCGCTCCGTAGACCCGTCGGTCGCCGAGATCCGCGGCGAGAGCGGACACGCTGCGCGTGGTTCCGGGCCATCCGATGTGGACGGATCCGGGTGTCAGCGTGAACGCGACCGCGACGACCGTCTCGTCCCGGAGCGCCATCACACCTCCGGCGCCCACGCGGTCTGGACGAGCGCCGTGCCGTCGCGTCGTACGAGTGTGCCGCGGCCCGGCGGCACCGGCGACGGACGGACCGCGCCGACGAGCGCTCCCTCGTCGCGGCTACCGCTCATGATCAGACCCGGAGTCGACAACTCCCGCAGACGCCCGAGGATCGGTTCGTACATCGCGCGTCCGGCACCACCCGAGCGACGCGCGACCACCAGGTGCAGGCCGATGTCGCGTCCCTGCGGGAGATAGTCGAGCAACGGCAGCAGCGGATTCTGGCCAGAGGTGGCGACCATGTCGTAGTCGTCGATCACCACGAACACTTCGGGTCCGGTCCACCACGATCGATCGCGCAGCTGTTGTTGCGTCGTGCCGGGGCCCGGCAGCCGGCGCTCGAAGATGCCGGCGAGTTCGCGGACCATGGCTGCGAGGACCGTTGCCGACGCAGCGTATCCCCCGAGATGGTCGCCGCCCACGACACCGAGCAGCGTGCGGCGGTAGTCGCCGACGATGATCCTGGTCTGCGCACCGCTGCCGGCTTCGACCAGTCCGCGGCACAGCCCTCGCAGCAGATTGGTCTTGCCGCACTCCGAGTCGCCGAAGATCAGCAGGTGCGGATGGTCGGTGAAATCCACCGATACGGGCGCGAGTTCGGATTCGTCGATGCCGATCGGGACGGAGAGCCGGGCCGCCGGGGACGTGTCGGCCGGTGGCGGCCACCCTGAGGGCAGAGCTGTGAGAAGGTCGGGCCGGTCGATGCGTTCGGGCAGCATGCGCACCGGCGGCGCCGAACGCCCCGGCGTGGCAGCACGGACGGCCTCGACCGCCGCTGCGACGCCGACCGCGAGATCGGCCGGATCGGAGCTTCCGTCCACCCGCGGCAGCGCCCCCAGGATGTGCAGGCCATCGCGGTCGATACCGCGTCCCGGCCGCCCTTCCGGCACCATCGCCGCTCTCTTTCGGCTGTACTCGGAGTCGGACGGGTCGCCCAGGCGGAGTTCGAGCCGCGTACCCAGCAGGTCGCGCATGGCGGGCCTCACGTCACCCCAGCGCGGGGCGCTGAGCACCACGTGGATGCCGTAGGACAGACCCTGGGCGGCCAGGATCCCGATCGTCTGTTCCAGTGCCTCGAAGTCCTGCCGGATGCTCGGCCAACCGTCGACGACGAGAAAGACGTCGCCGAACGGATCGCCGGTGGCCGGTGCGACCGCGTCGGCGCGCATCCGCCGCAGCTGAGCTATGGACTCGATGCCGTTCTCGGCGAAGGACCGTTCGCGACGACGCAGCAGCGACATCATCTCCGCGACCGTGCGGCGCACCCGGTCGGTGTCGTGCCGCCCCGCGACGGAACCGACGTGCGGCAGGCCGGCCAGACCGGACAACGTGCCACCACCGAAATCGAGACCGTAGAACTGCACCTGCTCGGCGGTGTGCGTGAGGGCCATCGACAGGACGAGGCTGCGCAGCAGTGTGGACTTCCCGGACTGCGGGCCGCCGACCACCACGACGTTGCCGGCCGACCCGGACAGGTCGACCACCAGCGGGTCGCGGCGTTGCTCGAACGGCCGGTCGACGACACCGACGACGGTGCGCAAGGTTGCGTGACGCGGCACGTCGCCGGTGAGCACCGACCTGGGCAGCAGCATGTCGAGCGACGGGGAGTCGTCGAGCGGAGGAAGCCACACCTCGTGCGCCGGTGTTCCGTGCCCCCGCATCCGGTCGACGACCACCTCGAGCACGCTCCGGCCGTCACCCGCGGGAAGAACCGGGAGCGGCTCCGTGACCGGGGCGGGCGGACCGGCGTCGACCGGCACCGCCCGCGCGGTGAAGAGCCGGGGCCGGGACGTGCCGGCCGGCACCGCCGATCGGGTGCGCCGGGTGGGGCGGCCGGGCTCGTACGGCCCCGAGACGTACGCCGCGGAGAACCGCTGGATGTCGGCGGAATCGGTCCGCAGATATCCGGCGCCGGGTGTCGACGGCAGGTGGTAGGCGTCGGGAACGCCGAGAACGCTCCGCGATTCGTTTGCGGAGAAGGTCTTCAGGCCGATGCGGTACGACAAGTGGCTGTCGAGACCGCGGAGGCGACCCTCGTCGAGTCGTTGGCTGGCGAGCAGCAGGTGCATGTGCAGCGACCGGCCCAGGCGTCCGATCGCCGCGAAGAGGTCGGCGAATTCGGGCTGTTGAGAGAGCAGTTCGGAGAACTCGTCGACCACGATGAACAGCGCGGGCAGCGGGTCGAGCGGTGCACCTGCCGCCCTGGCCTTCTCGTAGTCGCCGACGTTGGCGAAGTTGCCTGCGGTCCGGAGCAGTTCCTGGCGGCGGTTCATCTCGCCTTCGAGGGCGTCCTTCATGCGGTCGACCATCGCGATCTCGTCGGCGAGGTTGGTGATCACCGCCGCGACGTGCGAGATCCGGTCCAGACCGAGGAAGGTCGCGCCGCCCTTGAAGTCCACGAGGACCAGGTTGAGTGCCTCCGGCGGGTGCGTCGCCACGAGACCGAGGACCAGCGTCCGCAGGAACTCGCTCTTTCCCGATCCGGTTGCGCCGATGCACAGTCCGTGCGGTCCCATCCCGTTCTCGGCGGCCTCCTTGAGGTCGAGTTCGACAGGCGCACCGTCGATGCCGACACCGATCGGTACCCGCAGGCGGTCGCGCCCGCGGCGTGGCACCCATACCTGCGCGGGGTCGAAGCGGGCCACGTCCCCGAGGCCCAGCAGCTCCTGCCAGCTCGACGGCCGGTCGTCGCCGGCGCTCTCGTCCACCGCTCCGCTCGTCACCCGGTACGGCGCGAGCAGTCTGGCCAACGTCTGTGCCTGCGGAGTCCCGATGCCGTCGGCATCGGCGAAGATGTCGACGTCGGTGCCGGTGGCGACCCCGACCCGTCCTTCCTCGACCACCAGGCGCAGGCCGCGCGTCGCGCTGAGCCGCGTGGCGTAACCGGAGAGGTCGAGCACGGTCACTGCGTCGAGACCGTCGTCGAGCACCCCCGAACCCGATCCCGTGACCCCGCCGTCGACGACCACGACGAGGTGCACGGCACCCTCGGTGGCCGGGGCGTTCCGGACGAATCTGCTGCGACCGGCGAGGACCGCCGCGAGATCGGTCTCGAGTTCGAACAGCGAACCGAACACCGTGCGTGCACTGCCCGCACCGTCGCGCAGGACCGGGTTCTGCGCATGCGGCAGCCACTTGATCCATTCCCATTCCGCAGCGGTGTCGGGCCCGCACACGACAGCGACCTGCAGTGTGTCGGGACCGTGGAAGGTGCACGCCTGCGCGAGCATCCCCCGAGCGAGCGAGCGCGCCGCGCTGCGATCGCCCTCGAGGCCGATCGCCGCGAAACCCCGCAGCGACACAGCCGTGGGCAGCGCCTGCACCACCGAGTGCGCGCGCACGAACCTGCGCAGCGACAGGGCGGCGACGGGTTCGAGATCCTCGACCGGCCCGGTGTCCGGAGGCACGAGTCGGGTCGCGAGTCGCTGCCCGCCGCGCCCCACCCTGAGGTGACCGAAGTCGGGATCGGTGCTGCGCCGCTCCCACATCCGGACGGTGCCGGCGAGGGTCCACAGCAGGGCCGGGTCGGGATGCGACCATTCGAGCGCCCGACGTTGTTCGTGCGCCGTCTCGGTGACCTCGCGCCGGAGCTGGTCGAGATAGCGCAGATAGTCCTTGCGGTCCTCGTTCGCCTCGGCGGTCTTCGTTCCCCCGCTGCGACCACCGTTGGCGAGCATGCCCACCAGGGACACGACCATCATGAGCGGGAAGATCATCGCCATGGGGCTGCGTGCGGCGCCGGTGGTGAACATCAGCGCGACCATCCCGATCATCGCCGCGACCATCACGAGCGGGAGCAGTCTGGTCACCAGATTGCCGGGCGTGGCCCGGGGAATGTCCGGTGGCGGTTGGACACTCACCTCGCCGCTGGGAGCGCGCGGTGCCTCCCGCCGTGCTCTGCGTACGAAACGCACGGTACTCACGTTCGTCACCCCCCGGAACGCCGTCGGCCGCCCCCTACGGCCCCACGGTCGTGGAAGACTAACCCATGGCTGCGACCTTCCGTGCTCCTGTTCGCCCCTCGGTCCCTCGACGGACAACTCGGGCACGACACCGGTCGGGACGATGTCGTATGGTCTGCGTCGTTCGGACTGCAGTGACGGGGGGAACCGAGGCCGATGACATCTGTGCGTGCGCGATCCGAGACCCCGGGGCAGGTGGGCGCCCCGGATCTGTGCCGGATCACCGTGCTCGCCCGCCACACCGAGGTCGATCTCGCACTGCCCCTCGACGTTCCGGTGGCGCTGCTGCTCCCGGGGATCGTGAATCTCGTCGCCGGCCACCGGCCCGACAACGACTTCGACGCGACACCCGAACGCACGGAACCCGACGGCTGGGCGCTCGCCCGGATCGGTCGGGCCCCGCTGTCCGGTGCGCTGAGTCTCGACGAGCACGGCGTCCGCGACGGGGAGATCCTCGTCCTGGAGGACGCCGGATCCCCCGCTCCTCCACCGTTGTTCGACGACGTCATGTACAGCGTCGCGGCCTCGGACCGGACCACGACGCCGTGGGGTGCGGGCCCGTCGGGTCTCATCGCGGCCGTCCTGGGTCCGGTCGCCCTCGCCGCGGGCTGCGTACCGTTGCTGTTCCTGCCCGACGGCGCGAGCCGTCTCGCCCTCGGAGCCGTGTGCGCCGCGCTGCCTCTCCTGGTGCTGCTCGCCGCAGGCATCCTCGCCCGGCTCCACGACGATCGACGGACCGCGACCGCGCTGCTGTGGTGCGCCTTCCCGCTCGCAGCGACGGCCGGGGCGCTGCTCGTTCCCGGCGAATCGCCGGCGCCGCGTCTCGTCCTCGCCGCGGCACTGACCGGTGCGGTCGCAGTGCTCGCCGTGCGTGCCACCCGCATCGGCCTCGCACCGTGCACGGCGGTCGCCGCGACCGCCGCGGGCGTCGTCGTGACGGCCACCCTCGCATCGACCACCGAACTCGAGGCGCGCGCCCTCGGAGCCGGAACGGTGGTGGTGGCGCTGCTGCTCGCCGGCACGGCACCACGCCTCGCGGCGATGCTCGCGAAACTCCCCATCCCCCCGGTCCCTGCTCCGGGCGCTCCGCTCGAACCGGAGACCCCCGAGAGCAGCGTGTCCGGGTTGCCGTCACAGGCGGAGCTCGAGCACCGTGCGAATCGGGCACGGAGCGCGCTCACCGGAATCGTCCACGCCGTCGTCCTACTCACGGCGGGCGGAGCGTGGTGCGCCGCGTTCCCGTTGGACGGAGACGTGTCCGTGCCCGCGGTAGCACTGGCCGTGGCGTCGGCCGTGGTCCTGGTCTTCCGAGGCCGCACCTACACCGCGACCGCGCAGGCGGCTCCCCTCGTGGCCGGTGGCGCGGTACTGCTGCTCGGGCTGCTCGTCGGTGCGGCAGCGAGCGGAGCGTTGCCGCCGTGGGCGGTGTTCGCATCCGCTACGGGTCTCGCGTGTGCCGGTTTCCTCTTCGGTGTGGTCGCGCCGCGACGGACGTTCACTCCGGTACAACGCCGGATCGCCGAGATCGCGGAGTACGCGACCATCGCCACCGTCGTGCCGTTGGCCTGCTGGGTCGCCGGTGTGTACGCAGCGATCCGCGGACTGTGACGGTGCGGCTGTCACACCGGTTCGCGGTCCTGGCCCTCGCCGCCCTGATAGCGACCACTACTCCGGGTCTCGCGACCGCCGCGCCCCCGGTACCCGATCCGGCGCAACTGCCCGCCGGCGCGACGCCTGCGCCTCCCGAGGCCACCGAGATGCGGGTGCTGTGCGCAGAACTGCCGGATGCTCCCGACGGACCGCAGATCCCTCGGGCACAACGCACCCTCGACTTCGCGTCCGTGTGGCCGATCACCCGGGGAGCGGGGCAGGTGGTCGCCGTCATCGACACCGGGGTCCATCCGCATCCGCGGTTGCCGGCCCCGAGGCCGGGTGGCGACTACGTGTCCACGGGTGACGGCACCGAGGACTGCGACGCGCACGGCACCCTCGTCGCCGGCCTGATCGCGGCGCGGCCGACACCCGGATCGGGTTTCGCCGGTGGCGCACCCGACGTGGGGATCATCGCCATCCGCCAGTCGAGCGGCCATTTCTCCGACCGCTCCCGATCGGACGACGATGCCGCGCGCAACGCCTCCGGATACGGCGACGTACGGACCCTCGCGGCGGCCGTCCGGCAGGCGGTGGATCTCGGCGCCACCGTCGTCAACATCTCCGAGGTCGCCTGCCGGACGGTCGCCGAAGGCCTCGTCGACGGTCCGCTGGGAGCGGCAGTGCAGTACGCGACGGATGTACACGACGCGGTCGTCGTCGCGGCGGCCGGCAACACCGACACCTGCCGCGAAGGCAATCCGCGCTCGGCGGATCCGGCCGATCCCGGTGCGGATCCGTGGGATTCGGTCGTCACCCTGGCATCACCGGCCTGGTACGACGAGTACGTCCTCACCGTCGGCGCGGTCGAGGACGACGGCACACCGGCCGGGTACAGCCTGCCCGGGCCGTGGGTCGACGTCGCCGCTCCCGGGAGCGGGCTCGTCTCACTCAATCCCGGCACCGACGGTCTGGCCGACCTGATCCCCGGCCCCCAGGGCGGCAGACCGGTGTCCGGGACGAGTTTCGCGGCGCCGCTCGTCGCGGCGACGGTCGCGCTGGTGCGCTCGCGGTACCCGCAGTTGTCCGCCCGAGAGGTGATGACGCGCATCGAGAGCACCGCCCACTCCCCCGCAGAAGGATGGAATCCGCAGGTGGGCCACGGGGTCGTCGACCCGCTCGCCGCCGTCACCGCGCCGCTGCCGGCCGGGCGCGCGGAGCCGATGCCGGCGGTTGCCGTCGCCGAGCCGACTCCTCCCCCGGTACCGGATCACCGGCCGCGCACCATCGCACTGATCTCGGCTGCGGCCGTGATCGCCGCGACCGCCCTCGTTCTCGTCCTCACTGCACCGGCACGACGACTCGCCCGATCACGGACCTGAATCAGTTGCCCGCCCCGACGGGGACCGCCTCCGGGTCGGCGGCGACACCGTCGTGTGCGAGCAGCGCCTGTTCCCGGCCGAGCGCGGGTCCCGGAGCGAGCAACTGCAGGATGGGCCACGGGACCCGGGCGGGTGGATCCGTGAAGCCGAGTGCCGCAGCGGCGTCCGCATCGGTGATGCCGTACCGCACGCCGGTGTCGGCGACGTAGAACAACGAACCGAGACGGTCGGTGTCCGAGGTCAGCGAGGTGGTCTGCACGTATCTGCCGCGGCCCGGCGGGATGTGGATCGCGTCGACCTGCGGTCCGGCATCGTCCGCCTGGGCCGGGACCACCGGCACGGCGTCCTTGCCGGTGGGCAGGGCCGTCCCCGCGGACAACCGCAGAGTCGAGCGGTGCCGGTCGTTCTCGCCTGTGCCGGGCTGCCAGGTGGAGCACGCCACAGGCCTCTCCCCCGGATCGACGATGCGCGGGACGACCTCGGGAAAGGTGTCGACCGGCAGTTCGTGCACGACCGGCGCGGCTGCGAGGACGTCGGGTGGAATCACCGGAATCTCGGGTGCTCCTTGCGAATCCGAGAAGTGGATGAGATGTGCGGTGGCCCGCGAAACCTCCTGCACACCGTTCTCGAGCACTACGTGGAAACTCTGCCCGTCCGGTTCGGACACCGCGACGACCGACCCGACTCGCACACCCGGGATCGACATGCCCGGGACACCTCCGGCGCCGGTGATGTGGGGTGCCGCCAGCTTCGGCGATTCCGGCACGGCGGCGAGCAGTCCGGGACTCGCGGGGCGCGCACGGGAGACGTCGATGCCCAGCAGGCGCACGAGCGACCGGTCGTTCGGGTCGATTTCGGCGCGTCTGCCCTCGTAGAGCAAGTGGTATCTGCCGTCCGCGGCCACGAGGAGCGCTTCGTCGTCGGCGAGCACCGAGCCTGCCCGGTGGTCGGGTGTGCCGGCGAGCACGGCGGTGGTCGAGGACTGCAGACCGTTCGGGTCGGCGACGTCGCACACCGTCCACGGCACCTCCTCTGCATCATGGACCAGGGAGGACGGCGCACCCGGGATCCCCACCAGCGGTCCGCGTGGTCGTGTCGTCAGTTCCTCGTCGGCTACGACCGCCGGTTCGGTGGGCGATCCGAGGATCAGCCGGGCCGACGCGAGATTCAGGACGGGATGGAAGGTCGTGCCGATCGCGACGTAGAGCGCACCGGAGTCGCGTCCGACGACGACGGAAGCACCACCGATCCGGTCCTGGGGGCGGAACAGGGCAAGGGCGGCACAGCCTCCCAGCACGACACACGCAACGACGACTCCGACGACGAACGCCCGGAACTGGGAACGCATGGGATCGTGGATCATTCGTACGTCGCCCCGCACCAACGCATGATCCATGCGTCGTGCCAGGAAACGGTATCCACTGACCTGCCATCGCGTGGTCGGTTGCGCTGCCATCGATCTCCCCCCGTACGGCACGCTCTCTGGCGCAACACAGTACAGTCCAGTCGGGCGTCCACCACAGGCGCTCCGCGCGGTCAGGGGGAAGGTCGGCACCGCGCCGGAATCATTGCCGGCCGTCGTTCGGGGGGATCGATGCAACGAACCGTCTTCGAGTCGGGGGATTCACGGGTCAGCACAGCGCCCACCGGTGCACGGGTCAGCACAGCGCCCACCGGTGCACGGATCAGCACAGCAGCAGGTGATGCGAGAAGCCGTGTCGCCGTGCGGCTCGTGGGTGCCCAGTGCGTCGCCGCCCTCGTATGGACGCTGGCGGTGGTGTCGGGGGCGTCCGTGTGGGTGGCCTGCGCGATCGCCGTGCCACCGGCCGCGCTGTGCCTCGTGCGGATCGGCGGACGCGGCACAGCCGAATGGATCGCGACCGTTCTGCGCCGACGCCCGGACGACGTCTCCGTCTCGGGTGTCCTCCGCGACTTCCACGTCGGGTCGGCAGTCCCGGTGGGGGTGCTATGGGACGGCCCGTACGCGACCGTGGTTCTCGAACCGTTCTCACCGGCCGGTGCGATCACCCGACTCGGGCGCGACAGCGAGGAGACGGGGCGAACGCTCCCCCTCGACGCGATCGCCGCCTGCCTGTACCGGCACGACGTCGTCCTGGACGGGATCGATGTCGTGGTGCAGGGGCGCCGGGTTCGCGACTCGACCCCCGCGGGGCAGGCCTATGCACAGTTGCTGGGCCCGCTTCCCGCCGCGGCCGAACGCACGGTGCGGGTGGTGCTCCGACTCGACGTCACGTCCTGCGCGGCCGCTGCCGCCCGTCGGGGCGGAGGCTCCGAGGGTGCCGCCCGGACCGTCGTCGCGGCGGCGCGGCGCGTGATCCGCGCGCTCGGCGACGCCGGGTACGGTGCGCGACTGCTCACCGCGAGCGAGATCGAACAGGCCGCGCTGCGCATCTCCCACGGGGTCCCGGCGACGGAGTGGGCCCCGACGCGCCGGCACGTCGCCCTGGCCTCCGCCTTCGACTCGGGCGGCGTCTTCGACCCACGTCGGATCGACCGCCGCCACACGGCGGCGATCTGGTCGCATCCAACTTTGGCGTCGACACTGGTCCTCCGGTTGCGACCGGGTGATGACGGGTCGGTTCGGGTCGGGGCGCTGGCACGGTTCACCACGCGCGAGGCGGACGTCCCCTCGGTGGCCGGACTGTTCCCGGCGTACGGACGTCACGCCGAACTCCTCACAGCGGCATTGCCCCTCGGGGTTCCGCAACTGGAAGACCGGGTTCCCTTGCGCGAATCGCGTAGCAGGGAACTCGACGCCCTCGCTCTTCCGGCCGGTGGGTGTGGGCAGCTCATCGGATCGGACGACGCCGGTCGCGCCGTCACCGCGCGTCTCACCGGTCCCGGAGTCCGCTCGGTCCACATCGCGGGCGAGTTGTATCTCGCCCAGCAGGTGGTCTTCCGCGCCGTCGCGGTGGGGGCGCGGGTCGTCGTCCACACCGACCGGTCCGGTGCGTGGCGCGGCCTGGTCGGATCCGCGGCCGGACCCGACCGGCTGCGTCTGGCGGGCGAGTACGCGGGCGACCACGATTTCGACACGGTCGTCTACGACGGCGTCCCGCCCACCTCGTCCATGCCGCACGCGACCGCGATCCACGTGCACATCCATCCGGACGGATGGCCGCGCGAGCGCCCCACGGTGTCGTTGCTCCAACCCGGAGCGGCCGGGGGCCGTGTGGTGCTCACGGTAGGCGGCGAACGCACGTCTCTCACCCTCGTGACGATCGCGGCGGAGAGCACCCATCTCGGCCGGTCGCGCATGCCGGATCCGGCGCCTCAGCCGGGATAGCGGTCGAGGGCGGTTCCGGCGCGGACGGTGCGGGCCCACCAGGCGATCTGGTCGAGCATGCGTTCCGCGCCGTCGATCGCGGCCTCGTCCGTGGTGGTGCCGTCGGCCGCGAAGGCGTGCTTGACGCGGTGGAAGCTCACCGACTGCCGCACCGGCACCATGTGGACCTCGACGACGACCTGCCGCAACTGCTCGACCGCGCGCAATCCGCCGGACAGGCCACCGTAGGAGACGAATCCGACCGGCTTGGTGCGCCATTCGTGCTTGACGGTGTCGATGGCCGTCTTCAGCGCGGCGGGATAGCCGTGGTTGTACTCGGAGGTCACCACCACGAAGGCGTCCGCAGCACCGATGCGACCGGTGAAGGCGTCGGCGTCGGGACCGCCCGAGAGGTCGTGCGGGAGCGGGGTCTCGGCGAGATCGAGAACGCCGACGTCGAACTCGGGCCGACGCCGTGCGGTGGCCGCGAACCAGTCTGCGACGACCGGCGCGATGCGACCGGCGCGGACACTCGCGACGACGACCTCGAGGCGGATCGGATCGTTCGGTGCAGCCGTGGTCATAGGGTCGATCGTAGGTGCGGTGCGGTCGAGAGCCCGTGCGCGAGCAGTGCGGCGAGTTCCCGGTAGGCACGTGCGTCCTCGAGACCGGTCGCCTCGGCCACCTGTCGTTGCTGGATGCGGACCATGACCGAGGCGACGACGTCGGCGACGAAGGCCGCGTGGACGTCGCGCAGTTCGCCGGCCGCAACTCCCTCGGAGATGAGCTGGCGGACGCGGTCGGCGGCGAACCGGGTGTTGCGTTCGTAGACCTCGCGCGCGACCGGCGTGTGGGCGATGTCCTCCATGAACCGCGTGGAGGCGGGTTCGAGTTCGCGCCCCACGGCCTCGAGATAGGCGCCGATGCGAGCCTGGGCGTCCGCGGCCCGCGCGACGTCGGCCTCCACCCGGTCGGCGGCACCCTTGAAGAAGTGGACGGTCGCCGCGTAGACGAGCCGGTCCTTGTTCTCCGCGAGTGCGTAGAGCGTCGATTTCGAGCAGCGCAGACGCGCGGCGATGTCGTCGAGGGTCAGGTGCGCGAAGCCTTCTGCCAG
The DNA here is from genome assembly GCF_050321925.1 of Rhodococcus sp. IEGM1339. NCBI lineage: Bacteria > Bacillati > Actinomycetota > Actinomycetes > Mycobacteriales > Nocardiaceae > Rhodococcus > Rhodococcus sp. IEGM1339. The sequence continues at coordinate 68,572 of NZ_JBNQFT010000019.1, forward strand.
GAACAACGCGACCAGATCGTCGAACAGTTGCGCCTGCCGGGCGGTGGGCCGCCGGCTACCGACTCTTGCCATACCGAGAACAGTACTGCAGTATCGTCCTCAGTACTATTTTTGGTCCCCAGTCTTCCAGGAGGAACCACCGTGCCCGTCGAGCGTCTGCTTCCCACCCGCGAGGCCTACGACCTGATCGACCTCACCCGCGACGTCGCCGACAAGGTGCTCGCCCCGCGCGTCGACGAGCACGAGCGCAAGGAGACCTTCCCCGAGGGCGTCTTCCCCGCACTCGGCGCCGCAGGGCTGCTGAGCCTGCCGTACCCCGAGGAGTTCGGCGGCGGCGACCAACCCTACGAGGTCTACCTGCAGGTCCTCGAGGAACTCGGCGCCCGCTGGGCTGCCGTGGCGGTTGCGGTGAGCGTGCACGGACTGTCGTGCTTCGCGCTCGCCACCCACGGCACCGACGAGCAGAAGAACAAGTGGCTCCCGGAGATGCTGGGCGGCAACACCATCGGCGCGTACAGCCTCTCCGAGCCGCAGGCCGGATCCGACGCCGCAGCCCTCGCGTGCCGTGCGAAGCCCGTCGACGGCGGCTACCGCATCACCGGCTCGAAGGCGTGGATCACCAACGGCGGCAAGGCCGACTTCTACACCCTGTTCGCCCGCACAGCCGACACCGGCAGCAAGGGCATCTCGTGCTTCCTCGTGCCCGCCGGCACCGAGGGCCTGTCCTTCGGCAAGCCCGAGGAGAAGATGGGCCTGCACGCCATCCCCACCACCTCCGCCCACTACGACGACGCCTTCGTCCCGGCCGAGCGCCGGATCGGCGCCGAGGGACAGGGACTGCCGATCGCGTTCAGCGCACTGGATTCCGGACGCCTGGGGATCGCCGCCGTCGCGACGGGTCTGGCCCAGGCCGCCCTCGACGAGGCGACGGCCTACGCCAAGGAACGGCAGGCCTTCGGCAAGCGCATCATCGACCACCAGGGCCTCGGCTTCGTTCTCGCCGACATGGCCGCCGCCGTCGACTCGGCCCGCGCCACCTATCTCGACGCTGCCCGGCGCAAGGACGCCGGCCTGCCCTACTCGCGGCAGGCGTCGGTGGCCAAGCTCGTCGCGACGGATGCCGCCATGAAGGTCACGACCGACGCTGTGCAGGTACTCGGTGGATACGGCTACACCCGCGACTTCCCGGTCGAGCGCTTCATGCGCGACGCGAAGATCACGCAGATCTTCGAGGGCACCAATCAGATTCAGCGACTCGTGATCGCGCGGTCCCTCGCGGGGTGAACGATCACAAGCCGGAAGCGACAGGGGTTCTCGCGGCGAAAGATCGCTAGAGTGCCTTCATGCCGGACGCCCTGGAGCGGCTCACTCCACAGCAACGCCACCTGCTGACGCAGCGGTTCGGCCGCATCGTCGTGGTCTCCGACATGAGTTGGGGACTGGTGTCGACCACTGTCCTCGAGGTCGACACCGACGACGGGCTGCTGGTCGTGAAGGCGGGCGGAACTCCGGATCGGCACATCGGCCGCGAGATCAGCGCGCACGAGCGGTGGACCGCTCCGTGGGTACGGTGCGGTCGGGCCGCCCGCATGGTGTTCGCAGACCGCGCGACGAAACTCGTCGTGACGGAATACCTTCCGGGGCGGCTCGTCCTGGGCACCGCCGCGTCGTCCCGTCTCGACGTCTACGAACAGGCCGGCGCGCTGCTCGCCCAGTTCCATCGCCAGGAGCATGTGGTGGACGAGGGGTACGAGCGATCGGCGAACACGAAGACGCTGCGGTGGCTCGCGGCGCCGCACCGTATCGGTCCCGACGTCGCCGGCCGATTGCGCTCGATGGTCGAGGGATGGCCGACACCGACGGCCACCCTGGTGCCCACCCACGGCGACTGGCAGAGCCGCAACTGGCTCGCCGACGACATCGGTGTGGTGAAAGTGATCGACTTCGGGCGTGCCGCGATGCGCCCGGCGGGTGAGGACTTCGAGCGGCTCGCGGTACGCGAGTTCCTCCGGGTCCCCGGTGCCGAGCAGGCCTTCCTGCGTGGCTACGGCGAGGATCCCCGTGAGGAGGACGCCTGGTTCCGCCGACGTGTCCGCGCGGCGGTCGCGGTCGCGGTGTGGGCCTTCCATGTGGGCGACGACTGCTACGAGGCCGAGGGCCACCGCATGATCGCCGAGGCGCTCGGCCGCTTCCCGGTTCGCTCGATGCGCTCATCAGCAACGTCCTCGAGTTCCTGGACTGGCTGATCCGACGAGCACGTGAGAACGCCCGAGGGGGTGAGGTCGCGGACCTCACCCCCCCGGGTGTCTTTTCGAGCGCAGCGCTCTCGGCTCAGGCGCCGATGGCCTCGCCGAGCACGGGCCACGACTCGTGCAGGGCCTCCTGCCAGTAGCCCCAGGTGTGGGTACCGTCGGGCCGGACCGAGTAGGTCGCCTCGACCCCGGCTGCGTCCAGCGCACCGCGCAGTCGCGTCGTGCAATCGTTCACGCCGGCCTCGATGAGCCCGAGCAGAGCCACATCGGGAAGGACGGCGACACCGTCCTGCTCCCATGCCTTCAATTCGTACGGACCCGGGACACCGCTGCTCGTGGAGACGTACACGGCCTTGCCGCGCAGCTTCTCGGCGTTGAGCACGACGTCCTGTTCGGTCCAGTGCTCACCGGCGACCGGTCCCCACATGTTCTCGACCTCGCCCCCGCCGAACGCGACGACGATCTCCGCATAGCGCGAACCGATATCCGACGCGGTCTCGGCGCATCCACTGTACGAACCCACCGCCTGGTAGAGATCGGGCGCCTGCTGGGCGAGCGCCAGCGCCGACGTCGCCGACATCGACACACCGGCGATCGCGTTGCGGCCGCTCGCACCGAGTGTCTCGTCGACCACGGAGGGGATCTCCTCGGTGAGGAAGGTCGTCCACTTGTTGCGTCCGAGAACGGGATCGTCCTCGAGCCAGTCGGTGTAGTAGCTGAACGCGCCACCGACCGGAGTGACGACGTTGACGTTCTTGTCGCCGAAGAACTCCACGATGTCGGTCTGCTCGCGCCAGGTCGCCCGGTCCAGTCCCCCACCGGCACCGTTGAGCAGGTAGAAGACCGGTCGCGGCGCGCTCGTGTCGACCGGTCGCAGCACCTGCAGCTCGATGGTGCGTTCCATCGACGGCGAGTACACGAACAGCGACCAATCGCGGTCGGTGTGCTTCTCGATGCGTTCGACAGTCGCGCTCTGCGACCGGGTCTCGCCGGTCGCGGCGGCCGGGAGATCCTCGGCGTGGGCGACCGCGGCACCGGACAGGACCAGCGACGAGACGGCGAGCGCCCCGATCGTCCCCATCAACGCAAACCGTCGTGCGCGCACATTCGTTCCCTTCATCCGCAACAGCCGGGCGTGATGGGCCCGCGCATCTCCCGCGTCGCAGCGTTGCGCGCGGCGAGTTCCTCGTCAGCAGGGTAGTCGACGCGAACCAGTGACAGGCCGTGGGCCGGTGCCACCGCGACGGACGCCGCACGTTCGCGTTCGTCGAGCAGGGCCGTCATCCACTCGACGCTGCGACGCCCCTCCCCCACGGCCAGGGCCCCGCCGACGAGGCTGCGCACCATCGACCAGCAGAAGGCGTCGGCGCTGACATAGGCGGTGAGGATGTCACCTTCGCGGGTCCAGTCGTATCGCTGCAGTTCACGTACGGTCGTCGCACCCTCCCGCCGCTTGCAGAAGGCGGCGAAGTCGTGCAGGCCGAGCAGCGACTGCGACGCGCGTTGCATCGCATCGAGATCGACGGCCTTCGGCCACGCGACGGTGTCGCGGGCACGCAGCGGCTCGGCGCCGTACACCGCTGTGGTGAGGCGGTATTCGTAGTGGCGCCGGATCGCCGAGAAACGCGCGTCGAAATGTTCGGGGGCGACGGAGATCCCGGTGACCCGCACGTCGCGGGGCAGGAACCGTGCGAGACGGCGGACCCAGCGCGACGGATCGTCGGGCAGCACCGCGGAGGGGACGTCGACGTGGGCGACCTGCCCGGAAGCGTGCACGCCGGCGTCGGTGCGACCGGCGACGGTGAGCAGCACGGGGGTGCGGACGATCGCGGAGAGCTTTTCCTCGATCTCCCCGCACACCGTGCGACGTCCGGGCTGCCGTGCCCAGCCGGAGAAGTCGGTGCCGTCGTACGCGATGTCGAGTCGCAGACGGGTTGTCTCGTGAGAAGCCACGAGCCCGCCGCCCTCGGAAGGGTCGGCGGGCTCGTGAGCTTCAGCAGATGCCGAAACCAAGTGGATTAGTCCTTCTTGGCCTCGTCCGCCTCGGGTGCGTCGGCAGCCGTGGCGTTGGTGTCCTCGACACCCTCGACGACGGCGTCGGCGTTCGCGACCTCGGCGTCGGTGGCCTCGGCCTCGACGGCCTGGACCGCGTTGTCCTCGGCGGGTGCCTGCGAGGCGGCGACGCGGCGAGCGCGGTCGGCCTCGGAGGTGACGGTCTTCTCGCGCACCAGCTCGATGATGGCCATGGGGGCGTTGTCGCCCTTGCGCGGCATCGTCTTGATGATGCGGGTGTAACCGCCGTTGCGGTCCTCGAAGGAGGGACCGATCTCCGCGAACAGCGAGTGGACGACGTCCTTGTTGCGGATGACCTTCAGCACCTCACGACGCGAGGCCAGCGTGCCGGCCTTGGCGTGCGTGACGAGCTTCTCGGCGTACGGGCGCAGGGCCTTGGCCTTGGCCTCGGTGGTGGTGATGCGGCCGTGCTCGAAGAGCGCGGTGGCCAGGTTGGCCATGAGCGCCTTCTGATGCGAGGCCGATCCGCCGAAGCGGGCGCCCTTCTTGGGCTTGGGCATGATTTTCTCCTAGTAACGGACCGTGAGCTGCTACAGCTGCTCGGTCTCGGCGTAGTCCTCGTTGCCGTCGTTGTCACCGAAGGAGCCGGCCTCGGTATCGCTCCAGGTACCGGTCGCGGCGTCGTAGCCGGCGACGGTGCTGGGGTCGAACGATGCCGGGCTGTCCTTGAGGGACAGGCCGAGCGAGTGCAGCTTGACCTTGACCTCGTCGATGGACTTCTGGCCGAAGTTGCGGATGTCGAGCAGGTCGGATTCCGTCCGTGCCACGAGCTCGCCGACGGTGTGGACACCTTCGCGCTTGAGGCAGTTGTAGGACCGGACCGTGAGGTCGAGGTCCTCGATCGGAAGTCCGAAGGAGGCGATGTGGTCGGCCTCGGCGGGCGAGGGACCGATCTCGATGCCTTCTGCTTCGACGTTCAGCTCACGAGCCAGACCGAAGAGCTCCACGAGGGTCTTACCCGCCGAGGCGAGCGCGTCCCGCGCGCTGATCGAGTTCTTGGTCTCCACGTCGAGAATGAGCCGATCGAAGTCGGTGCGCTGCTCGACGCGGGTCGCTTCCACCTTGTACGTCACCTTGAGCACCGGCGAGTAGATCGAGTCGACCGGGATACGGCCGATCTCGGCGCCGGACGCCTTGTTCTGCACGGCAGGAACGTAGCCGCGACCGCGCTCGACGACGAGCTCGATCTCCAGCTTGCCCTTGTCGTTCAGGGTGGCGATGTGCAGATCCGGGTTGTGGATGGTGACACCGGCCGGGGGCACGATGTCGCCGGCCGTGACCGTGCCCGGCCCCTGCTTGCGGACATACATGGTGACCGGCTCGTCCTCTTCGGAGCTCACCACGAGACCCTTGAGGTTCAGGATGATGTCGGTGACATCCTCCTTCACCCCGGGAACGGTGGTGAACTCGTGGAGAACGCCGTCGATGCGGATGCTGGTGACAGCGGCGCCCGGGATCGACGAGAGCAGGGTGCGACGAAGCGAGTTGCCGAGGGTGTACCCGAAGCCAGGCTCGAGCGGCTCGATGACGAACTTCGAGCGGTTTTCAGCGATGACCTCTTCGGTCAGTGCGGGTCGCTGAGAGATGAGCATCTGTTGCCTCCTTGTGGGCGTCCGCCATATGACGCCCTAGTGGAATGGAGCGGTGTCCTCCCGCCCCGGACGGACCGGAGGACACCACGACACCGAGGTGTCTTACTTCGAGTAGTACTCGACGATCAGCTGTTCCTGCAGCGGGATGTCGATCTGCGCGCGCTCGGGGAGCTGGTGGACCAGCACTCGCAGACGCGGGCCGACGACCTGCAGCCAACCCGGAACCGGGCGCTCGCCCTGGGTCTCGCGGGCGACCTGGAAGGGCAGCGTGCTCAGCGACTTCTCGCGGACATCGATGATGTCGTACTGCGAGACGCGGTAGCTGGGGATGTCGACCTTCTTGCCGTTGACCAGGAAGTGGCCGTGGCTCACCAGCTGGCGGGCCTGACGACGCGTGCGGGCGAGGCCGGCACGGTAGACGACGTTGTCCAGGCGCGACTCGAGGATGACCAGCAGAACCTCACCGGTCTTGCCGGGGCGGCTTGCGGCCTCTTCGTAGTAGCGACGGAACTGCTTCTCCATGACGCCGTACGAGAAGCGGGCCTTCTGCTTCTCCTGCAGCTGGAGCAGGTACTCGCTCTCCTTGATCCGCGCGCGGCCGTGCTGGCCGGGCGGGTAGGGGCGACGCTCGAAGGCCTGATCGCCTCCGACCAGGTCGACACGGAGACGACGCGACTTACGGGTAACGGGACCGGTATAACGAGCCATTTTTCTTTACCTTCCTTTCCCGTTAGACGCGACGCCGCTTGGGCGGACGGCAACCGTTGTGGGGCTGCGGGGTGACATCGGAGATGGTGCCGACCTCGAGGCCTGCGGCCTGGAGGGAACGGATCGCCGTCTCGCGGCCCGAGCCCGGGCCCTTGACGAAGACGTCGACCTTCTTGACACCGTGTTCCTGCGCCTTGCGGGCGGCGTTCTCGGCGGCGAGCTGTGCGGCGAACGGGGTCGACTTGCGCGAACCCTTGAAGCCGACGTGGCCGGAGGACGCCCAGGAGATCACGTTGCCCTGCGGGTCCGTGATGGACACGATGGTGTTGTTGAACGTGCTCTTGATGTGAGCGGCACCGTGCGGAACGTTCTTCTTGTCCCTGCGCCGTGCCTTCTGGGTCTTCTTCGGACCGGTGCTGCGTGACTTGGGAGGCATTACTTCTTCTTTCCTGCGACGGTGCGCTTCGGACCCTTGCGGGTGCGGGCGTTGGTCTTGGTGCGCTGTCCACGCACGGGCAGACCACGACGGTGTCGCAGGCCCTGGTAGCAGCCGATCTCGATCTTGCGGCGGATGTCCGCCTGAACCTCGCGACGGAGGTCACCCTCGACCTTGTAGCTCTCCTCGATGTACTCGCGGAGCTTGGCGAGGTCCTCGTCCGTCAGATCCTTGCTGCGCAGGTCCGGGTTGACACCCGTGGCCTCGAGGATCTCCTGGGAGCGGGTACGGCCGATGCCGTAGATGTACGTGAGTGCGATCTCCATCCGCTTTTCGCGGGGAAGATCGACACCTGCGAGACGTGCCATGTGGCATTCCTATTCGGTGTGCGGAGGTCTGCTCCCAGCCCGTCCCCTGCGTCGAAGAACTGTGTGATTCAAAAACACAGTGGGGCCCCGGCCTCCGTACCGGGGGTTGATCGCGCAGCTCCTCGACGGATCGAGGATCGTAACCACGCGACTGGTGCTGGAAGGTCTTCGTGCTTGTTGCCAAGCAGATCTTCGAGACGAAGGTGGATCTAGCCCTGACGCTGCTTGTGACGCAGGTTCTCGCAGATCACCATGACCCGACCGTTACGGCGGATCACCTTGCACTTCTCGCAGATCTTCTTGACGCTAGGCTGAACCTTCACGTAAGTCCGATCTCCTGTATGTGCGCCGCCGGACACGGCAGAGCCGGCCCGGCGACATGATTCTCCCCGACCGTGTGGCCGGGGAAGCTTCGTTACTTGTAGCGGTAGACGATGCGTCCACGCGTGAGGTCGTAGGGAGAAAGCTCCACGACAACGCGGTCCTCGGGAAGGATACGAATGTAGTGCTGACGCATCTTTCCGCTGATGTGGGCGAGAACCTTGTGCCCGTTCTCCAGCTCGATGCGGAACATCGCATTGGGCAGCGGTTCGATTACCCGGCCCTCGACCTCGATTGCCCCGTCTTTCTTAGCCATATCCTCCGCGATCCGTTGTTCGGCGTTGTGGTTGCATCGGCATCCGTTACCGTGACGCTCGGCAACTCCGGGACCGGACACGAACCGAGATTCGAAGGAATTCGACACGGGACCGATCGGAGCGCAGCGCGCACCACCGATCAATGGTACGGGAAGTTGACCGTCCAGGACAAATGAGCTCCGGCACACTCGTGCCCACGACCAGGAGGAGGACCGCACGTGCGGGCGTTGATCCAGCGGGTGACCACGGCGGCGGTGGCGGTCGACGGAGCCGAGGTGGCTCGCATCACGCCGGCCGAAGACGGTCACGGTCTGCTCGTGCTGGTCGGCGTCACGCACGACGACAACGAGACCAAGGCCGCGACGCTCGCCCGGAAGGTGTGGACGATGCGCATCCTCGAGGACGAGCGATCCGCCTCCGACGTCGACGCCCCGATCCTGGTGGTCAGCCAGTTCACGCTCATGGCCGACACGAGGAAGAGCAGGCGTCCGTCGTGGTCGGCCGCCGCTCCCCGCCCGATCGCCGAACCTCTCGTCGATGCGTTCGCGAACGCTCTACGAGATCTCGGCGCGACGGTGGAGACCGGGAAGTTCGGGGCCCACATGGAGGTGAGCCTCGTCAACGACGGACCGGTCACGCTCCTCGTCGACGTATGACGCCGCGGAGTACGACCGCTCGCGTCACTCCGGCCGGACGGTGAGGATACGGGGGCCGTCCTCGGTGACCGCTACCGTGTGCTCCCAGTGCGCGGCCCGGCTGCCGTCGACGGTCACCACCGTCCACTCGTCGTCGAGGACCTCGGTCTCGTAGGTACCGAGGGTGAGCATCGGCTCGACGGCGAGCACCGATCCGACGACGAGCTTCGGGCCCTTGCCCGGCTTGCCTTCGTTGGGGAGGAACGGATCCATGTGCATCTCGCGCCCGATACCGTGACCGCCGTAGCCGTCGACGATGCCGTACAAGCGGCCGTGCACCTTCTCGGCGGCATGCGTGCCTTGCTCGATCGCATGCGAGACGTCGGTCAGGCGGTTGCCCGGGAGCATCGCCGCGATACCGGCCTCGAGCGACAGACGGGTGGCCTCGCTCAGGTCGATGTCGGCCTGCGACAGCTCCCCGATCCCGAAGGTCCATGCCGAGTCGCCGTGCCAGCCGTCGAGGATCGCACCGCAGTCGATCGACACGAGGTCGCCCTCGGCGAGCACCACCGACACCGACGGGATGCCGTGGACGACGACCTCGTTGACCGACGAACAGATCGAACCGGTGAAGCCGTGGTAGCCCAGGAAGGACGGAACGGCCCCCGCATCGCGGATGACCGATTCCGCCACCTGGTCGAGTTCCAGGGTGCTCACGCCCGGCTTGGCGGCCTCGCGCACTGCGACGAGTGCGGCACCGACCACGGCTCCCGCCGCCGCCATCGCGTCGAGTTCACCCGAGGTGCGGAACGGAACCACTGAGCGCTTGCGCCCGAAACCCATGTCGAACTACCCGTCTACTTTCCGAGTGCGGACAGAGCCCGCGAATTGATCTCCTCGACCTCACCGATCGCGTCGACCGTGATGATCGAGTCGGCGTAGTAGTCGAGCAGCGGGGCCGTCTCCTCACGGTAGACCCGGAGACGGTTGCGGATCACGTCTTCGGTGTCGTCGGCGCGACCGCGGGCGAGCATGCGCTCGACCACGACGTCCTCGTCGATGACGAAGGACAGCACGCCATCGAGCTCGACACCGAGATCCTTCAGGATGTTCTCGAGTTCCTTGGCCTGCTCCACGCTGCGCGGGAAGCCGTCGAGGAGGAAGCCGTTGGCGGCGTCGGGCTCGGCCAGACGCTCACGCACCATGTTGTTGGTGATCTCGGCGGGAACGAGCTCCCCCGCGTCGATGTACTTCTTGGCCTCGACGCCGAGCGGGGTGCCCTGCCCGATGTTCGCGCGGAAAAGATCGCCCGTCGAGATGGCGGGGACGCCGAGCTTCTCGGACAGAATCGCGGCCTGTGTGCCCTTGCCGGCACCGGGAGGACCGAGCAGTACAAGTCTCACTTGAGGAACCCTTCGTAGTTGCGCTGCATCAGTTGACTTTCGATCTGCTTGACAGTGTCCAGCGCGACACTGACGAGAATGAGAACCGCGGCGCCACCGAAGATGCTCGAGGCCGTCTGGCCGCCGGACAGGAAGAAGTTCGGCAGCGTCGCGATGAGACCGAGGTAGATCGAGCCCGGAACCGTGATGCGGTTGAGCACGAAACTGAGATATTCGGCGGTCGGGCGACCGGGGCGGATGCCCGGGATGAAGCCGCCGTATTTCTTCATCTCGTCGGCCCGCTCCTCCGGATTGAAGGTGATGGCGACGTAGAAGAAGACGAAGAACACGATCAGGGCGAAGTAGATCGCGATGTAGACCGGGTTGTTCGGATTGACCAGGTACTCGTTGATGATCCGCTGCCACCAACTCGGATCCGGGTTCGTCGTGGCACCGGTGAGCTGCGCGACGAGATTGGGCAGGTACAGCAGCGACGACGCGAAGATGACGGGGATGATGCCCGCCTGGTTGACCTTCAGCGGCAGGTAGGTCGACGAACCGCCGTACATACGACGGCCGACCATGCGCTTGGCGTACTGCACCGGGATCCGGCGCTGACCCTGCTCGATGAACACGACACCCGTGATGAGGGCCAGGGCCACGACGCAGACGATCGCGAAGACGAGGCCGCCGCGGGATTCGAGGATCATGCGACCCTCGCTCGGCAGCGCGGCCGCGATACCGGAGAAGATCAGCAGCGACATGCCGTTGCCGACACCGCGTTCGGTGATGAGCTCACCGAACCACATGACGACGGCGGCACCGGCGGTCATCACCAGCACGATGACGACCATCCCGAAGATGCTGTCGTCGGCGAGGATCGGCTCCGAGCAGCCCTGCAGCAGCTGCCCTCGGGCGGCGAGCGCGACGATGCCGGTGGCCTGCAGGACGGCGAGCGCGACGGCGAGATAACGCGTGTACTGCGTCATCTTGGCCTGGCCGGACTGGCCCTCCTTGCGCAGTTCCTCGAAGCGTGGAATGACCACGGTGAGCAGCTGGACGATGATGCTCGCGGTGATGAACGGCATGATGCCGATCGCGAAGACCGACAACTGCAGTAGCGCGCCGCCGGAGAACAGATTGATCAGCGAGTAGATGCCGGCCTGCTCGCTGCCGGCGAGCTGATCGACACAGGCCTGGACGTTGCCGTAGTCGACGCCCGGGGACGGCACGGTAGCACCGAGGCGGTACAGCGCCACGAGCCCGAGGGCGATGAGAATCTTCCGCCTCAGGTCCGGTGTCCTGAGGGCCGAGACGAAGGCGGAAAGCAAAGATCCTCCTGGCGGGCCGATCGGGGACGACGGATCGAGAGGGATCCGTCGGACGGTAGACAACTCTGAAACTCTAACAGTGGGCCCCGATGAGAGGCGTAGCCCGGTAGCCTATGTCACCGCTGCGAACGCAGCTTGGGACACCGGTGCGAACGCGCGAACGGCCGCGGTGCAGGTATCTGCACCGCGGCCGTTCGACAGCCGTGACTCACACGCGAAAGTACAGGTCAGGCCTGGACGGTCGCGCTGCCACCGGCTGCAGCGATCTTCTCCTGAGCGGAGGCCGAGAACTTGTCGGCGGTGACCTGCACGGCCACCGTCAGCTCGCCCTCGCCGAGGACCTTGACGAGCTGGTTCTTGCGAACCAGACCCTTCGCCACGAGGTCCGCGACACCGATCTGTCCACCCTCGGGGAACACGCGAGCGATGTCCCCGACGTTGACGATCTGGTACTCGGTACGGAATGCGTTCTTGAAGCCCTTGAGCTTCGGCAGACGCATGTGGATGGGCATCTGGCCACCCTCGAAGGCCGGCGACACGTTCTTGCGTGCCTTCGTGCCCTTCGTACCGCGGCCGGCGGTCTTGCCCTTCGAACCCTCACCGCGTCCGACGCGGGTCTTGTCCGTCTTCGCACCCGGAGCCGGGCGCAGGTGATGCAGCTTGATGGTCATTCTCAGACCTCCTCAACGGTGACGAGGTGACGCACCACGTTGATGAGGCCACGATTCTGCGCATTGTCCTCGCGGACGACGGACTGGCGGATCTTCCGCAGACCGAGGGTCCGGAGGCTGTCGCGCTGATTCGACTTGGCCCCGATGGTGCTCTTGATCTGGGTGATCTTCAGCTCTGCCATTACTTCACGCTCCCAGCAGCCTGTGCACGTGCGCGCAGCATGCCGGCGGGGGCAACTTCCTCGAGGGTGAGGCCACGGCGAGCCGCGACTTCCTCGGGACGCTGCAGACCCTTGAGGGCCGCAACCGTCGCGTGCACCACATTGATGGCGTTGTCGGAGCCGAGCGACTTCGACAGGATGTCGTGGACACCCGCACACTCCAGCACCGCGCGCACAGCGCCACCGGCGATGACACCGGTACCGGGGGAAGCCGGACGCAGCAGGACGACACCGGCTGCAGCCTCTCCCTGGACGGGGTGGGTGATGGTTCCGCCGATGAGCGGGACGCGGAAGAAGTTCTTGCGAGCTTCCTCGACACCCTTCTGGATGGCCGCGGGAACTTCCTTGGCCTTGCCGTAGCCGACGCCGACCAGGCCGTTGCCGTCGCCCACGATCACCAGAGCGGTGAAGCTGAAGCGACGACCGCCCTTGACGACCTTCGACACACGGTTGATCGAGACGACACGCTCGATGTAGTTCGACTTCTCGGCAGCGTTGCCGCCGCGCGAGTCGCGGTCGCGGCGGTCGCGACCGCCACGGTTGTCACCGCTGTTGGGGTTCTGTCCGGCGGGGCCGTTGCCGCCGTCACGCCGCTGACGTCCCGGCATCAGGCGTTCCTTCCGTTCGAGAAAATGGTCATCAGAACTTCAACCCGCTTTCGCGAGCCGCGTCCGCGAGGGCCGCGATGCGTCCGCTGTAGGTGTGGCCACCGCGGTCGAAGACCACGGCTTCCACGCCGGCAGCCTTCGCGCGCTCGGCGATCAGATGACCGACCTTCGCGCCGCGAGCCTTCTTGTCGCCCTCGAGAGCGCGCACATCGGGTTCGATGGACGACGCTGCGGCGAGAGTGGTGCCCGTCAGGTCGTCGACCAGCTGCACGTGCAGGTGGCGCGAGGACCGGTTGACGACGAGGCGGGGACGCTCGGCGGTGCCGGAGATCTTCTTGCGGAGGCGGAAGTGACGACGCGTCTTCGAAAGGCGACGCGTGGTGGAGGCGTCCTTGCCGCGCGGGATGCGCTTGGCCTTCTGGTTCTCGGTCTGGCTCATGATCACTTACCCGTCTTTCCGACCTTGCGACGGACCTGTTCACCCTCGTAGCGGATGCCCTTGCCCTTGTAGGGGTCGGACTTGCGCAGCCGGCGGATGTTGGCCGCGATCTGGCCGACCTTCTGCTTGTCGATGCCCGAGATCGAGAAGCGCGTGGGGTTCTCGACGGCGAACGTGATGCCCTCGGGCGCCTCGATCAGCACGGGGTGGCTGTAGCCGAGCGAGAACTCGAGGTCCTTGCCCTTGAGGGCCACGCGGTAGCCGACGCCGTGGATCTCCATCTTGGTGGTGTAACCCTCGGTGACACCGACGATGAGGTTCTGCACGAGCGTCCGCGACAGGCCGTGCAGCGCGCGGCTGCGACGCTCGTCGTTCGGGCGCGTGACGTTGATTGCCCCGTCCTCGCCCTTGGCGACGGCGATCGGCTCGGCGATCGTCAGGGACAGGTTGCCCTTGGGGCCCTTGACTGCAACATCCTGGCCGTCGATGGTGATCTCGACGCCCGAAGGAACTGCAACGGGGAGTTTTCCGATTCGCGACATTGTGGTGGCCTCCCTTTACCAGACGTAGGCGAGGACTTCCCCGCCCACTCCCTGCTTGGCCGCCTGGCGATCGGTGAGCAGGCCGGAGGACGTGGAGATGATCGCCACGCCGAGGCCGCCCAGGACCTTGGGCAGGTTGGTGGATTTCGCGTACACGCGCAGGCCGGGCTTCGACACGCGGCGCACGCCGGCAAGGCTGCGCTCACGGGAAGGTCCGTACTTGAGGTCGACGATGAGGGTCTTGCCCACCTCGGCGTCCTCGGTGCGGTAGTCGGAGATGTAGCCCTCGCGCTTGAGGATCTCGGCGATGTTCACCTTGATCTTCGAGGACGGGAGCTTGACCTCGTCGTGGTACGCCGTATTGGCGTTACGCAGACGCGTCAAGAAGTCTGCGATGGGGTCGGTCATGGTCATGGCTGACCTGTTCACCTTTCTCGATGCGGTTCCCATGCAACGCCGGAACATGCCGGCCGTGGGCCTACATCGAAACTCGGTTTCGATAGCGGATTCGTCGACGGATCGGCGACGAACCCATGACAGCGTGACAGTGGGCGGAGAACTTCTCGGTCCTCCGCCCACCGCTCACGTCACCAGGAGCTCTTGTGAACTCCCGGAAGTTCTCCGCGGTGTGCCATCTCGCGAAGGCAGATGCGGCAGAGTCCGAACTTGCGGAAGACCGAGTGCGGACGCCCGCAGCGCTGGCAGCGGGTGTAGGCGCGCACCGCGAACTTCGGCTTCTTGTTGGCCTTGTTGACCAGTGCCTTCTTAGCCATGGGCTCAGTTCTCCTTGAACGGGAAGCCGAGGTGCTTGAGCAGGGCACGGCCTTCTTCGTTGTTGGTAGCGGTGGTCACGACAGTGATGTCCATGCCGCGCGGGCGATCGATCTTGTCCACGTCGATCTCGTGGAACATCGACTGCTCGTTCAGGCCGAACGTGTAGTTGCCGTTGCCGTCGAACTGGTTGCCGTTGAGGCCGCGGAAGTCCCGGATACGGGGAAGCGCAATGGACACGAGACGGTCCAGGAACTCCCACATGCGGTCGCCGCGCAGCGTGACGCGCGCACCGATCGGCATGCCCTCGCGCAGCTTGAACTGTGCGATGGACTTGCGGGCCTTACGGATCTCCGGCTTCTGACCGGTGATGAGCGCGAGGTCGTTGACGGCTCCGTTGATGAGCTTCGCGTCGCGGGCGGCGTCGCCGACACCCATGTTGACGACGACCTTCACGACGCCGGGGATCTGCATGACGTTCGCGTAGTCGAACTCCGCGTTCAGCGCGTCCTTGATCTCGGCGCGGTAGCGGGCCTTCAGGCGCGGCTGGGTCTTGTTCTCGGTGGAAGTCATGTCAGAGGTCCTTCCCGTTCTTCCGGGAAATCCGAACGCGCTTGCCGGTTTCCTCATCGGTGCGGTAGCCCACGCGGGTGGGGTTTCCGTCCGAGTCGACGACCGCAACGTTGGAAACGTGGATCGGGGCCTCCTGCGTCACGATGCCGCCGGAGGAGGCGCCACGCTCGTTCGCAGAGACGGCGGTGTGCTTCTTGATACGGTTCACGCCCTCGACGAGGACCTTGCCGGTCGCCGGGTAGGCCGCGATGACCTTGCCCTTGGCGCCCTTGTCCTTGCCCGAGATGACGAGCACGGTGTCACCCTTGTGCACCTTCATCACAGCACCTCCGGAGCGAGCGAGACGATCTTCATGAACCGCTTGTCGCGGAGCTCGCGACCGACGGGTCCGAAGATGCGGGTGCCGCGAGGATCGTTGTCGCCCTTGATGATGACGGCAGCGTTCTCGTCGAACTTGATGTAGGAACCGTCCGGACGGCGGCGCTCCTTGGCGGTGCGCACGATCACGGCCTTGACGACATCGCCACGCTTGACGTTGCCGCCGGGGATCGCGTCCTTGACGGTGGCGACGATGACGTCACCGATTCCGGCGTAGCGACGGGACGAGCCACCGAGAACGCGGATGCAGAGGATCTCCTTGGCACCCGTGTTGTCGGCGACGCGCAGTCGCGACTCCTGCTGGATCACTTACTTCTCCTTGACCTGGATTGGTGTGTACGTCAGATTTCCGACCTGGACGTACGCGGTCGTCGGTTGCCTGCGGCGCACGCGCGAATCACACACGGGTCCCGTAAGCAACCCGTCCAGAGTAGGCCATATACCGTACGCAGGGCAAATTCGCGAATTGTGATGTCACTCCCCACCCCGGACCGGGTGTGTCGCAGCGACGTCCACCGCTCCCCCACGCGAGGGCTGCACCTACTACCCGACGAACAGCACCCCACCGCCCGCGGTGCGGGTGGTGGGGTGCTGCATGTTCTCGGTCCTGTCGAGGACGAGGAGGCCTTACTTGGCCTTCTCGAGCACCTCGACCAGACGCCAGCGCTTCGACGCGGACAGCGGACGGGTCTCCATCAGCTGCACGCGGTCGCCGATGCCGGCCAGACCGTTCTCGTCGTGCGCCTTCACCTTGGTCGTACGGCGGATGATCTTGCCGTACAGCGGGTGCTTCACCCGGTCCTCGAGCTCGACGACGATGGTCTTCTCCATCTTGTCCGAGACGACGTAACCGATGCGGACCTTACGGCTCGCGCGCTGTTCCTGGTTGCTCACTGCCTTTTCCTCACTCATGCCACGTCACCCGCATTCGGGCCGGTGGCCAGTCCGAGCTCGCGCTCGCGCAGCACCGTGTAGATACGGGCGATCTCGTTGCGCACCACGCGGAGCCGACGGTTGTTGTCCAGCTGGCCGGTGGCCATCTGGAAGCGGAGGTTGAACAGCTCTTCCTTGGCTTCGCGGAGCTTGTCGGTCAGCTCTTCGTCGCTCAGCTCGCGGAGTTCCGCGGCGGGGGTACCGGTAGCCATCAGAACTGCTCCTCCCTCGTCACGATGCGGCACTTGCAGGGGAGCTTGTGCATCGCGCGACGCAGAGCCTCGCGCGCAATCTCCTCGTTGGGGTAGCTCATCTCGAACAGCACGCGACCGGGCTTGACGTTCGCGACCCACCACTCCGGCGAACCCTTACCGGAACCCATGCGGGTCTCGGCAGGCTTCTTGGTGAGGGGGCGATCCGGGAAGATGTTGATCCAGATCTTGCCGCCACGCTTGATGTGCCGGGTCATGGCGATACGAGCGGACTCGATCTGCCGGTTGGTGATGTAGGCCGGCTCGAGAGCCTGGATGCCGTAGTCACCGAAGGCCACCTGGGTTCCGCCCTTGGCGGCACCCGTACGGCTCGGATGGTGCTGCTTGCGGTGTTTGACCCGCCGGGGGATCAACATTGCGTCAGCCCTCCTTGTTCTCGGTCGAGGCAGGAGCGTCGCTCGATGCGGCGCGGCCGGCCTCGGTGCTCGTCGCGGTGGTGCCCGACGCGCCGGAACGACGCGGGCGGCTCGGACGCTCACGACGCGGCCGGTCGGCGGGAGCAGCTGCAGCAGCAGCAGCAGCGAGCTCACGACGGCCACCGACGATGTCGCCCTTGTAGATCCAGACCTTCACGCCGATGCGGCCGAAGGTGGTCCGTGCCTCGTAGAGGCCGTAATCGATGTCCGCGCGCAGCGTGTGCAGCGGGACGCGACCTTCGCGGTAGAACTCCGAACGCGACATCTCGGCGCCACCGAGGCGGCCCGAGCACTGCACGCGGATGCCCTTGACGTTCGGCTGACGCATGGCCGACTGGATGGCCTTGCGCATCGCACGACGGAAGGCGACACGGTTCGAGAGCTGCTCGGCGACGCCCTGCGCCACGAGCTGAGCCTCGGACTCCGAGTTCTTGACCTCGAGGATGTTCAGCTGGACCTGCTTACCGGTCAGCTTCTCGAGCTCGGCGCGGATGCGATCGGCCTCGGCGCCGCGGCGTCCGATGACGATCCCGGGACGAGCGGTGTGGATGTCCACACGCACACGGTCGCGGGTGCGCTCGATCTCGACCTTGGCGATGCCGGCGCGCTCGAGGCCGGAGGCCAGGAACTTGCGGATCGCGACATCTTCCTTGACGTAGTCCGCGTACTGCTTGTCCGCGTACCAACGAGACTTCCAGTCGGTGGTGACGCCCAGACGGAAGCCGTGCGGGTTGATCTTCTGGCCCACTACTGAGCTCCCTTCCGGCGGTTACGAGTCGAGGCCGACCCGACGCTTTCCACGATCACGGTGATGTGGCTCGACCGCTTGCGGATGCGAAACGCACGGCCCTGGGCACGCGGCTGGAACCGCTTCAGGGTCGCACCCTCGTCCACGTACGCAGTCGCGACGACGAGCGTGCTGGGGTCGAGGTTGTAGTTGTTCTGCGCGTTCGCAGCGGCCGACGCGATCACCTTGGCGACCGGCTCGGCCGCGGCCTGCGGCGCGAACTTGAGGATGGCCAGGGCCTCCTCGACGGACTTACCGCGAACGATGTCGACGACGCGGCGCGCCTTCATCGGGGTCACGCGCACGTGGCGCGCAACAGCCCGAGCGCTGTTGGTGGTGGTTTCAGTGCTCATCGACGCTTGCTCTTCCGGTCGTCCTTGATGTGGCCCTTGAACGTACGGGTCGGCGCGAACTCACCGAGCTTGTGACCGACCATGGACTCCGAGACGAACACCGGCACGTGCTTGCGTCCATCGTGGACAGCGAACGTATGACCGATGAAGTCGGGCAGAATCGTGGAACGGCGCGACCAGGTCTTGATGACCTGCTTGGTGCCCTTCTCGTTCTGCGTGTCCACCTTCGCCAGGAGGTGGTCGTCGACGAACGGGCCCTTCTTGAGGCTGCGTGGCATTCTCTAACTCCCTCCTTGACTAGCGCTTCTTGCCGGTACGGCGACGACGGACGATGAGCTTGTCGGACGCCTTGTTCTTGCGGGTGCGGCCCTCGGGCTTGCCCCACGGGCTGACCGGGTGGCGACCACCCGAGGTCTTGCCCTCGCCGCCACCGTGCGGGTGGTCGACCGGGTTCATCACGACACCACGGACGGTCGGGCGCTTGCCCTTCCAGCGCATACGGCCGGCCTTGCCCCAGTTGATGTTCGACTGCTCGGCGTTGCCGACCTCGCCGACGGTGGCGCGGCAGCGCACGTCGACGCGACGGATCTCGCCGGAGGGCATACGCAGCGTGGCGTAGGTGCCTTCCTTACCGAGGAGCTGGATGCTCGCACCGGCGGAGCGGGCCATCTTGGCGCCGCCACCCGGACGCAGCTCGACCGCGTGGATGGTCGTACCCGTCGGGATGTTGCGCAGCGGCAGGTTGTTGCCGGGCTTGATGTCGGCGTTGGGGCCCGACTCGACCGGGGCACCCTGCACGAGGCCCTTGGGGGCGATGATGTAGCGCTTCTCGCCGTCCACGTAGTGGAGCAGCGCGATGCGCGCGGTGCGGTTGGGGTCGTACTCGATGTGAGCGACCTTGGCCGGCACGCCGTCCTTGTCGTTGCGACGGAAATCGATCAGGCGGTAGGCGCGCTTGTGTCCGCCACCCTTGTGACGGGTGGTGATGCGGCCGTGCGCGTTACGTCCACCGCGACCGTGCAGCGGGCGCACCAGCGACTTCTCGGGCGTCGACCGAGTGATCTCGGCGAAGTCCGCCACGCTGGCGCCACGACGGCCCGGCGTAGTCGGCTTGTACTTACGGATTGCCATGAGTCTTCTCGTCCTCTATCTCTCGAGAGTTCCGATCGCTAGGCGACCGGGCCTCCGAAGATCTCGATGGGCTTGCTGTCGGCCGTGAGGGTCACGAGCGCGCGCTTGGTGTTCTTGCGCTTGCCGTAACCGAACCGGGTCCGCTTGCGCTTGCCCTGACGGTTGGCGGTGTTGACGCTGCTCACCTTGACGCCGAAGACTTTCTCGACGGCAATCTTGATCTGCGTCTTGTTCGAGTCCGGGTGGACCAGGAAGGTGTAGGTGCCTTCTTCCATCAGCCCGTAGGACTTCTCGGAGACGACGGGAGCCAGCAGGATGTCGCGAGGATCGGCGATCGTGCTCACTTGCTCTCCTCCTTCACTTCCTGGCCGGACTCGGCCGGCCCGTGGATGAACGTGTTGAGCGCCTCGACGCTGAACACGACGTCATCGCTGTAGAGCACGTCGTAGGTGTTCAGCTGATCCGGCGCGAGCGCGTGGACGTTGGGAAGGTTCTGAACCGACTTCCACGCCGCCACGTCTTCACGGCCGACGACGAGCAGGACCTTCTTGCGGTCGCTGATCTCGCCCAGGAACGTGCGAGCACTCTTCGTCGACGGGGTCTGACCCGCGACGAGTTCGGTGATCACGTGGATGCGCTCGTTGCGCGCCCGGTCGGAGAGGGCTCCGCGCAGGGCGGCGGCCTTCATCTTCTTGGGGGTGCGCTGGCTGTAGTCGCGCGGCTGCGGGCCGTGGACGGTGCCACCGCCGGCGAACTGCGGCGCACGGGTCGAGCCCTGACGTGCGCGGCCGGTGCCCTTCTGGCGGTACGGCTTCTTGCCACCGCCGCGGACCTCGCCGCGGGTCTTGGTGGCGTGCGTTCCCTGGCGGGCCGCGGCGAGCTGCGCGGTGACGACCTGGTGCAGCAGCGCGATGTTCGCGGGAGCGTCGAAGATCTCGGCGGGGAGATCGACGGAGCCGGAGGTCTGGCCACCGGGGGCCTTGACGTCCAGGGTCAGCTTGGTTGCGGTCTCGGTGCTGGTCATGCCCGTGCACCACCCTTCACTGCGGTCTTGACGATCACGAGGCCGCCCTTGCGACCCGGGATCGCGCCCTTGATCAGCAGCAGACCGTTCTCGGCGTCCACCTTGTGGACCGAGAGGTTCTGCGTCGTGATGCGGTCGGAGCCCATACGGCCGGACATGCGCGTGCCCTTGAACACGCGGCCCGGGGTGGCGCAACCACCGATGGAGCCCGGACGACGGTGCACGGCCTGCGTACCGTGCGACGCACCCTGGCCGGCGAAGCCGTGACGCTTCATGGTGCCGGCGAAGCCCTTGCCCTTCGAGGTGCCGGTGACGTCGACGTAGGCGCCGTCCTCGAACACCTCGGCGGTGAGTTCCTGGCCGACCTCGTACTCGGAGGCGTCCTCGATCCGGAGCTCGACCAGGTGACGGCGCGGCGTGACGCCGGCCTTCTCGAACTGGCCGCGAACCGGCTTGTTGACCTTGCGCGGCGCGATGGCACCGTAGGCGAGCTGCACGGCGTTGTAGCCGTCGCGCTCCTCGGTGCGGATCTGCGTGACCACGTTCGGTCCGGCCTTGACGACGGTGACCGGGACAACCCGGTTGTTCTCGTCGAAGACCTGGGTCATGCCGAGCTTGGTGCCCAGGATTCCCTTGATCTGGTTAGTCATGTGTTGTCTCCGCTGCGTCTTTCACAAGCTCGCTGTAATCGAATGTCACTGAATGTTGACGTCGACACTCGCCGGGAGATCGATGCGCATGAGCGCGTCGACGGTCTTCGGCGTCGGGTCGAGGATGTCGATGAGCCGCTTGTGCGTCCGCATCTCGAAGTGCTCGCGCGAGTCCTTGTACTTGTGCGGCGAGCGGATGACGCAGTACACGTTCTTTTCAGTGGGCAACGGCACCGGGCCGACCACGCGGGCACCCGTACGGGTCACCGTCTCGACGATCTTGCGCGCAGATGCGTCGATCGCCTCGTGGTCATAGGCCTTGAGCCTGATGCGGATCTTCTGTCCCGCCACGCTTAGTGTCCTTTTCTTGCCGCGTTTCGTGATCCCGGCGGAGCCGGAAACCACCTCGTCTGCACAGTTCCCCGGGGAACGGCGACCGAGAACAGCGCTCGAAACACAGTGCGAGCCGGACGTATCCGATCCGCTTGCCGCTGTTCATCTGTCATTGTTCTCCGGCCCACGCGGTCGGGCGTGTCGGCCCGCCGCTCATTCCCCGGCGTCGATGCTCGAAGGCTTCGACACCGCAAGGAACGGAACCGGCTGCGCTCCACAGGAGCACACAGGGGTACTGCTTCCGTCTTGCATGTGGCCGCGACCAGGCCGTGAGGCTCGATCCGCGACTGTCACGTCTTTCCCGATCCGAGCCGCAAAACATCCATGGCCCGGTCAAGGCAACCCGACCAGTATGCAGGAGCACGGCCGAGAGTTCAACTCACGACGGTGCGTGATGTACACCTCGGCGATACGCCGTGCGGTCGGATCCGCGTGGTCGAACCTAGCCGATGGGGTTCATCGGCAGGGTCCGAACCGGAGCGGCCGCCCCGATCGT
Source organism: Rhodococcus sp. IEGM1339 (assembly GCF_050321925.1). Classification (NCBI taxonomy): domain Bacteria; kingdom Bacillati; phylum Actinomycetota; class Actinomycetes; order Mycobacteriales; family Nocardiaceae; genus Rhodococcus; species Rhodococcus sp. IEGM1339. Next base: position 90,645 of record NZ_JBNQFT010000019.1, read on the forward strand.
ATTCGTCGGGTCGGGACCGGGGCCCGGCTGCACCTGCGCGACCTCGGGGACCCGTGCGCCGGCGGCGACGAGCTGCGGCTCGTCGCGCCAGATCGGCAGTGCCTCCTGCAGTTCGAGCCCGATGCCGATGAGACGTTCGTCCTGCCACGGCCGCGCACCGAGCTGCACACCGACCGGCATCCCCGTCGCGGCGGAGTACCCGGCGGGCAGGGTCACCACGGGGGCACCGGAGTAGTTCGCCCATCGCACGGGGCCCGTCACTCCGGCCGTGACACTGATGCCGAGGAACTCCTGGCGTCGTGCGCCGTCGACGGAGGCGCCGGGCAGCATGATCGCGTCGAGATCCTGGTCGACGAACATCCGGTTGTAGTCGCTCTGGTACCGCAGACGGTCGCGTTCGAAGGTGAGGTAGTCGCCCACCGGCACGGCCAGCGAGGCCACCGCCGTGCCCGCGGCCACCGCGTTCTCGGGGCGATACAGGCCGAGCCGGTCGGTGAACTGCTGGTGGTAGGCACCCATCTCGACCTGGTCGCCGGTCGCGAGGGATTCCGGCAGGGACGGCATCGTCACCGGGACCGTGACCGCACCGAGCGATTCCGCCACCCGTGCCGCGTCGTCGACGACGCGCTGCACCGCCTCGGGGGGTGCGGGATTCGTGTTCACGGGCAGTCCGATCCGCACGCCGGCGAGGGGACTCGCTCCCCCGGCGGCCGTCACCGGATAACCGCCCTCGGGAACGTCGGGGCCGAGTGCCGTGATCGGGTCGGCCGGATCCGCGCCCGCGAGCACGGTCATCATCAGGGACGCGTCGGCGACGCTGCGGCCCATCGGACCCACGTGGTCGCGGGTCCAGGTCAGCGGGATCATGCCGTGCGAGGTGATGCGCCCGTAGGTCGGCTTGATCGACGAGACACCGCAGGCGCTCGCCGGGAACCGGACCGAACCGCCGGTGTCGCTACCGATCGCGAGGGGCGCGAACCGCGCGGCGAGCACGGCCGCGCTGCCGCCGGACGATCCGCCGGGCGACATCTCGGTGTTCCACGGATTGCCCACCTGAGGGGTGGCGACACCGATCGCGAACTCGTCGGTGTGCGCGTGCCCCATGAGCACCGCACCGGCGTCCTCGAGTCGACGCCACACACCCGAGTGCCCGGCCGCGATGTTGCCCTCGAGGACGCGACTCGACGCGGTGAGCGGAAGCCCGGACACCGCGAAGATGTCCTTGAGAGCGATCGGGAGCCCGCACACGAGCGGCGCCGGGGTCCGATCGCGGCGCGCACGGGCGAGCCGCTCCCCCGCCGCCTCGGCCGCCGCGTAGGCCACTTCGGGGTAGAGCCGGATCCACGCACCGATCGCTCCGTCGTACGAGCGCGTGCGGTCCAGACAGGCATCGAGCAGTTCGCGCGGGTGCAGTTCGCCGGCGTGCAGCAACGCTGCCGCCTCGACCGCACTCATCCTCGCGGGATCGGTGACGGTGTCGGGTGGAGGAAGCCTGCGTGGCGGGGCCGCACGACCGCTCCCCGCGGTCGCACCCCACGCGAACAATCCGCCGGCGGCCCCTCCCAGTAACCGTCGGCGTGATACTCCGGTGCTCACCCGCCAACCAAACCATCCAGTGCGTTGCGAGCCAGGTTAGGGCACGGTAGGTGTGCCACATGTCACCTCCGGCTGTGATGCTACCGAGACCGTGAAGTGACAAGGCGGATCATGTACTAGGAGAAGGCGCGCAGCTGGGGGACGGATGCGGTCGCCTCGCACGAACGGTTGCTGCAGGCGTTGCGCACCGGTGACGTCGAGGCCGCCGGACGCGAGACGCGCGAACACTTCACCGACGGGGCCCATCGACTCGTCGAACACCTCGACGATCTCGGCGTCTGGTCCTGACCGGCCGGCGTGGACACCCCAAGGGGCAGGGCGTCGGCGCCGACGCGCATGTCCGTCCGCCCCTCCCGGGACCGTTCGCCCCGGTACGATTCCGACGGTGACGGACCGACCCGTCCCCGACGGGGACCGAGATCTACGGCGGGGTGTGATGTGAGCGATCACGACCAGGCAGTTCTCGTGGAGGACGTCCACAAGTCGTTCGGCGACGTCCACGCACTCGACGGGATCAGCTTCTCTGCACCGCCGGGCCGTGTCCTCGGCATCCTCGGCCCCAACGGCGCCGGCAAGACCACGATGGTCAAGGTGCTGTCGACGCTGTTGCGCCCCACCTCGGGTCGCGCCGTGGTCGCCGGGCACGACGTGGTCGCCGACGCCGCGGCGGTCCGGCGTTCGATCATGATGACCGGCCAGTTCGCAGCACTCGACGACACTCTCACCGGCCGGGAGAACCTGATCCTGTTCGGGCGCCTGATGGGCCTGGACAAGAAGTCCGCTACCCGACGCGCCGACGAGCTGCTCCGGGAGTTCGATCTCGTCGACGCCGGTCGCCGTCCAGTGAAGGGCTACTCCGGCGGTATGCGTCGACGGGTCGACATCGCGTGCGGCCTCGTGGTCCGGCCCAAGGTGGTCTTCCTCGACGAGCCGACCACCGGTCTCGACCCGCGCAGCCGGCAGGGTGTGTGGTCGCTGGTGGCAGCGCTCAAGGAGCAGGGCATCACGGTGCTGCTGACCACGCAGTACCTCGAAGAGGCCGACGTGCTGAGCGACAACATCATCGTCATCGACAAGGGCACCGTGATCGCGGAGGGCACCGCGAACCAGCTGAAGTCCTCCGCCGGTGGCACCCACTGCGAGATCGTTCCGGTGGACCCGCGGGCGATCCCCGAGATCCTGCACGTCCTGGACGGTCTCCTCCCCCAGGACGTGCTCGTGGGCACGGTCCCCGACACGGATCGGGTGTCCGTCCCGGCGCCTGACGGCGCCGCGACCCTCACCGAGGTGCTGCGGCGCATCGAACCCCTGGGCATCGAACTCGCCGACATCGGCCTGCGACGTCCTTCGCTCGACGACGTCTTCCTCCGCCTCACCAGGCACTCCGCATCCGCTCCCGACGCCAGAAACCCGGCGGACGGTGGCCTCACGGACGGCGGCCCGGCAGCACTTCCCGACCCGGAGCGGGCGGAGCCTGCGTCGGCAGGTGAGCGGCCGTGACGGCCCGCACCGACGAGACGGTCCGCGGGACGGAGACCCCCACGGTCTCGTTCACCGACTCCTCGTCCACCCTTCCCGCACGCCGGGGAGGCGTCCACCGCCGGATCACGCCGTCGGGGGTCGAGCAGTGGTGGGTGCTGACGCTCCGGTCGTTGCGCACGATGGCGCGGTACGGCGAACTGGTCCTCGCGGTCCTGGCACCGTTCGTCTTCGGTCTCGGTTTCTATCTGCCGCTCAAATTCGTCATGCAGTTGCAGGGCATCGACTACGCGCAATTCCTGATGCCCATCATCGTGCTGCAGTCGATGGCCTTCACCGCCATCTCGGCGGCGCAGCTGGCAGCGCAGGAGGGCACGACCGGCGTGACCTCGCGTCTGCAGACGCTGCCCGTCGCCCCGGCGGCGCCCCTGGCCTCACGGATGACGGCGAGCATGGTGCGGTCGGTCATCTCCTTGGCCGCCGCGATCGGATTCGGTTATTTCATCGGTTTCCGTTTCTCCGCCGGCCCCGGGCAGGCAGTGTTGTTCTGCGCGACCGCACTGATCATCAGCCTGTTGTTGTGCCTGGGCGCCGACGCGATCGGATGTCTGTCCCGGAGCCCCGAGGCGACAGCGCAGGCGCTGACCCTGCCGCAGCTGATCCTCGGGATGCTCTCGTGCGGTTTCGTGCCCGAGGAGGGATTTCCCGAGTGGATCAGACCGTTCGTCCGCAACCAGCCGATCTCGCAGTTCTCCTTCGCGATGCGCGATATGGCCCAGGACGGGGTGACCTGGGAAGTCTTCCGGCCGAGCCTGTTCTGGATGATCGGGCTGGCCGTGATCTGCATCCCGGGCGCCGTGTGGGCCGCGACGAGGCGGGAGTGAATCGATGAGCGAGACCGTCGAGACACAGCAGGCGCGGGCCCGATCGCGAGAGCGGGCAGGGACGCCGGGCCGCGCCTTCGCCTATCCCGAACCGGATCGCATCCGCAGCGAGAGTTCCCTCGGTGCGTTGTGGGAGCACAGCCGCCTGCAGTGCGGTCGACTGCTGCTCAGATGGGCCCGTGATCCCGCCACGATGATCCAGGCGCTCATCTATCCGGCGCTCACCCTGGTGATGTTCCGCATCGTGCTCGGCGACAGCATCACCGCCGCGACCGGCTATTCGTCGATCTTCGGCACCGTCCCCATGATCGTGCTCGTCGGCGCAATGTTCGGCTCGGTGGTCAGCGCGGTGGGATTGCGCACCGAACGTGATTCCGGCCTGCTGAGCCGCTTCCACACGCTGCCCGTTCATCGTTCGGCGGGGCTCGTGGGCCGGTTGATGGCCGAGATGGTGCGCGTGTTCGTCACCTCTCTCGTGATCTTCGCCGCCGGCATGGCGCTTGGCTTCCGGTTCACCCAGGGCCTCGGTCCCACCCTGCTCATCCTCGTGGTCCCACTGATCTTCGGTCTGGGCTTCGCGATGATGGTGACAGCTCTGGCGACTCTGCCGGGGCGCACGCCCCTGGTCGAGACCGTCTCGATTTTGTGCACCCTGCTCATGTTCTTCAACTCGGGGTTCGTGCCGGTCATGGCGTATCCGAGCTGGTTGCAACCCGTCGTGGCGAACCAGCCGATGTCCTGCGCGATCGACACGATGCGCGCGCTGGCGATGGGAGGGCCTGTCGCCGAGCCCTTCCTGAAGACGGTCGCTTGGTCGGTGGGGATGGTGGCGGTCTTCGTGGTCCCCGCCGTCGTCGGTTACCGGCGCTCGGCCGAACAGAATTGATCTTCCGCTGCCCGGAACGTCCCCCGACGGGCTGCTATCCTACTCGGCGATCCCCCAACCAGCACGAACATACGATCCCCATGTTCGTCGAGGAGTACCGATGATCCGTGCGCGTCGCAGCGTCGTAGCCACAGCCACTGCTGCCCTCGCCCTTGCGTCGTCGATGTTCGCCACCCCGGCGGTATCGGCGGCCGATCCTGCCCCTGCCGCGCCGGCGCCTACCATCACCGTGCCCGATCCGGCTCCCCTGCCCACCTCGGCAGACGCTCCGGGGAGCCCCCTCGCGACCCTGCTGAGCACGATGGGTGAGGGGGTCGAGGGAGCCAACGACCTCGGCTGCGTCCCGTCGCCGGACCATCCCCGGCCGGTCGTCCTCGTGCACGGCACCGGGACGGGCATGTACCCCACATGGGTCTACGTCGCTCCCGAACTCGCACGGCTCGGCTACTGCGTGTACGCGTTGAACTACGGCGCTGCGCAGGGATACTTCGATCCCGAGCGCACGGTCTGGGGTGTCTCGGACATCGAACGGTCCGCCGTGGAACTCGGAACGTTCGTCGATGCCGTTCGCGAGCACACCGGCTCCGAGCAGGTGGATCTGGTCGGCCACTCGCAGGGCGGTGTCGTCTCCCGTCAGTACCTCAAGTTCGAGGGTGGGACGGACGCGACGGATCCCTCCCGCAACCGGGTCCGGAACCTCGTCATGTTGGGCGCGACGAATCACGGCACCACCTTCAACGGCCTGCAGCAGCTGTACACGGTGCTCGCGGTGCTCGGCGTGACGAACGGCAACGATGCCTTGGCCGAGTTGCTGTTCCGCGGGAGCAATCTCGGCGCGGCCGGGCAGCAGCAGCTGATCGGGTCGCGCATGCTCAGCAATCTCAACGAGGGTGGCGACACGCTTCCCGGCGTGACCTACACCTCGATCGCGACGCACCACGATCAGATCGTCACACCGCCCGAGAGCTCGTTCCTGCGCCCGGGACCGGACGCCGAGGTCCACAACGTGTGGGTTCAGGACGGCTGCCCGGATTCGCCCGCCGACCACTCCACGATCCTCGTACGACCTGAATCGCTCCACCTCGTGAAGTCGGCGCTCGACCCCGGATACGCTGCGGCCCACGCGGTGCCGTGCGACCTACCCGAGAACGGATAGCGTCGGCGACCTCGGTCGCCACGGCCACCCGGCGATTCGCTCGTCGACACGGAAAGGCCCCTACCGCCCGGAAGGGCGGGTTCACATGATCGTCGCAACACTCTCAACGAGAGGTTGCGACGATCATGGCGTTCACGGAGGACTGCGACCGGTTCGGTAACCAACTGGCACGACTGATCGATGCCGGGATTCCGGTCAAGGAGGCCGCGGCCGCGATCGGGCTGCCCCGGCAGCGGTGCTACGCGATCTTGAGGGCCATCGACCGGCCGGCAGGTAGATCCCGTGGCCCGGCCGGCACCGCCGACCGTGCGCTGATCGTGTCTGTCTACAACGAGACCGGGTCGATCAATCGGGCGGCGAAGGCATCGAAGGTCGCGCACTCGGTGGCCCGCCGGATCCTGGTGGACGAGGAACTGGTCGGCAGGGAGAAAATCTCACCGAAGGGCAAACTCGAAGCCAAGCGTCGTTGCCTGGAGTTGATCGCAGCGGGCTGGTCGGCCAGACGAGCAGCCCGTGAGGTCGGGGTCAACGAACGCACCGCACGGGACTGGCGGCAGGGAATCCGGCGCTCGAACAATAAGCGGATCCATCCCGATGGGCGGGTGGTGGACTACCACCACGGAACCGTCTACACACAGTCTGTGACCAGTGTGACCTGTGAGGGCAGCGGACGGCCGGCGATCAGCGACCGGTATCTGTCGACCGAGGACCGGATCGCGATCGGGTCAAGTCCAGATGCGTGGTGTAACGAGGTCGCCGCGTGATTCCTCGGGTGGTTATGCGGTCAGTGCTGGTGCAACCTCCTCGGCGGGTTCGGTGGCGGTGTCGGCGGGTTTGTCGCCTCGGGCCTGGGAGAGGACGTCGAGGCCGAGGTAGCGGCGTCCTTCGATCCACTCGTCGTGCTGTTCGGCGAGGACGGCGCCGACGAGGCGGATCAGGGCGGTGCGGTCGGGGAAGATCCCGACGACGTCGGTGCGCCGGCGGATCTCCTTGTTCAACCGCTCTTTTATCCGGCCCTCGGCGCCGGATCAACCCCTGGTGGTTGACTCGAGTCAGCGATCGAGGCGATGGAGGTGGTCCGTCAGTGCGTCGGTGACGCGGTGGT
>NZ_JBNQFT010000020.1:0-94782 GCF_050321925.1 Rhodococcus sp. IEGM1339
CTCGGCAGATTGACGCCTGTCGAGTTCGAGACCATCATGACCACACCAGCCACACAGGCTGCGTGACCGAATCTGTCACCGGATCGTGCAGCAGTCCCTTGTGCCCGCTTCGCGCGTTCGCTGTTCTTCCAGCGACGCGGATTCGGACTGTCCGATCCCGTCGAGCACGTCCCCACGCTCGAGGAGCAGGCCGACGACGTCGTCGCGGTGCTCGACGACGCCGAGGTCGATCGCGCCACGCTCGTCGGCGCAGCCAGCACCTGCGGGCCCCTTGCCCTGGTAGCCGCTCGGCACCCCGACCGCGTTTCCGGGCTGGTCCTCGCCGAACCCTGGTCCGATACCCTGCTGTCCGACGGTGATCCGCCACCAGGATGGACTGCTGACGAGCGAGACCGGTTCGTCGATTCGTATCGGGATGCGTACGCATGCTGGGGTCAAGGGAAGCTCACGTCCCTGGCGCACCCGACCCTCGATGTCCCACACAATCGACGGATCATGGCGCTGCTCGAACGCTGCTCCGCCACACCGAGAACTGCCCAGAAACATCTCGAGTGGGCTCTCCGCGCGAACTACTCCTTGATTCTGCCGGCAATCCAATGCCCGACGAAGGTGTTGCATCAGCCGGACACTCTGTTCGCTCGAGAGGCCGGCCGCAGGATGGCCGCGCAGATTCCGAACGGCCGCTTCTACGAGCTGCCACCGATCGCCCTCGGCGCAACCCTGGGTGAAGTGCTGATTCCTGTTCTCGACCACGTGGAGGAACTCGTCAGCGGCACGGACCATCCGGTCGAGGCCGATCGGTTCCTGGGCGCGGTTCTGTTCACCGATGTCGTCCGCTCCACCGACCTGCTCGCGGAGGTCGGTGACAACCGGTTCGCGAGGTTGCTGGGCGCGCACGACCGACTCGTGCGTGCGGAGGTCGAGGCCGGCGGAGGCATGCTGGTGGGCATCGCGGGCGATGGGACCCTCAGTGTCTTCGACGGTCCAGTGGCCGCACTGCAGTGCGCGCACCGGATCATCCGATCGACATCGACTCTCGGATTTACTGTGCGCTCCGGCGTGCATGTCGGGTCGGTGACCCGCGCCGGTCCCGGGTTGACCGGAATGACGGTCCATATCGGAGCGGATCGCTGCCTCCTCCGGGCCTGGCGAGGTGCGATGCTCACAGGCGGTGCGCGAGCTTGCGGTCGGCGGAGATTTCGATTTCACCGACCTGGGCAGGCATCGGCTCAAGGGTGTGCCCGGTCAGGTCCAGGTGTTCAGGGCGACGGTCGGGGCCCGTCCTGCACAGCCTGCGCTGCCACCACGCCCGACCGTCTCGGACCGGGCAGTATTGACCATGGCGCGCCGGGCTCCCGGCATGCTTCGTGAGCTCGCCCGCCTCGCAGACCGTCGCAACAAGGCAGTGAGGCGTCCACGATGATCGTCGCCGACTAGGCTCGGCTCCGTGAGCGTGCGTGCAGGAATCATCGTGACCGGGACCGAAGTGCTGACGGGGAGGATCTCCGACCTGAACGGACCGTGGTTGTCCGACCAACTCCTGAAACTCGGCGTCGACGTCGCCCACATCACGATCTGCGGTGACCGGCCCGCCGACCTGACCGCACAGTTACGGTTCCTCACCGAGCAGGGCGTCGATCTCATCGTCACCAGCGGGGGTCTCGGTCCCACCGCCGACGACCTCACCGTCCCCACCGTCGCCGAGTACTGCGATCGCGAACTGCTGCTCGACCCCGAACTCGAAGAACACATCGCAGGTGTCATCCGCCGGTTCCGCCCGGACACCCCCGATCTCGACACCGGGCCGACGCGTATCGGGATCCGGAAGCAGGCGCACGTGCCCGCCGGTGCCACCGCCCTGCCGCCCACCGGTACAGCGCCGGGCGTGGTCATCCCCGCGGTCACCGGCGAACGGCCGGTACCGACCATCGTCATCCTGCCCGGCCCGCCCGGTGAGCTGCAGGCGATGTGGCCGAGCGCGGTCGCCTCCCCCGCGGTCGCCGACGTGTTGACGCGAGCCGACGACCTGCAGCAGCACACCGTGCGCGCCTACGGATTGCACGAGGCACAACTCGCCGAGACGCTGCGCCGGGCCGAATCAGAGATCGCCGGCCTCGAACGCCTCGAGATCACCACCTGTCTCCGACACGGCGAACTCGACATGGTGACGCGAGTCGCCTCCGGTGACGCGGACATCTACCATCGCCTTCTCGACGTCCTCACCGAACACCATGGACGCGAGATCTTCTCGACCGACGGTTCTACCATCGACGACCAGCTGATCGCCGTCCTCGACGGCCGCACGATCGCGACTGCGGAGTCGTGCACCGGCGGACTCGTCGCCGCGCGGCTCACCGACCGTCCCGGGTCGTCGGCCTATGTCATGGGTGGCGTCGTCTCGTACTCCAACGACGCGAAGTCCGATCTGACCGACGTACCGGCCGAGATGATCGCGGAACACGGGGCGGTGAGCGAGCAGGTCGCCGCAGCCATGGCCGAGGGTGCCCGACGGCGCCTGAAGGTCGACGTCGCGGTCTCCACCACCGGGGTCGCCGGCCCCGACGGGGGAACCGAGGCCAAGCCTGTGGGCACGGTGTGCTTCGGCGTCGCGATCGAGGGACGGCCGACGTACACGGTCACCCGCCGCTTCCCCGGAGACCGCGAACGGGTCCGGACTCTCACCACCACGGCGGCACTGCATCTGGTTGTCGGACAGCTCGGCCGGGATTGAGCCTGCACGCGCGCCCCTCGGCGGCCGTCAGTTCTCCCCCACCGCCTTCAGCTGTGCCCGAAGAGAATCCACTTCGGCTCGGAGGTCGTTGATCTCGTCGATGTAGGGACGGATCCGGGCGCGGACCGCTTCGTCGGTGTACTGCGGGATCAAGCTCCGCGAGCAGTTCCAGTCGAAGGCCTCGACATCGATGACGATGCTTCGCTCACATCGCGCCGAGATTCTCCGCCCGTCACCGAGATCGCGCAGCCGGTCGAGAAGCTGCGGGTCGTCGTCCGCATCGACCACCCGCGCGGTACCGAAGACCTTCAACCGCCTCTTCAGCGGAAAGTCGGCGAGGAACAGCGCGACCCTCCCGTTGTCCGCGATGTTCCCGACCGAGACGAACTGCTGGTTGCCTCGGTGATCCGCAAACCCGATCGTCTGCCCACCGAGGTGGTGCAGGAACCCGACGGGTCCGCTGCGGTACTGGACATAGGGCCATCCGCTCGGGGTCACCGTCGCCATGTGGAACTGGAAGCTTTCGCGTACGAGAGCGAGTTCCCGGTCACCCAACGGCTGAGGTCCTCGGTCGGGTTCGTCGAGGTCGGCACCATAGGCAACGATGCTGCCCGCAGCTTCCTGACGAGCGACCGCCTCCGGGCCGAACGCCAGATGGTGATACCTCAATCCCATACCGATCTCCTCGCCGATGTCCGTTATGCCGACAGCGAGACAGTGCATCACAATCGACCGCGACCGGAAAGACGCGGGTGTCGACCCTGCAGTTCGCCGAACAGCGGCCGCCTGGTTTACGATACGGAACGTGTCGTATCTGAATGAGCCGCCTGCGCAACGCGGACGTCCACGCGACGCCGAACTCGAGCGTCGGATCACCACCACCGTTCTCGAACTACTGGCCGAACAAGGCTACGAGGGCGTGACGTTCGAAGCAGTCGCTCGACGTTGCCAGGCGTCGAAGGCAACGCTGTATCGACGTTGGCCGTCCAAGCGCGACATGGTGCTCGCAGCAGTGAAGGACGCCCCTGCGCATCCCTCGGCGGTTCCACTCCGGCGCGGCGACACACTCCGCGACGATCTGCTGATGCTTGCGCAACGCCTCAGCCTCACCATGTCCGCAACCGACAGCAACGCCGCCTTCATGCTGCTCCACGCGGGACTCGAAGACCCGGAGTTGTGCGACGCCATCGAGGAGACCGTCGGCCCGACAGGCGCACGTCTCCCCCAGGCGGTCCTCGACGATGCCGTTGCGCGAGGCGAACTCCCTTCGGGCGCTCAATCATTCGCATACGAGGAGGTCGTGGGAACCGTCCTGCTCCTGCGACGAGCGAACGGTCTCACCGTCGACGACACCTACCTCGAAGCCCTCGTCGACACCGTCATCATTCCCGCGCTCACCGCGTCCGCCGGCCGAACGGACCTGCCCGCCGGGATCTTCTCCGGCCACCCCGAAACCTCCACCACGACTACGACTACGGAGACCCCATGACCCGCTGCACCATCGAGGACTTCACCTACCGCACGATCACCGTGGACGGCGGCGTGAGGCTCAACGTCGCCGTCGGTGGGCAAGGTCCGGCCGTCGTCCTGCTGCACGGTTTCCCGCAGACCCACTACATGTGGCGCCACGTCGCCCACGCACTCGCTGAGGACCACACCGTGATCGTGCCCGACCTGCGCGGCTACGGCGCCAGCGACCAACCCCCGGCCGACAATCCCGAGTCGTATTCCAAGCGCACCATGGCGAACGACATCGTCGCGGTCGCCCGCGAGATCGGTTTCGACCACTTCGGGCTCGTCGGTCACGACCGCGGTGCGCTCGTCGCCGCCCGTGCGGGACTCGACCACCCCGACGCCGTCGACTACCTCGGCATCCTCGACGTCCTTCCCACGATGGACACCGGGGCCGTACTTCAGGGCGTGAACGCCAAGGTTGCCTGGCACCTCTACCTCATGGCCCAGCCCGCAGGGATGCCCGAGAAGATGATCGCCGCTGTCGCCCCGGAATTCTTCGGCTCGTTCCTCGATGCGTGGGACCCCACCGGAACCACCTTCACGCCCGAGGAGCGCGATCACTACGTCACCAGCTCGATCAACTCTGTCGACTCGATCGTGGCCGACTACCGCGCCACCGCCGGCATCGATCTCGACATGGACCTCGCCGACCGCGAAGGCGGGGCTCGGCTCACCATGCCCGTCGCGGTCATCTCCCAGGACTGGGGCTCGCAACTGGGCTTCGACGCCTCGGCCCTCTGGCAGGCGTGGGCACCCGATCTCACCTACCAGGGCACCACCAGCGGCCGCTTCATGGCCGAAGAGAACCCCGACGAGATCGCCGGCTTCATCACCGAGCTGGCCGCCCGAATCCCGGCCGACCAGCCCTGACGGACATGCCACCGGAGTCACCGGTCGGGGGTGACCACGATCACCGAAAAGCACGCATCCTTAACATGACGAACAAACGGGACATCGATATCATCGACCGCAGTTTTTGTCTGTCGGGGGCACACGAGGAGAATCGCGCATGTCCCGGATCGATCGCAGACGCACACGCACCGTCGGCCTGCTCGCCGCAGGTCTGCTCACCGCAGGTCTGAGCGTCGCGGGTCCGGTCGGTTCCGCGTCCGCTGACCCGGTCCGCAATTGCCCTGAACGGTACGTCCTCGCCGTCGACGGAACCCGCGGCTTCGAAACCCGCGACTCGATCGACCCGGCATCCCCCTTGGCGAAGATCTCCGCTCGGTTCGAGTCTCCCGGCACCGTGGTCGAACACATCCGCTACCCCGCAGTGGTTGTGCCGTTGCCCGGGACCGGCTCGCACGACGATTTCGACGGCATCGACGACGACGGCACCATCGCCTACGACAGGTCGAAGCAGATCGGGCATCAGCGACTCCGCCAGACCATCACCGTCCGACACAGCACCTGCCCCGACTCGGACCTGTTGGTGCTCGGCTACTCGCAGGGCGCCTCGATCGCGGGCGATGTTCTCGCCGAGATCGCAGCCGACGGGTCCGTTCCCCCCGAACGGATCTCGGGCGTCCTCTATTCCGACCCCCGCGACGACCGCGGCGTCGAGACCCTGTTCCCGGGTCCCGTCGCTCCCGGTGTGACGCTCGGCGGCGGCCGGAACGACTTCGGTGAGATCCACGTCGAACGAGTCTGCATCGAAGGCGACGCGATCTGCGACGGTCGCACACCCGAGGACGGCAAGGACTGGCTCCGCGAGAACGTGACGGGGTACTTCCAGCTGCACACGAAGTACCCCGACTACCAGCCCTGACCGAGTCGGGCCGGAGAGTTCGCCGACCGCGCAGTGTGCATCAGTTCCAGAGTGACGAACTCGGGGGAGGTTGTGTGCGTGTTCTTCGCCGGGACCGCACACAACCTCCCCCGAGTTTCGACGGCCGCTACTCCTCCTCGACGCCACCAATGGCCCCACGCAAAAGGGAACCCATCCTCAGGTAAGGATGGGTTCCCTCGTCGGCGGGTCCCTAGCGGACTGTCGTTACTGCTATCCGTGCAGGACTGTTATGCCTGTGCAGTGGCAGGTTCCTCGACATGCTCCACGGGGCCGGCTTCCGTGATGGGGTAGACGGGGTATTCCACACCCGACAGGTACTGGACGGTACGCACCACCTGGCACGAGTAACCGAACTCGTTGTCGTACCAGACGTAGAGGATGGCGGTGTCGCCGTCGACGATCGCTGCATTGGCATCGATGATGCACGCCGCGCGCGAGCCGATGAAGTCGCTCGACACTGCGTCGGTGGCCGAGGTGTAGTCGAGGTTGCGGCGCAGCGCACCGGTGAGCGACTCCTGGTGCAGGTGCTCGAGCACCTCTTCCTTGGTGGTCTCACGAGTCAGCTGAAGGTGAAGGATCGCGACGGACACATCCGGCGTAGGAACGCGGATCGAGTTGCCGGTGATCTTCGCCTTCAGATCGGGAAGCGCCTTCGCGACCGCCGAAGCGGCGCCGGTCTCGGTGAGCACCAGGTTGAACGGCGCGGAACGTCCGCGACGGTCGGCCTTGTGGTAGTTGTCCAGCAGGTTCTGGTCGTTTGTGAACGAGTGCACCGTCTCGACGTGACCACGCACCACACCGAATTTGTCGTCGATGGTCTTCAGCGGCGGAACGATGGCATTGGTGGTGCAGGACGCGCACGACACGATCGTCTCGTCCGGGTCGAGGTCGCGGTGGTTGACACCGTGCACGATGTTCGGGAGATCACCCTTACCCGGTGCGGTGAGCACCACCTTGGCGATACCGGGGCGGAGATGCTTCGACAGACCGTCGCGGTCGCGCCAGATTCCGGTGTTGTCGACCAGGATGGCCTTGTCGATGCCGTACTCGGTGTAGTCGACACTTTCCGGATCGTTGCTGTAGATGAACTTGATGACATTGCCGTTGGCGACCAAGGCGTTGTTCTCGGTGTCGACCTTGATCGTGCCGTTGAACTGTCCGTGGACGGAGTCGCGACGCAGCAGAGAGGCACGCTTGGTCAGGTCGTCGTCACCTCCCTTACGGACCACCACAGCACGCAGGTTCAGCCCATTGCCCGAGCCTGCCTTCTCGATGAGCAGACGGGCGACGAGCCGGCCGATTCGCCCGAACCCGTACAGGACCACGTCCTGCGGTTTCGCGGGGCTCGTCTGCGCGCCGCCGACCAGATCCGCGAGGCTCTCAGCGACGAAATCCGGGATGGATCGTCCGGCACCCTGGGCCTGATAATCCGTCACCAGCAGGCCGAGGTCGATCTTCGACGGCTGCAGGTCGAGGTCGGTCAATGCCTGGAGGAACGGGAAGGTTGCCTCGACCGACAGCTCGTCGCCGCGGATCTGACGCGCGAAACGGTGCGTCCGCAGGATACCGATCACCGACTTGTTCACGAGGGAGCGGCTGTGAAGCAAGATCGTGACCGAATGCCGGCGGTGCAGACCGCCGATGATCGGGATCATTGCTTCCGCAATAGCCTCTTGCGAGTTCCACTGTGCCAATTCCGGGGTGCTCACTGCGCTCCTCTGCCTTTCCGGCTCGTCTGACACGTCGCAGGCTGTTGGGTGCAGCCCAGACGAGACGCACGTCACTCGCCGGTCGGTGTCCGGATCGGTGGAACCGTACGCGACCGACGCCGATTACGGCGTGCGTACCGCCAAGCATATGAAAGAGCTCTCACGGTTCGACGCCCGGTAGGCGAATCGTGCGCGCGCGTGCGTGAAGCTGATCGTCCCTCCCCGGATAGGAAGGCGTCGTCGACCCTGGAGCTGTCGATGAACCGGCGAGCTGCGTGTGTCGCCAGTCACAACAATTGTGGCGGCATGCCGGATGGTATCAAGAGTCCATCGGCGGGTATTGCGTCATCAATATTCCGGCGCGCAAATGAATCCGGGTCACATCCTATTTCGAAACCTTCGAACCGCCAACAGATCTACTTGTCATTTCACACAACCGGGGCAGAGCCCAGGACTTACTCCGAGCTGCGAGAATCCGCGGCTTGCGCGTTCCGATGCCAAGACCGTGCTGCACGTGGCAAACCCGTGAGAAATGACGAGGCCGAGGAATACTTGCTTAGCCTCGATCTTTCGCGCGGATCACGTGTCGGACTGAGCAGCTTCGGATTCGGTGGGGAGACCGTGGATGCGGTGTGCATCCACGGTCGACTGCCCGACACGGTCGGGTGACGCCGAGGTCCACGGCCCCGGAAACAGTTCCTTCCTCTCGATGGAGCAGGTACGTGCAGGTCACGCAGGCGCAGGAAGCGCTGCGAGCCGATTCAGGCCGACCACGAAGGACATCGACATCCGGAGCTGTGATGGCCAACGGCAGACGAACACGGCGGACGTGTCGGGCGATCCTCCCCGCGGTCGACAGCAGCCTCAGTCGTTTCGGCTCCCACCTGCGTGCCGTAACCTCGGTGAATGCGAGCATCTGCATCCACGCGGTCAGCTCGCATGCGAGCTGCACGAGCGCGAGCCAGATCCGGTTCTGATCGAAACCGTGCAGCGGAATATTCTGCAGCCCAGTGACTTTCGCTGCTCGGATCCGGTCCTCGCACCGGGCCCGACGCCGGTGCCGCAGCTCCAAGTCCGGGAGTTGCCCGCGCCGGGGGTTGGTGACGAACGCGGTCAGGCGTAGGCCGTCCCGGTCGGTGAACCGCAACTGCGCACCCGGATGCGGCCTCTCTTTCCGGACGATCACCCGCATGCCTGTCGACACGACGACAGATCGAGCAGGCCGGTCAACTCCGTCACCCAGGCGCCGTCGCGGACCTGTCCGTCGGCGTCGTAGGCCGGGGTCCAGGCCCGATCAGGAACCAGGTCGATCGCTTCGGCGTGGGCGTCGGTCAACCCCAATCCGACCTGGGGGTCCCTCCCGCTCGCGGGGGCGTACGACAGGCGCCGCTTGGTCAGATACTCGATCAGTTGGTGGGTGTCGCCGGCACCGTCGATGCGCACCAGCACCTTCTTCCCGACCCGGTATCCCGGGTCGAGCGGCAGCTGCGCGAGTGCGTCCTGCACGACGGTGATGGGGGTACCGCCCTGCACGTAGTGCTTGGGGGAGGATCGGCGGCGGTGTTCGATCCCGAGTTGCCCGGCCGCAGCAGCATCGCGACGGGTTCACCGGTGCCGCCCACGCCGTGGTCAGCGAACGCGCACAGCAGATGGAAACCGAAGCCTCGCGTGAACGTCGGGGCGGCCTGTTCCTTCTCGTAATGCGCGGTGACCTTCGGTGGCATCGATGTCGAGGACCAGCGGATGCGCTTCGTCGATGGCGTGCTCGGGAGCCGACGCACCGGCGGCGGTCCAGGCGTGGCGACGGGCTGTGGCGCGGGCCCGGTCGATCGCGGCGAGCGCGGTGTCGGCGTCGACGGCCAACACGCTGATCAGGCGGGAGACGGTGGGGTCGGAGGCCACCGCACCGAAGATCTCCGGGTGAGCCCGCAGTTGGCTGATGTCGGCGAGGCAGTCCCCACCGCTCGCCAATGCCGTCGCGAGATCGGGCACGATCTTGCCGGGATCGTGTCGGGTCAGCGGTTTTCGATACGGTGCGAGCTCGGCCCGAGGTTAGGACGATCCGCTCCCCGATGAGCGTCGGTCCGCAAGCGCGGCACCCCGGCTGTCGTGTCGGTCATGACGGACGCAGATCCGGCCCGTAGCCCTCCACAGTGCGTCGCGCCGCGTCGGCAACCACATCGGTGAAGGAACCCCCGCTCTCGAGAATGCGACGCTGCCTGATCGCCCCATTACCTCGATCCAGGGTTCCCGACAGAGTGTCGTGCACGGAGCGGTAGACGTCGAGTTCCTCCAGGATCGGCCGGACCTGAGCGAGCAGTCGCCAGATCAAGTCGACTGCCGGAACCAACTGCCCAGAGCCGAGATCGACACCGCGCCCGGCCAGACCGTCCCGGGCCGCTCTCCAGCACGCCGCGCGCAGCAGCTCCTGATCGACCGAGGGCGTCGGCTCGCCGCGTTCGATCGATGCCGTCGCCTGGGCGACCAATGCATACACCAAGGTGGCCAGCGTGACGGTCTCCTCGACGGTCGCGGGCACGTCCGCGATGCGGATCTCGAGGGTCGGATGATGCGCGGAGATCCGCACATCCCAATAGACCATTCGAGGATCCAGGATCGTGCCGGTGGTGAGCAGCGATTCGACCGCCGCGTCGTATTCCGCGGCCGAGGCGCACTGCGGGGGCAGTCCCGCGCTCGGCCAGCGCCCCCACCGCAGGTATCGCCAGCTGGCATATCCGGTGTCCCGGCCGTCGGTGATCGACGAGTTGGCGGTCAGCGCCAGCAGGGCGGGAAGCCATGGGCGCAGATGGTTGATGAGCTGGGCCGCGCGGTCACGATCGTCGACACCGATATGCACGTGGCATCCGCAGATCACGCCGTCGGCGACGCCACGATAGTGCTGTGCCATGCGTTGGTAGCGAGGCGTGGCGGTGACCGATCCGCTCGGAGGTTCGAAGATCGGTGTGCCGACCGCTACGAGCCGGCATCCTGCGCGCGCTGCGGCGTCGGCGGCCGTCGCGCGGGAGCGGCGCAGCTCTTCGCGTAGGTCCTGCAGGTGTGTACATACCGTGGTGGCGGTCTCGACCTGACACGGGGAGAGCTCGACCTCGAGCTCGATGCCGAGTGTAAGTCCGGCCGCGAGCACGTCGAGACTGCGCAGGAGGGGACGACCGGTACGGGGATCGACCAGGACGAATTCCTCTTCGACGCCGATCGTGGCCGCCGCCCCGCCGCGCACAGGAGAGGTGTCGGTCGGTCCTGTGGCGGCCATGGCGTTCTCCCCACTCGAGATCTTTCACTCTACGAAGGAAGAGCGGCCGGCGTGGGTGTACTGCAGTCGGAGATCTGTCTTACCGGACAGTGCGTGCGCGTTGCCGGTTGGCGGCGTGGCGGAGCTGCAGAATCCGCAGACCCCCGGCGAGGCCGACGATCACCGCTCCGGCGATCGCAGCGAACAGCAGTGCCACACCCAGCGGCAACGAGAAGTCCCACGCGAACAGTTCGAGGGTGACGCTGTCCAGGTTCTGCAGGATGAACACCAACAGCAACAGCAGGATCAACACACCGACGATCAGGGCAGTCCACAACGCCCCGGTGCGGGTGCCTCTGATGCCTTTGCCCCGGGCGACGTCGGGATGCAGCCTGCTGGGAGCGTCCGGATCCGGTGTCGCCCCGGATGGCGGTACCGGAGTATCGCTACGTCGCGCGGGCGCCGAGAAATCGGGGTTCGAATCGTCAGGGCCCCTCGAGCTGGTCGTCATGTGCGATCGGGTACCCCGGCCCTGTTCAGGTTATCCCACCGGCAGAATCTTTGCGGTCAGTTCACGTCCCGGCTCCGCACCAGAATCCCGGTGGCGACCACTGCGACGGCAATGTAGGCGGCGACGGTGATGAGCGCCCTCGGTCCCGAGATCACATCCACCACCCCGGGTGTGCCCTCCCCTCCCCCGGTCACCGCGCCGACGAGCGATCCGGCTGCGGTTCCCGACAGGAAGGCCGTCACGTCCTCGACGAACTGCAGCGCGGAGCCGACGCCTCGCAGCAGATTCTCGACGACAACCGTCCATACCAGCCCCAGGCCGACCGACAGCGCCGCACTGCGGGCGTAGGTGCCGAGGGCGAAGCCGATCGTTCCCCACATCATGAACACGAGGTACGCCGCACCCGCGGAGCGAAGAAGTGCGCCGGCCGACGGCATCGTGAGCGGTTATGTTTCGATCGTGGCGAGCGAGACGGACACGACCGTGCACAGCACAGCGGTGACGACCACCATCGCGGCAACGATCACCGCAAGAGCGAGCAGGGCACCGATTGTCGGGCGCAGACGGCCGTGAGTGAACACGGTCTTCCACGTTCCCCAGCTGTACCCGTTCCCGGCGATGAGAGCACCCAGGACGAGCACGAGCGCACCACCGAACAACGGTGTGCCCTGGACCAGGATGTCAGGGATCGATTCGGGCAGGACGCTCTGCAGCAACGCTTCGGTCGGCTCCCCTTCCGTGGAGAAGCCGGCCGTTCCGGTCGTGTAGGAGACGTACGGGAATACGTAGCCGAAAACCATCGCGAGCAGGAACCACGTGCCGACCGTCGTCCACATCGCCGGCCACGAACGCAACCGGTACAACTCGGCACGCAAGCTCCGAGCAACGGTGTTGTGCCGTGCGGCAAGTGAGGTGGAATCGGAGTGCGAGCGGAGTGTCGAGGCGGACATGTCATGCCCCCTTCGTGGGTGTGGAACGAGTGGTCATTTCGAGGAACACGTCCTCGAGGATGCGTTCGGCCGGTCCGACCGACAACACATCCACGCCGTCGGCGACGAGCGCGCGGACGACGTCGGGCCGCGATCGGGCGGCAGATCCAGCAGCACCGAGTCGCCGTCGATTTCGAACCCGTTCTCTCCGGCAAGATCCGATGCGATCGAGACCACCCGATGCCCCGGCGTGCCACGAACTTTCAGCACCGCGTCGCCGAGCAGGGTGGAGACGGTCGTTTCGCGCACCGGGCGCCCGGTGACGAGATCGGCAGGATCGGTATTCGCTCCGCACAAAATGACGCAGGGCCTCAGGTGACACCCTCTCACCGAATGTCCCACCACGGGCGCCGCTTCTGTAGGAACGCCGTCATCCCCTCCGCGGCTTCCTCGGAACCGAACATCCGCGCCGAACGTGCTGCCAGGTCGTCTCCGTAACGATCGAAGTCCTCGAGGATCCGCTGCGTGACGAGGCGTTTCGATTCGGCCAGACCCTGCGGTGAGCATGCACGGATCTCCGCGAGCAATTCCACCAGGACAGCTCCGGTATCGGCCACCGAGAGGGTGACGAGACCCTCGGAGGACGCCTCCTCGGGACCGAACCGTTCGCCGGTCAGGAAGTACCGTGCCGCTGCGCGCGGCGACAATCGCGGGAGCACGGTCAAGGAGATGATCGACGCGGCCAGACCGAGCCGTGCCTCGGTAAGTGCGAACGTCGACGCCGGCCCGGCGACGACGATGTCGCAGGCCCCGATCAGACCCATGCCGCCGGCGCGGACGTGCCCGTCGATGCGGGCCAAGACCGGCTTGGGGAGCTCCAGGATCTGCCGGAGCAAGGCCGTCATGTCGCGGGTGCGTGCGGCAGCCGTTTCCTGCGCGGATCCGGAAGAGCCGCTCAGATCCGCTCCGGCACAGAATGTTCCACCGGTATGGGTGAGGATGACCGCGCGGACGGCGGGGTCGGCGGCCGCGTCGACGAGTCCGCGGCTCAGTTGGGTCAGCAGCGGTACGGACAGGGCGTTGCGGTTGTGCGGGGAGTCGAGGGTCAGTGTCGCAGCGCCGTGGTCGACGACGTAGCGCACCACCGGATCGGGTTCGGTCATGACAACTCCTCGATGTGGTGGCCCCCTTCGCTGTCGGGGCTCTCGACCGGTGCGGACACGTCGTGCGGGGTGAGGACAGCGAGGACGGTGCCGACGGCGACCTGATCGCCGACTTCGACGGCGAGCGTCGTGAGCGTGCCGGCAGTGGGTGCGGTGACGGTGTGCTCCATCTTCATCGCTTCGAGCCACACGAGCGGCCTCCCCGCTTCCACCACATCGCCGACGGCAGCGCCGAGCCGGATCACCGATCCCGGAATGGGTGCGAGCAGTGATCCTGCAGCAATTCGGGCGGTGGGGTCCACGAAACGCGGCACCGCGGTCAAGTGCACCGGTCCGAGCGACGAGTCGACGTGCACCGCGTCGCCGTATCACGCCACCACAAAATGCCGGCGGACACCGTCGACGTCCAGAACCACGCGATCCGGGGCGAACCCGACGACACCGAGGTCGTCACGGCCGTCGACGTGGACACCGTCGCGGGTGACTCGGTAACGCACCACGTGGTCATTGTGGACGCCCGTGAATCGTGTGGCCTGCGGCTGCGAGGGCAGATTCCGCCATCCCGAGGGCAGTCCCGCATTCACCGTGGCAGCGGTGCGATTGGTGGCCGAATCCGCCAGAGCAGCGGCGATCGCGGACACCGCTTCCGCGTGCGCTGAGGCGAGCGGTGCCGACAGTTCCGTGAGTCCGTGGGTGTCGAAGAAGGCGGTGTCGGTCTCCCCCGCACGGAAGGCGGGATGTTTCAGCACCGCGACGAGGAGGTCGCGGTTGGTGACGATGCCGTGGATCTCGGTGCGCGTCAACGTCGATGCCAGCAGCCGCACCGCGCGGTCGCGGGTCGGTGCGTACGAGATGATCTTGGCGAGCATCGCGTCGTAGTGGACCCCGACCTCCGATCCCGCGAGGACACCGGAATCGACGCGCACACCGGTGTGCCGGAGCACGTCGAACTCGCGTGCCTCCTGCGGCAGCGCGAAACGGTGCACGGTGCCGGACTGCGGTTGCCAGTCCCGGGCCGGGTCCTCGGCGTAGAGCCTGGCCTCCACGGAATGGCCGTGTACCGGGGGTGGTTCGGGGTCGAGGAGGTCACCGTCGGCGATGCGGAACTGGAGATCGACGAGATCGAGCCCGGTCGTGCATTCGGTGACGGGATGCTCGACCTGCAGGCGCGTGTTCATCTCCAGGAAGTGGAACCGCCCCGAGCGGTCCGCGAGAAACTCGACGGTGCCGGCGCCCTCGTACCCGATGGCCTGAGCGGCGCGCCGGGCGGCGTCGAACAGGCGTGGGCGCATCCCCTCGATCGCGTCGACGAGCGGCGAGGGGGCTTCCTCGATCACCTTCTGGTGGCGACGTTGGATCGAGCATTCGCGTTCGCCCACCGCCCACACCGTGCCGTGGCGGTCCGCGAGGATCTGGACCTCGATGTGCCGCCCGTTCTCGAGATACCGCTCGCAGAACACCGTCGGGTCGCCGAACGCCGACGCGGCCTCCCGGCGGGCCGCGTCGAGTTGCCCAGGCAGGTCGGCCAATGTCCGCACCACCCGCATTCCGCGCCCACCGCCGCCTGCGGAGGCCTTGACGAGCACCGGGAGGTCGGCGTCGGTGATGTCGGCAGGGTCGAGTTCGGCAAGAACAGGGACACCGGTGTCGGCCATGATCTTCTTGGCCTCGACCTTCGAGCCCATCCGTTCGATCGACTCCGGGCGCGGTCCGATCCAGATCAACCCCGCCTCGAGCACTTCGCGCGCGAATCGTGCGTTCTCGGAAAGGAATCCGTAACCCGGATGGACCGCGTCGGCGCCCGTCGCCAACGCTGCCACGACGATCTTCTTCCCGTCGAGGTAGGTCTCGGAAGGGGTGACTCCCGCAAGTCGCACGGCGGCATCGGCGTCGCCGACATGCGGACTGTTCGCGTCGGCATCGGAGAACACCGCGATCGCCCCCAGTCCGGCCCGACGGCACGACGCGAACACGCGACGGGCGATCTCCCCGCGATTCGCCACGAGCACCGTGGTGATGGTCGATTCGGTCACGGGAACCTCACATCCGGAAGACGCCGAAGGATTCGGCACCTGTGATCGGGGCGGTGGCAACAGCCGACAAGCACAGTCCCAGCACAGTGCGGGTATCGCGGGGGTCGATGATGCCGTCGTCGTAGAGACGACCGGACAGGAACATCGGCAGCGATTCGGCTTCGATCTGGTTCTCGACGGCCGCGCGCATCGCCTCGTCGGCGGCCTCGTCGAAGTCCTGGCCGCGTGCCTGCGCGGCAGCGCGTCCGACGAGAGAGATGACCCCGGCCAGTTGGGCACCGCCCATGACCGCAGACTTGGCGCTGGGCCACGCGAACAGGAACCGCGGATCGAAGGCACGTCCGCACATGCCGTAGTGACCGGCGCCGTAGGACGCGCCGATGAGGATGGAGATGTGCGGCACCGTGGAGTTGGCGACCGCGTTGATCATCATCGCCCCGTGCTTGATCATGCCGCGTTCCTCATATTCCCGACCGACCATGTACCCGGTGGTGTTGTGCAGGAACAACAGCGGCGTATCGGCACGGTTCGCGAGTTGGATGAACTGGGCTGCCTTCTGCGATTCCTCGTTGAACAGCACGCCGCGCGCGTTGGCGAGAATCCCGACCGGATAGCCGTGCACCTGTGCCCAGCCGGTCACGAGCGACGACCCGTAGAGCGGTTTGAACTCGTCGAAGTCGGAATCGTCGACGACGCGGGCGATGACCTCACGCGGATCGAAGGGCTGCCGAAGATCCTCGGGGACGATCCCGAGCAGCTCCTCGGCGTCGTACCGCGGTTCGCGTACGTCCGTCCGAGGTGCAGGGCCGGCCTTGCGGTGGTTGAGACGCCGCACGATGCTGCGGCCGATGCGCACCGCGTCCTGTTCGTCGACGGCGAAGTGGTCGGCCAGACCCGAGATACGCGCGTGCATCTCGGCGCCGCCGAGCGACTCGTCGTCGGATTCCTCACCAGTGGCCATCTTCACCAGCGGCGGGCCGGCGAGGAACACCTTCGACCGCTTCTCGATCATCACGACGTGGTCGGACATGCCGGGGATGTATGCGCCGCCGGCGGTCGAATTGCCGAAGACCACCGCGATCGTGGGGATACCTGCCGCCGACAACCGGGTCAGATCGCGGAAGAGCCGGCCACCGGGAATGAACACTTCTTTCTGCGTGGGCAGATCCGCGCCGCCGGATTCGACGAGGGAGATCAGCGGCATCCGGTTCTGCAGGGCGATGTCGTCGGCACGCAACGTCTTGCGGAGCGTCCACGGGTTACTGGTTCCCCCGCGCACGGTGGGGTCGGTGGCCACGATGACACATTCGACGCCTTCGACCACACCGATGCCCGTGACGACGCTGCCGCCGACGGGAAACTCGGTGCCCCAGGCCGCGAGCGGTGAGAGCTCGAGGAACGGCGAGTCGGGGTCGAGGAGCAGTTCGATCCTCTCCCGCGCAAGCAACTTGCCTCGGTCGTGGTGTCGCCGGACGTACTTTTCTCCCCCGCCGGCGAGGGCCTTGCCGTGTTCTGTGTCGAGTTCGGCCAGGCGAGCACGCATTGTATCGGCGGCTGCGCCGTATTCGGTGGAGCCGGCATCCAGGGTCGAGATCAAGGTGCTCACGTGTGCTTCTCCAGCAGGACGGTAGGGATGTCGAGGTATCGGGCGCGCAACCATTCACCGAGGCCCTTGGCCTGGGGGTCGAAGCGGGCACGGGAGGCGACGCCACGACCGAGGATTCCCTCGATTACGAAGTTCACGGCCCGCAGGTTCGGGAGCAGATGACGTGTGACAGGCAAGGGTTCGATCTCGGGGAGCAGGTCCTTCAGCGTGTCGACGGTGAGAGTATTTGCAAGCCATTGCCATTCGTCGTCGGATCGGACCCACAACCCGATGTTGGCGTCACCGCCCTTGTCGCCGCTGCGGGCACCGGCGATCGTGCCGAGCGGAACGCGACGAGTCTGTCCGGGCGACAGCGGCGCGGGCACACTCGGCTCCGGCAACGGTTCGAGGGTCCGGGTGGTCGCCGCGGCCGGGATGTCGACGCGGGTGCCGTCTGGCAACACTGCAATGTGCGGCACGCGGGTCGCCTCGACGTACTCGGCCGTGTAGACACCGTAGGCGGTGCCCGGGCCGGGCGGAGCGGTGACGAAGAACCCGGGAGAGCTTGCAAGGGCGAACTCGACCGCCGTGGAGGTGAATGCGCGTCCGACGACGTCGGGATCGGGATCGCGCGCAGTGCAGCGCAGCAGAGCGCTCGCGGTTTCCTCCGTATCGGCATCGGCATGGTCGGTGCGAGCGAGAGTCCATTCGAGTTCGGCAGGCCGCCTCGGCAGATTCGATTCCATCTGAGATCGCACCAACTGGGCCTTCGCGTCGATGTCCAGTCCGGTGAGGACGAAGACGACCTCGTTGTAGAACCCGGCGAGCGCGTTGAGGCACACCTTCAGGGTCGGTGGGGGCGGCTCGCCCTTCACGCCGGTGATGCGGACACGATCGGGTGCTTCCCGGCTCAGCGTGGCGGTGTCGATGCGCGCGGTGACATCGGGGTTCGCGTAGCGTCCGCCCGTCACCTCGTACAGCAGTTGTGCGGTGACCGTACCGACGGTGACGGCTCCTCCCGTGCCCGGGTGCTTCGTGATGGTCGCCGCGCCATCGGCCTCGATCTCGGCAATGGGGAATCCGGGGCGGACGAGGTCGTCGAGTTCGGTGAAGAACGCATAGTTTCCGCCGGTCGCCTGGGTACCGCATTCGATGACGTGCCCTGCGACAACAGCACCCGCGAGTGCATCGAAGTCATCAGGAGCCCAACCGAAGTAGGCGGCGGCGGGACCGACGATCACCGAAGCGTCGGTGACGCGCCCGGTCACGACGATATCGGCTCCGGCATCGAGGCACCGCGTAATGCCCCACGCACCGAGATACGCGTTGGCGGTCAGCGGGCGCCGGTCGGCGTCGAAACCGAACTCGTCGATGCGAGCAAGGAGATCGTCGCCTTCGACGTGGGCGATGCGCGGGGACAGACCGAGCCGATCCGCAACCGTGCGCAGCGCCGCGGCCAGACCCGCAGGATTGAGACCCCCGGCGTTCGCGACGATCCGCACCCCCTTGTCGAGGGAAAGACCCATGCAGTCCTCGGCCTGCCGCAGGAACGTCTTGGCGTAACCGAGATCCGGATTCTTCAGACGATCGCGACCGAGGATGAGCATCGTCAGTTCGGCGAGGTAGTCACCGGTCACATAGTCGAGTTCGCCGCCTTCGAGCATCTCGCGCATCGCCGACAGACGGTCACCGTAGAAACCGGAGCAGTTGCCGATTCGCACGACGCGGCTCACGCGATCCACTCCTGGACCGGGCGTCCTGTCCGCTGAGTAACGAGCGGACAGAGATCGTCGAGAAGCTCACGCGACTCCACCATGTGGTCAGCGTCACATGTCGCTGCTCTCGGAGCAAGCACTCATGACTGTTTCACGCGGCCCTGGTCGTACCCCTCACCGCCGATAACGGGCTCACCGCTGTGCGCGGCGACGACGCCTCCCATCCGGCACGTCGGATTGCCCGGCCGGCTCTGCGGCTCCTCGACTGCTCCCGAACTCGACGGCATCTGCGTCCGCACCTCGGCCGGTCAGTGCCTGCACCACCATCTCGAGGTCGTGCAGCGTCACCTCATCTGCCGACGAACGGCCTTCTTCATCTCGAACGGAACGGGCCATGACAACTCCTGACAGAAGAACCACCGACCGCACCGTCGGCCGTCGCAACACGAACAGAACCATCGCCACACGAACCGGCACCGGCAAGGCACCGGGCCCGACATCATCGTCAGGCCTGCGACACCGGCAAGTCTAATCGCGCCCGGAAGTACTTTCGCCGCGATCGGTCGCGCGCACGTAACTTGCCAGGACGGCGAACCTCGAAATCGTCACGACTCCTCGTTCACGACTCCTGCCTACCCCGCGGCAGATACCGTGGATGCATACTTCACCGAGGGCAGGAGTCGCCGTGCCGAAGCTGGAGATCAAGCAGAAGGCCGAACTTTCCCGCAAGCAGGCATCCGAGCGGTTGATCGCACTCGGCCGCGCCTTGGCGACGGGATCCGAAGTGGAACTGGACTCGGGCGGTGACACCATTTCGCTCGTCGTCGCCGACCGACTCGAATGGGAACTCGAGATCGAGGTGGACGGCGACCAGGTCGAGATCGAGGTCGAATTCAGTTGGCGCGACGCACCATCCGACAGCCCAAAAGCCGATGCGGACGAGGAGGAGGACGAGGAACCGGACGAGGAGCCGGACGAGGAAGCGGACACCGCCGAAGGTTCGGATGAGGACCCGGGTGAAGACGAGGACGAAGGCGAGCCGCAGCAAACCGAGCCGCGACGAAGAGCCCCGGTCAAGAAGACGGCGCGGCGTGGCCGGCCACGTAAACGCGTCGCCGACTGATCGATGCACAGCCCCTGCGCCGTTCCTCCTCTCTCGTCACCGTAGGGACGATGCAGCGCAGAGTCACCATTGACAGCTACTTCATCTCATTTGATACTTCAGAATCATGATGCGCATCAGGTAGGTGATGGATGTGGCGGTCGAGGGAGGGAAACTTCTCGCGCGTGCCCTGGAGTCCGCCGAAGTATCGGACGCCTTTGCGCCACGCAGAAGTCGCCCGGATGCATTCCGGACCGCCGTCCTTATGCCGCATCGCGGAACCATCGCAGAGTCCAGGTTGCACCGATGAAGGCCGTCAGTTGCCATCGCGCGACGCTGTCGGTCGTCGACATCCCTACCCCCGGACCCAACCGAGGACAATTGCTCCTCGACATTGTGCGTTGCGGCATCTGTGGATCGGATCTGCACGCAAGAGACCACATCGACGAGCTGACAGAGGCGATGTCTGCACTCGGTGTCAAACATGCTGCCGGCAGCGACATGCCGTTCGTCTTCGGGCATGAGTTCTGCGGTGAGGTGGCCGAGCGTGGCCGCGGCGTAAGTGGACGGTTCAAACCGGGCTCCAGGGTCGTATCGTTCCCGCTGCTGCGGGACCGCATCGGTGTGCACATGACAGGTCTGTCCCCGGCAGCGCCGGGAGCCTACGCAGAACAGGTATTGGCAGAGGCTGCACTTAGTTTCGTGGTACCCAATGGTCTGAGTTCCGACATCGCGGCACTGACCGAACCCATGGCTGTCGCGCTCCACTCCGTACGGCGCAGCGACATCTCGCGTCGTGATACCGCCATCGTGGTCGGTTGCGGTCCGGTAGGTCTAGCGATCGTGTGCCACCTGAAGGCGCAAGGGGTGGAAACGATCGTCGCTAGCGACCCGTCTCCGGGCCGCCGAGAACTCGCCCGACGATGCGGCGCGACCCTCGTCGTCGACCCCACGCAAAATTCGCCGTATGCGGCAGCACCCGGAGTGACGTCAGGTACCGAACTCTACGAGCTGGGTATGACTTCCATGGAGAAGTTACGGCGTCTACCCGGATGGGTGCCGCTCTACCGCATCGCTGAGAAGCTCGGCACGACCACACCGAAGCGTCCGGTCATTTTCGAATGCGTCGGCACCCCGGGCATGCTCGACTCGGTCCTGACATCGGCACCGTTCCATTCCCGTGTCGTAGTGGCCGGGGTGTGCATGGGCACCGACCGGTTCCGGCCGATGTTGGCCACCGGCAAAGAGATCGATCTGCGCTTCGTCTTCGCCTACACGCCTCTGGAGTTCCGCGATACCTTGCATCTGCTCGCCGAGGGCAAAGTCGACGCAACAGCGATGGTCACCGGGACTGTCGGCTTACACGATGTGCCCTCCACATTCGAGGCCCTGCGCACTCCCCAGGACCAAGCCAAAGTACTGATCGACCCGTCCCTGGGTCGGCCCCGGCACCGTCCGTCTACCAGATGTACAGCGGGTACTCGGGAGCGCCGTTCAGGCGGTTGACGACAAGGCCGACGAGTACGAGCACCGCGGCAGCGGATCCTGCAAGGAGAATGAACTCCCAGCCGGGGACTGTTGTCGCGGTGGTCCCGATGACCGCAGTCGCCGCGGCCGGGGAATGTGGCACACGAGCGAGCATCATCGCAGCCAGAGCCAGGGCGCCGGCGAGCGCGCCGAGCCACAACGATTGGCCCAGCAGTCCGACCGAAGCGCCGACTGCGGCAGAGATGATTTGGCCGCCGACCACGTTGCGAGGTTGGGACAACGGAAGTTTCGGCGCCCCCACGACCAGGGCCATGCTGGCCGCCATCGAGGGGATGAGGAACGGACTTCCTGTCACCTCGGTCAGTGCGGCGAGCCCCAGAAGCCCGAGGGCCGCAGCAATCAGTGCGAGTGCGACCGTGCGCAGGGCCGGTCGTGGCGACGCGGAGGACCTCCACCAGGGACGACGAGCCGCGTCGAGGACGGGAGGGGACGACATGGACGGCGACGAATAGGCGACTGGGGCCTGCTGGGAGAACATCCGAACTCCTAACTAATGGTTAACACATTAGCCGGGACTATAGGGGTAGATTGAAGTACATCGCAAGCACGAATGCACGCAGAACCCGATCGGGAGAGGACCGACCATGCGGACGCAGTACATCGAGAACGGCGTCCTGGTCCGGCCGCTCGAACCACCGTCCACCAATTTTCTGAGCAGCCGCTACTACGACGGTCGCGGCATCACCGACCTGTTCGACTCGCCCGACCGGGCCCACGCGTGGATGCAGACACTGAATGAAGAGATCAGCTTCCCTCGATCACCTTTCACACCGACCGAGGACCAGCTCGCGCAACTCCGACAACTCCGCGACACGCTCGGCTCCGTCTACCGCGACACGCTCGACGGTGATCCGGCCCAGGCAGCGGCCCACCTGCGCACGGTGCTCGATCGCACACGCATCACTCCCGGCATCGTTGTCGGTGACGATCGCCTCCACGTCCGCTGGACCACGGACTCCCACGACCCGTTCGAGGAATTGGTCGCCGAAATCGCCGTATCCGCAATCACAGCGGTAACCGGTCACGCGGCAACCTTGCTGTGCAAGTGCGAGGCACCACGGTGCGTGCTGTACTTCACCCGACTCAACGCACGTCAGCACTGGTGCAGTGACGTGTGCGGCAATCGCGCACGTGTCGCTCGCGTCGCGAGGACGCGCCGGAAATCGCATCCCGCAGAAGGCTCACAACCGAGAAGCGAGGCTCACAACCCTGGTGGTCGACCCTCCGGGTTGTGAGCCTCACTTCTGCATTGTGAGCCTCCCGTCGAACGCCATCTGCGGTCAGCGGGCGTAGCGGTCGGCGAGCTCGGCTCCGATCCGCGCCAGTTCCTCCTGCACCGAGACCAGCTCGAGGACCTCGACATCGTCGACTCCGTGAAGGTCCCCTGAGATACACCTCGCGACGGACGGGCCCACACCGACCCCGGCGACCGGCGACCTGCACCCGCCTCGCTACGCTCCAGCTCATGAGTGAGCCGACTTCGACCTACGCCAACGTGACGCTCGACCCGCGTGCCAACGTCTACTTCGACGGCAAGTGCGTCAGCCACAACTTCCATCTGGCAGATGGAACCCGCAAGTCGGCCGGCGTGATCCTGCCCGCGACCCTGAACTTCGGCACCGCTGATCCCGAGGTCATGGAGCTGCACAGCGGCGCGTGCCGCGTCCGGCTCGCCGGCAGCGAGGACTGGACCTCCTACGGCGCAGGCGACTCCTTCTCGGTGCCCGGCGACTCGTCGTTCGACATCGAGGTCACCGAAGCCGTCAGCTACGTCTGCCACTACGGCTGACCACACTCCCCAGCGAACGAGAACGCTCCCACCGAGTCCTGCTCGGTGGGAGCGTTCTTCCGTTCGTGGCGACCGGGCCACTACATACGAACCCGACTCAGCCGGTGACCTCTGCGCGGTCGGCCGAAGTGCCGGCCTGCGCCTTCCGCTGCGACGAGGCGTGGCCGACGAACATCGCCGACGCCACGATCCCGATGATCAGGACCGAGGCGGGCAGGAGCATCGACTGGCTCAGCACGATGCTGAACTTCTCGGCGATCTGCTCCGGGAGACCGGCTCCCATCGCGGCTCCGCCGCCCTCACCGGCCTGCACCTCACCCAATCCTTGGGCGGCCATCCGCGACGAGATCAGAGCACCGATCGCGGCGCTGCCCAGCACCGAACCGACCTGGCGGGTGGTGTTGTAGATGCCGGCACCGGCGCCCGCCTGGTGGATCGGCAGGTTGTGCGTTGCGGTGGAGGCCAGCGGCGCCCAGATGCACGAATTGGACAGGCCGGCGATACCGGCGATGAGCAGGAACAGCACGATGGGGCTGTCCGGCGTCATAAGCACCGCGAACCCGAAGATCGTCGCGGAGAAGAGCGTGAAGCCGACGGTGGGCAAGCACCCGGGGCGGCATCCGGTCGGAGAACCTGCCGATGAGCGGTGCCGTCGGACCGGTGACGATCGCCATCGGGGCGAAGATCAGGGCGGCTTTCGTGGGTGAGAATCCGCGGACCGTCTCGAGATAGAAGTAGGCCGGAACCATCAGGGCCGTCATGGCTGCGCCCATCGACGAGATCGCGATGTTCGACATCGAGAAGTTCCGGTCGCGGAACAGGGCCAGGGGCACCAAAGGTTCGCCCTTGTTGCGCGCCTGGTTGAACACGAACAGCACCATCACCGCGATACCCGCGACGATCATCGTCCAGGTCCAGACGTCCCAGTCGCGGCTGGAACCTTCCTGGATTCCGAAGACCAGCAGGAACAGTCCGACGCCGCTGAGGATCACGCCGACGACGTCGAACTTGTGCGGTTGGGTCTCGAGGCTGGGCACCAGCCATGCCGCCAGCACGAAGGCGATGATGCCGACCGGGACGTTGATGTAGAAGATCCAGTTCCAGCCCTGCCAGTCGACCAGCACACCGCCGACCAGGGGCCCGAGCAGAGAGGCCAGACCGGCGACCGCGCCCCACAGACCCATGGCCGCGCCGCGCTTGTCGGGCGCGAAGGTGCGGGTGATGGTCGCCATCGTCTGCGGCGTCATCAGCGCCGCGCCGAGTCCCTGGACGGCGCGGGCGGCGATGAGCATCTCGATGGTGCCGGAGGTCGCGCACCACAGCGATGCCGCGGTGAACACCACCAGGCCTGCGAGGTAGATGTGCTTGGGTCCGAACCGGTCGCCGAGACGACCGGTGAACAGCGGAGGCACCGCATAGGTGAGCAGATAGGCGCTGGTCACCCAGACGACCTGATTGATGTCGGCCTGCAGGTCGGCCATGATCGCCGGGTTGGCCACCGCGACGATGGTCAGATCCAGCAGGATCATGAAGAACCCGACCACCAGGGCCGACAGGCCCCACCACGGATTACGTTCGGTTTGCATCGATTTCGTTCCTGTTCGTACCGGTCGAGCACGACCGGCGATCTATTGGGTCGAGGTGTCCCGGTTCGGTCGTTGCGTTACGACCGACCGGGACCGCTACTTTCCGCACTGCTCCTCCGCAGTTCGGCGAGAGTCTCGTCCGTCAGCGCCGCACCCCAGTCGCGGCCGAGATCACGGGGCGGGTCCGGAAGTCGTCGATCGGCGGCATCGACGCTCTGCCACACCAGGGAGCCGTCGCGGATCTCCTCGATCAGTCCACGAAGCCACTCCGATTCGTGGGCGGTCCTGTCCCGGAGGAAGTCGACGGCCACCCAGTAGCGACGCGGCACGCCGTTGTACGCGGCCCACGTGCGGATCGCGTCGAACTCGACAAGTTCCTCCTCGAGCCTGTCGATGCGCTCGCCGAGGAGGACGACGACCTCGTCGGCCGGAAGGTTGTGCGATTCGGCGAGGCCGAGGGGAAAGATCGGATACTCCCGCACCGGGCGTCGGATGATCGCGGCGAGGCGGGCCCGCACGGTCGCGGCACCGGCCTCGGTGATGCTGTAGGTGGTGCGCTCCGGCCAATTACCTGCGCGTTCGGTGCCCTCCTGCCGGATCAGTCCGCTTTCCGCGAGACGGGAAACGGTGTGGTACAGCGAGCTCGGCCGGAGCTTGATCAGGTTGTCCTCGCGGCGCCTGAGCAGAAACTGGGTCGCTCGACATCGGCACGCTCGAGCGACCCCGAAATCGGCGCGTCCGGGTGGCAGACTGCCTGGGGGCGGAGGCCGATTCGCCGACGCACACGGCCGAAGGAAGGACTTTCGAGTAGTCCGATACGCATGATTCCGCAGCACCGAGGGTGATGCTTCATTCGATGCCGCTTCCGGAGCAGGAGAGGATCCGTCATGGCCGACCTGGACTCCCCATCGACCCGCGAGGTCTGCGGAACGCCGGACAGGACAGCGCACCGGCCCCGACAGGTGTCGGGAGCATTCCGGTCGTCCTTCACGTCGCGCATGATCCCGCGTCGCCGTCCCAGATCCTCAACTACGCCCAGTTCCCCGGCGGACCGGCAGCCACCGACGGTGTCGTCATCGCCCACTCGTGCTTCGGGACCACCGGCACAGCGCGACCTCCCTTCCATCTCGGTCGCACCGCGACATACGAGATCGGTCGCTGGTTGAGCCTACGCCCCATCTGGGGCGACGACGGCGATACGATGCTCATGTTCACCGCCGGGCAGTCGCTCCGCATGCGGGCGTACCTGGAAGGACCGCGTGCGCCGTTCCTGCTCGGGGCGATGGACCCGGCCCAGACGGCCCCACTCGCGCTCGGTCCGTCCGGCAACGGCGGGACACGAGCCGATACCTCGGCACTTGTGTCACTCGACGGCGAGGTGGACGAGCTGCGACGTCAGATCGCCTCGCTCCGGTCGCTTCTCGATCAGATCGGCGCAATCCTGGACCGCGTCGGCTGATCACCCACCACGGACCCGTCAGGACGCACTGTGAGCGAACCGTCGTCGATCATCGGTACCTGGTTCCATTCCTACGAGGAGGACACCGACACCGCGAGGGTCTACCGCCCTCGCGGGTTTCCGTTTCCTCGCTCACGAGGTCCTCACGTTCGAATCGGGGCAACCATGAACCTGAGATGAGCGGTTCAGGCCGATGCGACGCACCGGCCGGAACCCGTCGTTC
Organism: Rhodococcus sp. IEGM1339; assembly: GCF_050321925.1. NCBI lineage: Bacteria > Bacillati > Actinomycetota > Actinomycetes > Mycobacteriales > Nocardiaceae > Rhodococcus > Rhodococcus sp. IEGM1339. Next base: position 26,638 of record NZ_JBNQFT010000020.1, read on the forward strand.
GAATACGGTCACGATCTGTGCAGCCACACATCGACGCTGCCGAACCCCATGTGTCCGCGCGACCGTCCCCGGTTGTATCCACCAGGAACCGCGGGGATGCCGATCGATGCGCCACGATCCGGCGTTGTACCCGAAAATGTTGACGGCGAGCTGCGGCACCCATACGAGGTGCCCGCGAGTGAAGCCGCAGACAGTGAACGTGTTGCCCTTCATCAGGCACGGGACGCCACCTGCGGCCGCGCAGTTCTCGAGGTCGGAAACACCGAAGATCGTGTGCGGTCAGTGGTTGAGATGTTGCAGCCGTTCGTGTTCCGACAGTCCACCCCACACTCCGTGCGGTTCGCCGCTGAGTATCGCGTGGGTGCGGCACTCGGCCAGCACCGGGCAGTTCGCGCAGATGCGCTTCGCGACGACCTCGCGCCGCCTGCGGATGTTCGGTGGTTCGCCCTCCGGGGCGAAGAAGAAGTACTCGTCGGAGGTCCGGCAGTTGGCATGCTGTTGCCATCCGAGTCGCGGCCGGACACGCTCGGTCAGCATGGTCATCCGACCATCACCACCTCCAGTGTGCGGGGGCCGTGCACGCCCTCGACGCGTTCGAGTTCGATGTCCGACGTCGCGGACGGTCCGCTGATCATCGTGATCGGCCGCTCCGGGACGAGCCGGGCCAGCGCTTCGGGCACTCCCACCTCGACGTCGCCCATCGCCACCACACACACGTGCAGGTCGGGGACCAGTGTCAGCGCGCGTCGCCCCTGGTCGGGGTTGCCGTCGAGGAAGATCGTGCCCGTCTCGGCGCAGGTGACCGCAGAGCCGGTGACGACCCCGTCGAGATCACCGAGGTCGGCTGCAGGTCGGTCGGTGGAGTCGACCACCACCTCGCCACCGAACTCCGCCATCCACGAGCGTTTCAGGCCCTCTGGGATCCCGACGCGGCGCACCCTGCGATCCGTGAGAATCTTCGCCAGCACGACGGGTAGATCCTCCGGCGTGCTCTGGTGCACGTGGGCCTTGTAGTCGACCAGTCGGTCGACCAACAGCTCACGGCGTTCGGCGTCCGGCAGGGTGCGTCCGAGACGGTAGTCGCGCGGTACCTCGACCGGTGCCGGCGGTGCCAGGGTCTGCGCCGAACGGATCCGGCCGAGAATCGCGTCGCGACTGCTCATCGCTGCTGTCCTTCCTCGCGTGCCTTCGCGAGCGCGGCACGTCCTTCGTCGGATGCCCACCATTGCCGGAAGGTCTGTTTCGGCGGGGCCGGCATGTCGCGGGCCTCTGTCCAGCCGGCCAGTGGACCGGGAAGATGGGTGATCTTTCCCTTCTTGCCGGCGAGGACGCGGCCGAGCCCGGCGGCCTTCTGCGCGGCCGTCCAGCGTCGTGAGGTCGACATGGCCAGCGAGGCGGCCTTCATCGCCGCGGCCTCGGGTCCGAAGCGGGCGTGTTCGACCTTCTGGTGGCGCAGTTCCACCAGCAACGAGGGGATGTCGATCTTGACGGGGCAGGCGTCGTAGCAGGCACCGCACAGGCTCGATGCGAACGGCAGGCTGGCGTTGGGGTCGTCGGGTTCGTCCATCCCGGCCAATTGCGGGCTGAGGACGGCGCCGATCGGGCCCGGATAGGTCGAGCCGTAGGCGTGGCCTCCGGTGCGCTCGTAGACCGGGCACACGTTCAGGCAGGCCGAGCAACGGATGCAGTGCAGTGCTTCACGTCCGATCTCGTCGGCGAGCGCGGCGGTGCGGCCGTTGTCCAGCAGTACGAGGTGGAATTCCTGCGGGCCGTCGCCGGGGGTGACACCGGTCCACATCGACGTGTAGGGATTCATGCGCTCTCCCGTCGACGAGCGCGGCAGCAGCTGCAGGAACACCTCGAGGTCGCGGAAGGTGGGCAGCAGCTTCTCGATACCCATGACGGTGATGAGCGTCTGCGGCAGCGTCAGGCACATGCGGCCGTTGCCCTCGGATTCGACGACGGCGAGGGTGCCGGTCTCGGCGATGCCGAAGTTCGCGCCCGACACCGCAACCGGCACCGTCATGAACTTGTGTCGCAAGAATTTTCGTGCCGCGGCTGCGAGATGGCGGGGGTTGTCGTCGAGGTCGGGGTCGACGTCCGGCATCTCACGCAGGAAGATCTCGCGGATCTCGGCGCGGTTGCGGTGGATGGCAGGCACGAGGATGTGCGAGGGCTTGTCGTGGCCGAGCTGGACGATGAGCTCGGCGAGGTCGGTCTCGTAGGCCGCGATCCCTTGTTCCTCGAGGTGCTCGTTGAGTCCGATCTCCTGGGTGGCCATCGATTTGACCTTGATGACCTCGTCGGACCCCGTCTTCCGGATCAGGTCGGTGACGATGGCGTTGGCCTCGGCGGCGTCGGCCGCCCAGTGCACCACGCCGCCGCGCGCGGTCACCGCCTCCTCGAGCTGGGTGAGCAACTCCGGGAGGCGGTTGAGCACGTCGGTCTTGATGGCGGCGCCGGCGTCGCGCAGTTGCTCCCAGTCGGGCAGTTCCCCGGTGACGTCCAGTCGCTTGGCACGGATCGTGTGGGTGGCCTTGCCGATGTTGCGGCGCAACTGCGGGTTCGCGAGTTCCTGGTGCGCCGCGTCGGGAAACTTCCTGATGCCGCGCAGATTTCCGGATCCACGCGGCGGGACGACGGGCATACCGAGTGCGGTCACGCGGGCACTCCCTTGGGGGCGACGGCCGGTTCCACGGAGGCGAGGATCTCGGCGAGGTGGATGGTGCGGGTACCGGTGCGCAGTCGTGTGAGACCGCCACCGATGTGCATCAGGCACGACGAGTCGCCGGCGCTGCAGTATTCGGCACCGGTGGCGGCGACATTGTTCAGCTTGTCGGCGAGCATCGCGGTGGAGGTCTCGGCGTTCTTGATCGCGAAGGTGCCGCCGAATCCGCAGCACGAATCGGCCTCGGGCAGTTCGACGAGGTCGATCTCGCGCACGGCCCGCAACAGCTGGAGCGGCTTCTCCCCCACTCGCAGCATCCGCAGCGAGTGGCAGGTGGGGTGATAGGTCACCCGGTGGGGGAAGTAGGCGCCGACGTCGGTGACGCCGAGGACGTCGACGAGGAATTCGGACAACTCGTACGTCTTGGCCTTGACGGTGTCGACCCGCCCGCACAACGACGCGGAACCGTAACGGGAAGCGACGATTTCGTGCTGGTGGCGAACGGATCCGACGCATGATCCGGAAGGGGCGACGACGGCGTCGATACTGGTGTCGTCGAAGGCGTCGACGTAGTTCTCGACGAGCGGCAGCGCGTCGGGTTGGTAACCGGTGTTGACGTGCATCTGGCCGCAGCAGGTCTGGCGTTCGGGGAAGACGACGTCGTGCCCGAGCCGGGTGAGGAGCAGGGCGGTGGCCGAAACGGCCTTCGGGAACATCGTGTCGCCGAGGCACGTCGCGAACAGGGCGATTCGCATGAAGGTCTCCGCATCGGGGGTGTGGTCTGACCACATTGAACCACACGTTCCGAAAATGCGCCGCACATTTTCGGATATCGACCGCACATTCCGCCAGGGGGTCGACTGTGACGCGGACCATGGTGTACCTTCACGTGGTCTGACCACATCGGTCGAAATCACATCCGCCGCCGACAGCGGCGCAACCACAGGAGTTTCGTGTGGCAACCCGTATATCGGCGGTGACATTCACTCCCGCCACTGACGCCATCGCAGGCAGCCTCACCGCATCGGCTCTCGTGGGCCTTGCGCCGCTGCTGACCTTCTTCGTCCTGCTCGCCGGCTTCAAACTCAAGGCCTGGTATTCCGGACTCGGTGCCCTCGTCGTCGCGCTCGTCGTCGCGATCATCGGTTTCGACATGCCCGCGCCGCTGGCCGGCCTGTCCGCCCTGCAGGGCATCACCTTCGGGCTCTTCCCGGTGATGTGGATCGTGATCACCGCGATCTGGTTCTACGAACTCACCGTCGTCAGTGGCCGGTTCGAGGATCTGCGGCGCATCTTCAACTCGATCGGTCACGGCGACATGCGGGTCCAGGCGATGCTCATCGCTTTCTGTTTCGGCGGCATGCTCGAAGCACTCGCCGGATTCGGCGCACCCGTCGCGATCACCGGCGCCATGCTCGTCACCCTCGGTATGCCCGCCCTGCGGGCCGCGGTCACGGTCCTGATCGCCAACACCGCACCGGTCGCCTTCGGCGCCATGGCCATCCCGATCACCACCGCCGGCGCCCTGACCGACATCCCCGCCACCGAGATCGCTGCCGTCGTCGGCCGTCAGACACCCGTCCTGGCGCTCGTCGTGCCGCTGTTGCTGCTCTTCCTCGTCGACGGTCGTCGCGGTGTCCGGCAGGCCTGGCCGATCGCACTGGTCACCGGCACGACCTTCGCACTCGCCCAGTTCTGGTGCTCGAGCCACTTCTCGTACGAACTCACCGATGTCGTCGCCTCGCTCGCCGGCCTCACCGCAGCCGTGCTCATGCTCCAGGTCTGGAAGCCGCGGACCCCCGAGGACCAACTATCACGCACCCGCACCCGCACCGATGCCGTCGCGGTCCAGGCCGGCAAGAAGGGCCCCGGAGGCGCTCACGCTCCGCAGCGTCCCGTCGCCGACGAATCGCTGACCGCTTCGCGCGTCGTCATGGCCCTGTTCCCGTATCTACTGGTCATCACGGTGTTCGGTATCGCGAAGCTGTGGACCGTCGGTGTCGATCTGCCGGAGCGTCTCGCCGCCACCGACGTCAAGATCGAGTGGCCCGGCCTGTACGGCAATCTGATCACAGGCAACGGCGACGCGTCGAGCAGCGCGGTCTACACGTTCTCGTGGCTGTCGTCGCCGGGAACACTGCTGCTGCTCAGCGGCGCGATCGTCACCCTCGTCTACGCACGGTGGGACAGCGGTGGCATGTTCCCGCTGACCGTCCGCCGGGCCGCAGCCACCTTCGGCACCACCGTCGTGAGGATGAAGCTCGCCATCGCCACGGTGGCCACCGTCCTGGGTCTGAGCTACGTGATGAATCAGTCCGGCCAAACCGTCGCGATCGGCACGTGGCTCGCCGGAACCGGCGCGATCTTCGCCCTGTTCTCTCCGATCCTCGGTTGGCTCGGCACCGCCGTCACAGGCTCGGACACCTCCGCCAACGCCCTGTTCGCCCGCCTGCAGCAGGCCGCCGGGCAGACCGCCGGCATCGACCCGACTCTGCTGGTCGCGGCGAACACCTCCGGTGGTGTGGTCGGCAAGCTGATCAGCCCGCAGAATCTCACCATCGCTGCCACCGCAGTCGATCGGCCGGGCAGCGAATCGGTGTTGCTGCGCAAGGTGATCGGCTACAGCGTCGCGATGCTCGTCATCCTCTGTGTGCTGGTCTACCTGCAGTCCACCCCGGTGTTGTCCTGGATGCTTCCCTGATCCGGAATCGACTAGGCTCTGAAGTCATGTCGTCGTCCGAGGGTCGTGCGTGGGAGCAGGTGCTCAACCACTTGGAGCAGATGCTGGTCACGGGAGAACTCGGCCCGGGCCAGCGTCTGCCCCCGGAGCGCACGCTCGCCGCACAACTCGGCGTCGGCCGGTCCTCTGTTCGTGAGGCGCTGCGGGTGATGGAAGCCCTCGGTCTGCTCAGCACCCACACCGGATCCGGGCCGAACGCCGGCGCGATGATCGTCTCGCGACCCACCGGCGGGATGTCGATGCTCATGCGCCTGCAGGTCGCCGCGCAGAACTTCCCGGTCTCCGACATCGTCCGCACGCGCCTGGTGCTCGAGACGGAAGTGATGCAGACTCTGGCCGACCGGACCCCGGCACCGGAACTCATCCAGGCCGAGGAACTCTTGGACGCGATGGACGATCCGGAGTTGGCCGCACCCGAGTTCCTGGTTCTCGATGCCCAGTTCCACGTCGCGATGGCCGACGCGGCGGGCGACCTCGTCGTCGCGGCGATGATGGCCGGTCTGCGCGACTCCATCGAGAGCTACGTCCTCGCGGGCGCACCAAGTACCGACTGGCCCATGACCTGCGTGCGGCTGCGTCACGAGCACCGTGGTCTCGTCGACGCGGTCCGCGCCGGCGATGCCACGCTCGCCCGCAAGCGCATCGTCGAGCACATCCGCGGTTACTACACTCAGAGTTTCGGCGCCGACGCGTTCTGACGTCCGACTCGGGCGATGTCCACCGAAGGGTCTGTGACCGGTTCGGGGACGCGTGTGGATCGTCGGCGATCGACCAGCACCGCGAATACCACGATGAGCAGCAGCGACCACCCCCAGGTAGGGCGCATGTACTCGGCATACCGTCCCGCCTCCACCCATCTGCCCGAGTACCATTCGTCGGCACTGAGGAAGCCGTACACCGCCAGCCAGGCCGGCCAGTTCCGCATCACGGACTGTGGGAGGACCACGCTCATGAGCAACGGGAACAGGAGCATCGAGTAGTACATCTGCCCGAGCGAACCGAGCAGGGACGACGCGGTCATCAGCACGCCGGCACCGGTGACGACGAAGAACACCTCGTCGTGCCGGTGGTAGCGGTGGAGCAGATACATCGTGGCCGCGGCGAGGAACGCGAAACCGATGCGCAGCGCGAGGATCAGTGGTTCGGGCAGACCGTAGTAGGTGCCATTGCCGGTGATCGAACTGTTGAAGTAGTCGCGGGACTGCAACAGATACGGAACGGTGCGTTCGACGACCTGCCACGGATCCGCAGCCCACGGCCACGCCAATGCGGTGAGCCCGACCGGCACCAATGCGGCGGTCAGGAGAACCTTGCTCTGGCGGCGCAGCACGGGAAGCAACAGCAACGGCGCGAGAATCGGTTTGATCGCGAAGGTCACCCCGATCGCCGCGCCCGCCCAGAGGTCCCGCCGCGCCAGCAACAGCGTCAGGAACGCCACCTGGCCGAGCAGGATCACCCCGTTGATGTTGGTGAACACCAGGGTGTTGATCACCGATTCGGACGCGAAGGCGACCGTCACCGCGATCGGGAACACCGCCGATCGCGCCGTGTACCCGAACATCCGCACGACGAGTTACACGGCGACGAGGACGGCCGCCGCGTTGACCCCGATGAACGCCCATCGCGAGAGTTCGTGTTCGAGGACCGCGAACGGTGTGATCAGCAGCGAACCCGACGGCGGGTAGAGGTAGTGCGGGTCGACGTGTTCGTACGTCGCTGTGTAGACCGGTTCACGGTTCCAGAAGGCGACGGCTGCGCGGTAGACGCCAGTGAAGTCGTCCGTGCGCGCACCGTCCACGGCGCGGATCACCGTGCGATGGACGACGAGCATCACGGCGACCGGCCAGAAGACACACTTCAGCAGAGCCTGCGGTGACCGCACGGTCGGCTGGACCCACCACGGCCCACCGTCCCGACCGCGATCCGAACTCTCGCTCATCGCTGATAAACGTCGGGAATCCCGTCGCCGTCCTCGTCGACCCGCTCGGCTGCCGTGATCCTGCGGTAGGCACGGTTACGGGCGACGAGAACAGTCGAGGCCAGAGCGGCGCTGAGCAACGATCCGCACAGCACGGCCACCTTCACGTGATCGGCTGCGACGGTGCCTGCACCGTAAGCGAGGTCGCCGATGAGCAGGGACACCGTGAAGCCGATACCGCCGAGCAGGGACACACCCAGCACGTCCACCCAACTCAGCTCGTCGTCGAGATGTGCTCGGGTGAAGCGCGCCACCAGGTAGCTGACTCCGAAGATTCCGACGACCTTGCCGACGACCAGACCGGCGATCACCCCGGCGGAGATGGGATCGGCGAGGGCGTTCGCCAGGCCGGTGAATCCGCCAACGGTGACGCCGGCGGCGAAGAAGGCGAAGACCGGCACGGCAATTCCGGCGGACAGCGGCCGGATCCGGTGTTCGACGTGCTCGGCGACCGGAATCGTGCGGTCCCCCACCTGCCGGGCGACGGGAACCGCGAAGCCGAGCAGTACACCGGCGATGGTCGCGTGCACACCGGATTCGTGGACCAGCCACCAGGTCACTGCCGCCAACGACGCCAGGAGCCACCAGGCACCGAAGCCGCGTCGGAGCGCGATGCCGAACAGCGTCAACGGGATCAGCGCCCCGCCCAGGTAGAGCAGGTTCACCTCGTCGGTGTAGAAGACCGCGATCACGGTCACGGCGAGCAGGTCGTCGACCACGGCGAGGGTGAGCAGGAACGTTCGCAGCGCCGATGGGAGATGACTACCGATGACGGCGAGAATCGCTACGGCGAACGCGATGTCGGTGGCCGTCGGGACCGCCCATCCGTTCAACGCGTCGGCGCCACCACGAAGATTGATGAAAGCGAAGATCACGGCCGGGACGATCATGCCTCCCAGGGCGGCGGTCACCGGCATGGCGGCACGCCGCAGGTCCCGCAGACTGCCTTCGACGAATTCCCGTTTGAGCTCGACGCCGACGACGAAGAAGAACACGGCGAGCAGTCCGTCGGCCGCCCAGGTGCCCAGGGACAGGTTCAGGTGCCATGACGCCGGACCGATACGGGTCTCCCGCAGGGCGTGGTAGGAATCCGACCATCCGGTGTTCGCCCAGATCAATGCGATGACGGCACCGATGAGCAGCAGGACACCGCCGACGGTCTCCTTGCGGAGGATCTCCGTCACACGGCGTGTGTCCTGCCATGTTCCGCGAGAGAGGAAAGGGACTCCCGAGAAGATGTTCGGCATCACAGGTCCTCGGAATTCTCGACGGCACGCGGTACGCGAACGTGGACCTGCTGTGTCGGATGCGCCCGATCCGCATGGGCGGCAGTAGGTTCCGAGCCCCGGAGTGGAATCGGATACCGAAAACTAGGGCATCCCTGCGATTTCGGTGTCGGACGCCGACACACAGCAGGGAGGCCGATGCGACCTCCGGCGCTGCGGTGGGCATGCCTCGCGAGAGTGCCACTCACTGCGCCGGCTGCAGAGCTCGGGCGCGACGGGTGGCGACGGGACAGACGGGTACGGACACGGGTCCTCCGGTTCGACGACGTAATTCCTTCTGCCGACCAGACTTCCCGGCGCACCGAGATCGACCATACCGCATCGGGTCAGTTCGACGCGGTGCCCGTCACGTTCTCCTCGGGAGCGACCCGAACGGCGACCGTGGGTTCGTTCGTACCCGCATCCGGCGAGACGACGGTGGGATCGACGACGAGCACAGGCACATGAGAGTGCCCGATGAGGTATTCGGCGACGCTACCGAGCATCCGGGAGGACATGCCTCGTCCGCGGCGCCCCACGACGAGAACGTCGGCGTGATGTTCCTCGGCGAACCAACCCAGGCATCGACCGGCCGGGCCGGCGAGGACGGCATATCCCACCGAAATATCACCCATCGATTCGACGGCCTGCTCGAGTCGTCGTCGCACCGTGGCGAGAAGTTCGGAGTCCGGATCGCCGGCGTCGTCGTAGGAGATCACGACGACGAGTTCGAGCACTCCACCGGCGGGGCCGAACAGTCGTCGCGCCGCATCCAGCGCATGCTTGGCCTCGGTGGATCCGTCGTAGCCGACCATCACGCGAAGTCCGCCCTTGTCGACCTCTCCGGCGTGCTGCCGGGCCACCCTCGTCACTTCGACGGACCGGGGAACACGCTCGACGCGCTCGAAGGCGATGGGGACGAACAGCGGTCCGAGGATGACGGCGATGATCGTCCAGCGAGGGTCGTGGCCTCGACGTGCCATCCACAGACCGGTCACGAGTCCTGACAGCACCCATACGACGAGGAAGGCGACGAAGACTGCCCAGTTCATGGCGTGCCCCCAGATGCGTGCGCCGAGAAGAGGTGTACCGCTGCGTTCATGTCATCCTCCGGGGTCGTCGAAGAAACCTGTTCCCGCCGACCAGTCTTCCCGGCACACCAGGGGAGACGATACCCGACCGCGTGATCTCACCCGTTGTTCCGACAGGTCTGCGCGCGGAGGACGTCGCCGCGAGGTCGCCCCGTCAGCGTCGAGTCGGACCCCCGGCGGTATCCGCCCGATCACTGTCCTGCAACTGCCGGATGGCATCGACCAGCGGCGCCAGGACGGGTTCGGTTGCGGCCTCGTCGAGCGCCTCCCGGAGGGCGGCGTTGTGGGTGGGCCGGGCCTCTTCGAGCAGGCGCCGACCGGCGTCAGTGACGTCGGTGTAGATGCCGCGGCGATCGGTGGGACACAGATAGCGCGCGAGCAACCCACGATCCTCGAGCCGGGTGACCAGCCGCGTCGTCGCGCTCTGACTGAGGACCACAGCGTCGGCGACCTGGCGCATCTGCAGGTGCCCGCCCTCCCCGTCGTGCTGACGGTTGAGCACGTCCAGCAGCGAATATTCGCGCACGCTCAATTCGTGGCCGGACTGCAGAGCGCTCTCGATCCGGTTCTCGATTCGCCCGTGCAGGAGCGACAGCGCCGACCAACTGTTGGCCAACGCGGTCATCGACGGGTCCGTGGCGGTCATGGTCGGCTCCTGGGTCGGCTCGTACGAACAGGTGACGCGGACGGCATGCCGACGTCGCCACATCGCTCACTATACCCGCGCTTGCAGTTAGTCGGCGTCTGCAATTATTGTCTACGCCAGTAAAGCGCGTCTGCGTCTCTTCTCGATCGAAGGATCGTTCTCATGCCACTCGCCCTGCTGGCCCTGGCCATCGGCGCCTTCGGAATCGGCACCACCGAATTCGTGATCATGGGGTTGCTCCCCCAGGTCGGATCGGATCTCGGAGTGTCGATCCCCACCGCCGGATATCTCGTCACCGGCTACGCCCTCGGCGTCATGATCGGCGCCCCGATCATGACGGCGCTCGGCACCAGGATCTCCCGTAAGAACATGTTGATGCTGCTCATGGGCCTGTTCGTCCTGGGCAATGCCGTCTCTGCCCTCGCGCCCACCTTCGCCGTCATGCTGATCGGCCGCGTCGTCGCCTCCCTCGCTCATGGAGCGTTCTTCGGCATCGGCTCAGTGGTCGCTGCGGAGCTGGTGGCACCGCAGAAGAAAGCCGCTGCCATCTCCCTGATGTTCACCGGACTGACGGTTGCCAATGTCGTCGGCGTCCCACTGGGTACCTTCGTCGGCCACACCGCGGGCTGGCGGGCGACGTTCCTGGTCGTCGCCGCGCTCGGCGTCGTCGGTCTCGTGGGCGTCACGAAGCTCGTCCCCGACGTCCCCCGACCCGAGGGCGTCCGGCTGCGCCACGAGATCGCGGCGTTCAAGAACGTCCAGGTCGTGCTGGCCATGACCATGACCGTCCTCGGCTTCGGGGGCGTGTTCGCCGCGATCACCTACATCGCACCGATCCTGACCGATGTCGGCGGTTTCGCCGAGTCCTCCGTCCCCCGGCTGATGGCCGTGTTCGGAACCGGCATGGTGGTCGGCAACCTCGTCGGGGGACATTTCGCCGACCGCAATCTCATGCCGATGCTCTACACCGCCCTGGCCGGCCTGGCCGTGGTGCTCGGTCTGTTCACCTTCCTGGCCTCCGACAAAACCGTGTCCGTCGCGGCGGTCTTCCTGATCGGCGCTCTCGGTTTCGCGACCGTCCCGCCCCTGCAGAAGCACGTGCTCGACCATGCGCACGACGCCCCGACCCTGGCGTCCGCCGCCAACATCGGTGCCTTCAATCTCGGCAACGCTCTGGCCGCCTGGCTCGGCGGCATGGTGATATCCGCCGGATTCGGGTACACGGCACCCAACGCCGTCGGGGCCGTTTTGGCCGCGTCCGCACTGATCCCGGCGGTCCTGTCCCACCGACTACAGCGAAAGGACGATCACGCCAACGCAACTCGCCCATCCGCAGAACCCGACCTCCACAACACCTCCCGTACTGCCGTCGACCCCGTCCGACTCTGATCCCGAACTACGCGAACACCCCCGAAGGAGCACCATCTCGTGACATCGTCCACGATCCCCACCGTCACCCTGAACAACGGCGTCGAGATCCCCCAGCTCGGCTTCGGCGTCTTCCAGATCCCCGAGGACGAGACCACTGCGGCCGTCAGTTCCGCACTCGAGACCGGCTACCGCCACATCGACACGGCCGCGATCTACGGCAACGAGGCCGGCGTCGGCCGCGCGCTGGCGGACTCCGGACTGTCCCGCGACGAGCTGTTCATCACGACGAAGGTGTGGAACTCCGATCAGGGCTACGACGCCACCCTCCGTGCCTTCGACACGAGCCTCGCCGCGCTCGGCCTCGATCGTCTCGACCTCTACCTGATCCACTGGCCGACCCCGGCCCGCGACCGCTATGCCGACACCTGGCGTGCCCTCGAACGCCTCGTCGAAGAAGGACGCCTCCGCGCCGCGGGCGTGTCGAACTTTCAGCCCGCCCACCTGCAGCGCCTGCTGGACGGCAGCTCGCTCGTCCCGACGATCAACCAGATCGAATTGCACCCCGGTCTGCAGCAGAGCGAACTGCGCGCCTTCCACGCCGAACACGGAATCGCCACCGAGGCATGGAGCCCGCTCGCCCAGGGCGCCGTGCTGAACGACGAGGCGATCACGTCGATCGCCGAACGCACCGGCAATTCGCCGGCCCAGGTGGTGCTGCGCTGGCATCTGCAGCTCGGCAACGTCGTCATCCCGAAGTCGGTCACGCCGTCCCGGATCCGGGAGAACTTCGAGGTCTTCGACTTCGAGCTGACCGACGAGGACATGTCGACCATCGCCGGTGCCGATCGCGATCTGCGCACCGGACCTCATCCGGACGAGTTCAACTGACAGACCTCGCGGCTCCGGGCGGATCCACCGCCCGGAGCCTGTAAGGCGCTCGAAGAGCTGCGTTCAGGTGTATTCGACGGTCATCCGGTCGATGCTCCCGTCGAACGGGAACGGTGCCCGGTCGAAGTAGTCGAGCGAAACCGGTGAACCCAGGCAGGTGCCGATGTCCAGGCAGTCGTTGGCCGTGAACAGCAACGGCGCACTGACCGGCACGACGGTCTCCCCCACCGACTGCCCGTCGACTGACATCCGGACGTTCAACGGACCACCGGGGCGCGCTTCGGCGTACTTGGTGACCACCTCGACGAGGTGGTGCCCGGGTGCGATGCGGGTCGCCGAACGCATCTTCGTCCGCATCAGGATGAACAAGTTGTACTCTTGACGTCCTCCCGGTCCTGAAGAGACCGGGATTCCTCCTGAACCTTACGGTTCTCCGGTGGGTTCCTGCTTCACAGGGACGTACCTCCCGCTAGGCGAAAGGATTTACGGTCTCTCCACAGGCGTTTAACCACTCCGCACGTCCTGCGGCGTGGATGTTTCTCGCGGCATTCACATCTCGGTCGTGAACCACCCCACACCCCGTGCACTCCCACTGTCGCACCGACAACGGTTTCCGACCGTCGATCCGACCGCACGTCGAACACAATTGACTCGACGGGAACCAACGGTCCACCTTCACCAGCACCCGACCATACCTCCGGGTCTTCTCGTCGAGCATGGTGACGAACATCGACCAACCAGCATCGTGAACCGACTTCGCCAACCGCGTCCGCGCCAGCCCGGCGACACACAAATTCTCGACGAACACCGCTTGGTTCTCGCGGATGATCGCCGTGGACTGCTTGTGCGCCCAGTCCTTACGGGCATCGGCCACGTCGGCGTGAGCCTTGGCGACAAGGATACGCGCCTTCGCTCGATTCTTCGAACCCTTCTCCTTGCGGGACAGCCCCTGTTGCGCCTTCTTCAACCGCCGCTCGGCACGACGGAAGAACTTCGGCGAATCGATGACCTTCCCATCCGAGAACACCGCGAACGCCGCGAGCCCCAGATCGATACCCACCTCCGCAGCGCACTCGGGCAACGGCTCGTCGGTGGTCTCCACCACGAACGACGCGAAGTACCGGCCAGCGGCGTCCTTGATGATCGACACACTCGACGGCTCCGACGGCAGATCCCGCGACCACACGACTTTCACGTCCCCGATCTTCGGCAACCGCACAGCGCCGCCGGCGGTGATCGCGAACCGGGCGTTCCTTGTGAATCTGATCGCTTGCCTGTTGTCCCGCCGCGACCGGAACCGAGGTGCCCCGACCCGTGCGCCCCTCCGCTTTCCCGTGACCGAGGCGAAGAAGTTCCGATACGCGGTGTTCAGATCGGCCAGCGCCTGCTGCAACACCACCGAGGACACGTCGCCCAGCCACGCCCGTTCCGGGGTGGCCTTCGCTGCGGTGAGCCGCTTCGACAACTCGGCGTCACTGATCCGTTCACCCTTCTCGAACGCCGCCCTTCGCGCCGCGAGCGCATCGTTGTACACCACACGCGCACACCCGAACGCCTGAGCCAGCGCAATTTGCTGACCGGGCGTCGGATAGACGCGGAAGTTGTACCTGAGCTGCACACCCACAAACTACAGTTGGTTTATGGATAAAATCATTGATATACGCACTGGCAGGCATTGCATTTTTGCCCTCCATACACACTTGGTTTTCGTCACGAAGTATCAGCATCGGGTGTTCACCGCACGCCACCTCGAGCGGATGGAAGAGATCATGCGCGCGGTGTGCGCCGACTTCGAATGCGAACTGGTCGAGTTCAACGGCGAAGGCAGTCACGTCCACCTGCTCGTCAATTTCCCCCCGAAAGTTGCCCTGTCGAAACTGGTCAACTCTCTCAAGGGGGTTTCGTCTCGGCGGATGCGGCAAGAGTTCCCCGAACTCGTCGAGCACTACTGGCGGGCACAACGCTTGTGGTCGGGTTCCTACTTCGCGGGCTCTGTCGGTGGTGCTCCACTGTCGATCCTGCGCCAGTACATCGAACAGCAGAACCGTCCCGCCCAGAGCACGCTCGGGCTTTGACAGCCCTCCCGCGTGGACCTTCACCCCCGCCCTGAAGGGCGGAGCACCAGCCCACACTCCGGTAGTTGATGCCTTCGTCGAGCAAGCGGTCGAGCGTGGGCGTGTTCACCTCACCGCCGAATGCGCTCGGCAGACCGGGGCCCGCGTCGTCGATGAGGACGACGAGGATGTTCGGGTCGTCATCGGGATGGCGACGGTGCTGTATGCGTGGCCTGTAGACCGATTCCTGCATGGTCCGTCCTGCGATGCTTCCCGACGGCACCGGTGGGAACGGCAGCGTTTCTCCGCCCGGGATCGGACCCGGACGCAGATCCTGGCACATCGTGGATTCCTCTTTTCACCCCATCCGTTCCCAGTACGCCACCGGTATCAGGTTGCATACACCCCTGACCAGGGCGAAACCTGCCGTCTCACGGGCGAATGATGCAGCGGAATCCGATATGGCACGTCGCGGTCTCCTCGGTGTCACCCTGGCGGGCCGCGGGTCGGTACCGCAGGCAGTAGTTCGGGGCGCAGAGATGCGATCCGCCCTTGATGACACGGCGCGGATACGCTTCGCGCGGATCGTGTTCGGCCGTGTCGACGCGGGGGTTCGTCGGGATACAACACGACGACGCCGGCGCGACGTTCTTGCCGCTCGAAGCATGGTTGGCGGTGAAGTAGTCGGCGGTCCACTCCCACACGTTGCCCGCCGTGTCGTGGAGACCGTACCCGTTCGGCCGGAAGTGTCCGACAGGTGAGGTTCCGGCAAATCCGTCCGTTTCGAGGTTCTGCCACGGGAATTCGCCCTGCCAGACGTTCCCGCCGGGCCGGCCCTTCGGTTCGTGCTCGTCGCCCCATGTGAAGGCCTTGCGGTCGAGTCCGCCGCGGGCGGCGAACTCCCATTCGACCTCGGTCGGCAGTTCCTTGCCGGCCCACTCGGCGTAGGCGCGGGCATCGAACCACGACACGTGGGTGACGGGATGGCGTTCCCGCCCGCCGACGGTGCTCCCCGTCCCTTCGGGATGACACCAGTTCGCGCCCGGGACGAACGACCACCACCTCGTGTAGTCATCGAGCGGTACCGGCCCCGGAGGCGGCGTGAACACGAGCGAGCCGGGTGCGAGCAGGGACGGATCGGCGCCGGGATAATCGGCGGGGTCGGGCGCGACCTCCGCGGTGGTGACGTATCCGGTGTCCTTCACGAAGTGCCGGAACTCGGCGACGGTCACCGGGTGCGTGTCCATCCAGAACCCGTCGACCGTCACCTGGTGGACCGGTCGCTCCTCCGGATAGAAATCCTCCGACCCCATCCAGAACATGCCTCCGGCGATGAGGGTCATGTTCTGTGTCGCAGCACGCGTCATGACGTCAGCCTCGCACGGCCCGGGTCGGGGCGCGAGGGACGCACCGACGCGACGAGACCGCGCATTCACCGGTCCCGTCCCTGCCCCGTACCGCAGACTCGGGATATGCCCTCCACGACGACGGAACTGTCCCCGATGCTGGCGACCCTCGGTCCGCCGCCGACAGGGAACTGGGCGTTCGAGATGAAATGGGACGGCCAGCGCACCCTCGCCACGGTGACCGACGCACAGTGCCGGCTGACCAGCCGCACCGGGAACGACATCACCCGGAGCTTCCCCGAACTCCCCCACCTGCTCACCACCGCGACGGGCGGCCGGGACTGCATCGTCGACGGCGAGATCGTCACCCTCGATTCCGAGGGTCGGCCGTCCTTCGCCCGGTTGCAGCGCCGCATGCACGTCCACCGTCCCACCGAGGAGCTACGCGCCGAGCTACCGGTGCTGATCTACCTGTTCGACGTCCTCGCTCTCGACGGTGAGTCCACGACGAAGTTGTCCTATCGGCATCGCCGGGCCGTCCTCGACGATCTGATCGCCCCCGGACCTCGGGTTCAGCTGTCGCCCTACTGGACCGATGTCGACGCACCGACCATGCTCACGGTCGCGCGCGAACACGGCCTCGAAGGGATCGTCGCCAAGGACCCGGACGCACCGTATCTACCCGGGACCCGCAGCGACGGCTGGATCAAGACGCCGCTGCGTCGGAACACCGAGGTGGTCGTCGTCGGGTGGCTCCCCGGATCCGGCAAAGCGGCCGGCGGCATCGGTTCGTTGCTGCTCGGCGCCCACGACGACGAGGAACGGTTGGTGTTCATCGGCCGGGTCGGGACGGGGTTCGCCGCCGCGACCAGACGTGAGTTGCGATCGCAGCTGCGTCCCCTGGAACGACCGACGACCCCGCTGGCGGTCGCGCCGCCGGCACGGGAGACCCACGGCGCCCACTGGGTGGAGCCCATCCTCGTCGGAGAGGTCGAGTACCGGGAGTACGCGGGCGGAAGCCTCCGGCATCCGAGCTGGCGAGGACTACGCACCGACAAGACGGTGCCGGAGGTCGATCTGCCCGGGCCGACACTGACCGTCCGGTTACCGTGAGGCGCATGGACGTCCGTCGCAGTGTCGCCGATGCCCGAGTGGCCCGCCTCGCCACCGCCGACGGGTCCGGCGAGCCACACCTCGTCCCCATCGTGTTCGCCATCGACGGCGACGTGATCCACACCTGCGTCGACGACAAGCCGAAATCCACCCGGCGCCTCCGTCGACTCGCCGACATCGCCGAGAACCCGCGGGTGTGCGTGCTCGTCGACCACTACAGCGACGACTGGTCGCAGCTGTGGTGGGTCCGCATCGACGGCATCGCCACGGTCCACGACGCCGATACGCCCGAAGGAACTGCGGGCATCGACGCTCTCGTCCGCAAATACTCGCAGTACCAGGCGAAACGACCACCCGGACCGGTGATCACCATCGACAGGCTGCGCTGGCGGTCCTGGTCGGCGTGAGCAACTACCGGTCCAGCGTGAGCATCGCCTCGGCGATCTCGTCGACCGCCGCAACGGGGACCGCGGTGCCGGCATCGTCCAGGACGAGCAACCGCGCTCCCAGGATCTCGCGTGCGATGGCTTCTCCGTTGCCGACGGGGAAGAACGGATCCCGGCGACCGTGCACGACGAGGGTCGGGACGTCGACCTGGGGCAAGCGTTCCCGCCAGCGGGGCGTGCAATCGAGTCCGGCGAAGACCGTTCCGAGCTGATTCGCGGCCTGGACCGACGGTTCGTCGTTCGGGGTGCGGTCCCAGATGCGCCCGGCAACCACGCGCGCGGCGTCCGGATCGTTGCCGAGGACCGCGGCGCCGTTAGCCGCGAACTCCGCCACGGCCGTGCGATCGGCCCAGTCGGGCATCGGGAGCGCGAACACCCGCTTCATCGTCGCCGCGTCGTGATCGGGAAGGTCGGGATCGCACGGGCCCGGTGCTACCGGACGTGTCCCGACCAAAGTCAGTGCCCGGAATGCGTCGGGATGGTCGAGCACGGCGACTTGGGCGACCATGCCGCCGACGCCGATACCCGCGAGATGCGCCGGCCTGCCATCGAGCGCGTCGACGAGGGCTGCCGCATCGTCGGCGAGGTCGCGCAGGGTGTAGCCGGGCGCGTCCGGGTCCTTCGTCGTCGACTCCCCACAATCCCGCAGGTCGTATCGCACGACACGACGCCCACCCGCGGCGAGCCGTGTGCACAGTTCGTCGGGCCACGAGAGCATCGTCGTGCCGCCGACGAGCAGGACGAGTGGTGCGTCATCGTCGCCGAAGAACTCGACGCCGAGGTCGACCCCGTTGGCGCTGATGGTGGTCATGACTCGCTCGAGCTTCCGGTGTGCAAGGTCGAGTCCTCGTAGCGGGTGCCGTCGAGCCGCGGTCGATGTCCCATGGTCTCGTCTCCTTCTCGATCGGGTTCCGTCTTGTCCGAATTTGCGTGAACGAAGTCCACGACAGTGGCCACGAGTGGTGGCGTTGAAAGGACAGACCGGAGCAACTCCTCGATCTCATCGGTCCGGCCGTCGAGGTCTACAGAACCGACCGGCCATATGGCATCGCGTATCGACCTCGAGTCGACTCGAGGTGCTGTCCGCACACCGACACTCCTGGAGGAACCGTGATCGCTCTCGGACCACAACTCATCGGCCCCACCGAGAAGACTCTCAACGCTCTGCTCCACGACACCACCTACGCACCGGACACTGCGGAGGTCGTCGATTCCCTGATCGCTCGGGGCCTGATCCGCTACGACCGGCTCAGCGAATCCGGACGAGAAACCGTGGCAAGGATCGAACATCGCATCGAGGAGCTGACGTCCGGTATCTGGGAGGCCGTCTATCCGGCCGACCGTGTCGCCGCGGAACGTGCGCTGAACACTGTGCTCGACCGTGCCCGAGCGGTCCTTGTGAGTCGGTAGTTGTCAGCGCATCAGTCCTGTCGATTGCCGCGAGCGAGGCACCTTCTCGACGAGTTTGCAGGACGGCTCGTCGACGTCGAGAGCCACGATCGAGATCGTCCTGGGTGTGCTGTTGTCGGTCGTCGGTGTCCGGCAATGGTTCACCTCCTCCGTTCGAGCGTCGGACCTTTCGAGGGTGTCTTCCACCTTGACACGCCCGACCTACCCGGAGGGCACATACCGGGGTGCGACAGCGGTCAGTTCACATGTGCGCGCAGCACATCCACCACCCGGCGGACCGCCGGCGCCGGGTTGTCACGACGCCACGCGAGCGCGATCGGCAGCACCGGACTGTTCCGCAGCGGGACGTACCGAACGCCCGTCACAGTGATGTCGGTGGTCGACGCGACGACGACCGCAACCCCCACCCCGGCACCCACGAGGGCCAGCAGGCTATAGGGGTCCGGTGCCTCCCGGGCGATCACGGGGGTGAATCCGGCGGAGTGGCACACCGTGAAGGTCATCTCCCGCACGCTCGACCCGTGGGCGGCGGGATAGACGACGAACCGCTCGCCGGTCAGATCGGCGGCGTCGAGTTCCTCCCGGGTCGCCAATCGATGATCCGCCGGCAGCGCAACCATGAGCGATTCCTGCCGCACCGTCTCGGTGGCGACGTCCCGGGGCACCGGGAGGCCGACGATCCCCATGTCGAGCAGTCCCTGCGAGACGAGATCGAGCACTTCCCCCGTATAGGTCTGCGGACGCAGATCCAGCTCGATCCCGGGACAACGCTCCTCGAGGCGCCGGGCCAGCTGTGAGATCACCGTGTAACCGCTTGCGCCGCCGAATCCGAGGCTCACCACGCCGGTGACACCCGAGGCCGTCGACCGCACGACCGTCCGGGCGATCTCGATCTGGGCGGCGATGACGCGCGCGGGACCGAGCAGCGATTCACCGGCGGCGGTGAGCTGCACCGAACGGGTGGTGCGGGCGAACAGCTCGGCGCCGAGGTCGCGTTCGAGGGCGCGGATCGTCTGGCTGAGCGGCGACTGGGCGATGTGCAGTCGCTCCGCTGCGCGTCCGAAGTGCAACTCCTCGGCCACCGCCAGGAAGGCCTGCAGTTGCCGAAGTTCCATGCCGACCTCGATTTTGTCGGTTTATCTACACAATCGTGCTCGATTAGGTCTTGGACTTTACACGGTTGCGCCGGTGATAGTGATCCACGACTCATTCATCCGCGGACCGAGTCCGCTCGACGCCCTCGGAAGTGCAGCGTGAATACTTCTCCAGAGCACACCGCGACCCCGCCGCCGCGCCCGATGCACGACACCCGGGCAGCGCGCCGCGCCGGTGTGACCGCCTTCGTCGGCACCACCATCGAATGGTTCGACTTCTACATCTACGGCACGGCCTCGGCACTCGTCCTCGGCGCACTGTTCTTCCCCGACGCCTCCCCCGCGGTCGGCACGCTCGCCGCCTTCGCGACCTTCGCCGTCGGTTTCATCGCCCGCCCGCTCGGCGGCATCGTCTTCGGCCACTTCGGCGACCGCTTCGGACACAAGAATGCCGTCATCATCACCCTCGCCTTCATGGGAGCCGGCACCATCGGCGTCGGCCTGCTGCCCACCTACGATCAGATCGGGATCTGGGCACCCGTCCTCCTCGTTCTCCTTCGCGTGCTGCAGGGCATCGCGATGGGCGGCGAATGGGGCGGAGCGGTCCTCATCGCCACCGAATTCGCCCCACCCGGCAAGAAGGTTCTCTACGGCGCGTTCGCGCAGCAGGGTTCGCCGGTGGGCAATCTCCTCGCCACCCTTGCCTTCCTCGGTCTCACCGCGATGTCCGACGCGACCTTCGAGGGCTGGGGCTGGCGTATTCCGTTCCTGGCGTCCGCCGCGCTGGTGATCGTCGCCCTCTACATCCGCGTGCGGATCCAGGAGACACCCGAGATGCGCGTGGCCGCGGCCACTCAGGAACGCACGAAGCTGCCGCTCGTCGAGGTCCTGCGCTCCCATCCGGCGTCGCTGCTCCTCGGTGTCGGTGCCGTAGTGGCGGGTGTCGCGATCACCTACGTCAAGACGACCTTCGCCCTCGCGTGGGCCACCACCGATCTCGGGTTCACCCGATCGGACTTCCTGCTCGTGATCACCCTCGCGCTGGCCGCGCAGGTGCTCGTCCAACCCTTCGGGGCGGTTCTCGCCACCAGGATCGACGCGCGACGGGCCGTGCTGTGGATGCTCGGACCCGAGCTCGTCGTCCTGCCACTGATGTTCGTGCTGATCCGCACCGGCTCACTCACATGGGCGATCATCGGCATGGTGCTCGCCACCGCGCCGCACGCGATGTATTACTCGGCGCTGGCCGGCATCCTCGCGCAGGTCTTCTCCACCCACGTGCGCTACACCGGCATCTCGCTGTCGTACCAGATCTCGACGGCGATCTTCGCCGGCACCGCACCGATGGCGAGCCAGTTCCTCCTCGAGCGCACCGACTCGATCCGGCCGGTCGTCGGACTCGGGCCCGGATACGTGCTGCTCTCCCTGGTCTGCATGACCGCCCTGCTCAAACGCTCACCGACCGGCACCGAGCCCGACGAACCACGCCCCGCACCCGCCCGGACGACGGCCGACGCCTCCTGACACGAACGGACGACCATGAACTACGCCCACACCGACCCGGCCCTGCACGCGGTACTCGACCGCTGGATCTCCGACTCCGACCGGCCGCTCACCGACCGCCTCCTCGAGCGTCTGGGTGCCGATGCCGCCGACCGTCTCGACGCGCTCGCGGCCACAGCGAACGCCCATCCGCCGGTGCTGCACCAGTACGACCCCGAAGGCGAGCGGATCGACCGCATCGAATACCACCCCGCCTATCTCGAACTGTGCCGCGCCGCCTACAGCGAATACGGCCTCTCGGCACTGTCGCACCGCCCGATCCACGGTTGGACGGACACACCCCCGCATCTCGTCAAGTACCTGGCGTCGTATCTGTTCGTGCAGGCCGAGTTCGGCCTCGCCTGCCCGGTGTCGATGACCGATGCCGCCGCGCGCACCCTGCGGATGTTCGGCGACCCCGAGGTGTTCGGTCCGTGGATCGACGGCCTGACCTCCACCGATCCGGCCACCGCCCTGACCGGGGCGATGTTCATGACCGAGACCCAGGCCGGAACGGACATCGCGAAGACCGAGACCCGCGCCGAATTCGACGGCACCGCATGGAGATTGACCGGTCGAAAGTGGTTCGCCTCCAACCCGGACGCCGACGTCGTGATCACCCTGGCCCGGTTCCCCGGCGGCGGCGAGAACTCGACCCGCGGGGTGGGAATGTTCATGCTGCCCAAGCAACTTCCCGACGGCAGCCGGAACTCGTACACGATCGACCGGCTCAAGGACAAGCTCGGCACGCGATCGATGCCCAGTGGTGAGATCACCCTGCACAGCGCGTACGCGCTGCAGGTCGGCGACCTCGACCGTGGATTCCGGCAGATGACGGAGATGCTCAACACCTCCCGCCTGTCGAACGCGATGCGCTCGAGTGCCCTGATCCGGCGCGCCGTGCGCGACGCCGTCGCTCACACGAGGGAGCGGGAGGTCTTCGGGAAGTCCCTGTTCGATCAGCCGCTCATGCGCGCCACCCTGCTGCCGCTGCTGCTCGACGCCGAGGCCGCGCTCGCGCTCGTCGCCTACAGCGGTGCGACCCTCGACCGTGCCGACAAGGGCGACGAGCAGGCCCGCGGTGTCGTCCGGATCCTCACGCCCGTCGCCAAGCACTACATCTGCAAACGTGCCCGCACCGTCACCGGTGAGGCGATGGAGATCCGGGGGGGCAGCGGCTATATCGAGGACCGCGTTTTCGCCCGCCTCGTCCGCGACTCGCATCTCGGATCGATCTGGGAGGGTTCGAGCAACGTCATCGCGCTCGACGTACTCCGGTCCATGCGCAAGAACGGCGCGCACCGGGTCCTCGCCGACGCGCAGCGCACACTGCTCGACGCGGCGCATCCGGAATGCGCCCCGGTCGTCGCGGCACTGCGGGAACGGTGGGACGTGCTCGAGGCGCGCGGCGAAGACCTGCTCGCCGGCGACGACGCGCACGCGCAGACCCGCTGCGCCGCCTACACCGACGATCTCGCACAGACGGTGATGGCCACCCTGCTCGTGGACCTGGCGTCGCACCGCATCGAACACGGTTTCGGCCACCGGTCGTTGCTCGTCGCCCACGCCTACCTGGACGGCCTGGCCGATGAGCCGAATGCCGTCGCTCTCGTCCACCTCGCCGCGATCGCCGACGGCACCGACGTCGACCCGTCCGTCGCCGCCGCTGCGGCACCGAGCACCGCCGCCGATGCGGCACCGACTGCACTGACAGGAGCACTAAGATGACTACGAAGCCCGCTACCGGCCCCGCCCCGCTCGCCGGCGTCAAGGTCCTCGACCTGTCGAAGATCCTCGCCGGACCGTACGCGACCATGTCGTTCGCCGACCTCGGCGCCGATGTCACCAAGGTCGAGCACCCCGAGGGTGGCGACCCCACCCGGGTGTGGGGGCCGCCCTTCGTCGGCGACGACGCCACCTACTACCTCGCGGTCAACCGCGGCAAGAAGTCGGTGACCATCGACCTCAAATCCGAGGAAGGGCAGCGGATCGTGCAGCGAATGCTCGCCGACGCCGACGTCGTGGTCGAGAATTTCAAGCCCGGCAGCGGTCTGCAGAAGATCTTCGACTACCGCGCCCTGTCCGAGCAGTATCCGCACCTGATCGTGCTGCACATCTCGGCCTTCGGTGACGAGGGGCCGTTGGCCGACCAGCCCGGCTACGACATGGTCGCCCAGGCCGCCGGTGGTCTGATGTCGCTGACCGGGGAACCGAACGGAGCGCCGATGAAGGCCGGGTACGCGATGGGTGATCTCGGTGCGGCACTGTTCGGGGTCATCGGGGTGCTCGCCGCGCTGGTCGAACGCACTCGCACCGGTCGCGGCCAGTACGTCACCACGTCGTTGTTCGAATGCCAGCTGGCGATGCACGTCAACTGGGCCACGAACTACTTCGCCACCCGGGAGCGCCCGCACGCCCTGGGCTCCGCGCACCCCAATCTCGCGCCCTACCAGGCGTATCCGGCGAACGACGGTTATTTCGTCGTCGCGGTCGGGAACGACGGATTGTGGGAGAAGCTGTGCACGGCACTGGAAAGACCGGAACTTGCGACCGATCTGCGGTTCCTCCGCAATCGTGATCGCATCGAGCATCGCAGCGAACTCGACGAGGTCCTCACCGCGGCGTTCGCGACCGGGACGGTGCAGCACTGGTGCCGCATCCTGGAAGACCACGGCGTGCCGGTCTCCCCCATCCGGCATCTCGACGAGATCTACAGCGACCCGCACACCGCCGCGATCGGCATGGTCGGCACCGTCGACCATGCGTCCGGGCCTCTCGAACAGATCGCGTTCCCGGTCAATTTCGGAGGGGTACGACCGCCGCTGCGGTCGGCGCCGCCGCTGCACGGGGAACATACCGACGAGATCCTCGCGGGATATCAGGAGGTCTCCGTTCCGTCCTAGCGACGAACGTCTCGAATATCGCTGGCCTACGGCCGTTTCCGATCGATCGGGAACGGCCGTAGGCCTGTTGGCCAGGGACGGCGATGGCGGCATCCCACTGCGGTGTTGCCGGGGTCACGCAGTGCGGCAGCACTTCTGAGGTCGACGCGTCCGGATTTCTCCGCGATACGCGGGGGTAACGTCCGCGAAACAAGAGCCGCGCATGATCGGCATCGATTGCACGACCGCCGACTCGCACGAAAGAACGATACATGCAGCTGACTCCCGCCGACACCGAGAAACTCCTTCTGGCCGTCGCCGGCATGGTGGCGCGCGACCGGCGGGACCGCGGCGTCCGACTGAACTATCCCGAAGCCGTTGCCCTGTTGTCCACCTGGGTGATCGAACGGGCACGCGAAGGCGCCGATGTCGCCGACCTCATGGTGAAGGGCCGCGAGGTCCTCGCCCGCGACGAGGTCATGGGCGGTGTCGCCGAGATGTTGACCGACGTGCAGGTCGAGGCCACTTTCCCGGACGGACGCAAGCTCGTCACGATCCACCACCCGATTTCCTGAAAGGAGCCCGACATGGCATCCGGACCGACTTCGGGACCCGGAGCGATTCGCGTCGCCGAGGGCTCCCTCACCCTCAACGCGGATCGCTCCGACGACGAGCGCATCACCCTTGTCTTCCTCAACACCGGTGACCGTCCCATCCAGATCGGATCGCACATCCACCTGCCGGACGCGAACGCAGCCCTCGAATTCGACCGCGAACGCGCGCAGGGCTTCCGCCTGGACATCCCGTCGGGGACCTCGCAGCGATTCGAACCCGGCAGCAGCCGCGAACTGGACGCCGTCGCCCTGCGCGGGCGACGCGTCGTACCCGGCATCCAGGTGCGGAAGCAGGAGGACTGAGAACGTGGAGATCACACGCGCCGAGTACGCGGCACTGTACGGACCGACGGTGGGCGACCAGGTACGTCTGGGTGACACCGACCTGTGGATCCAGATCGAGGAGGACCGCACCTTCGGTGGTGAGGAAGCCGTCTTCGGTGGCGGCAAGTCCATCCGCGAATCGATGGCCCAAGGTGTGACGACCTGGGCCGAGGGTGCTCCCGACACCGTCATCACGAACGTGATCGTGCTGGACTGGTGGGGCATCGTGCGCGCCGACGTGGGCATCCGCGACGGTCGCATCGTCGCCCTCGGCCGCGCCGGGAACCCGGACATCGCCGACGGCGTGCACCCGAAGCTTCAGATCGGCCCGTCCACCGACGTCATCTCCGGTGAAGGTCGCATCCTTACCGCGGGCGCCTTCGACTCGCACGTGCACCTGCTGTCGCCGTCGCAGATCGTCGAGGCGCTCGCCACCGGCATCACCACCATCGCCGGCGGCGGAACCGGCCCGTCCGAGGGATCGAAGGCCACCACCGTCACGCCGGGTCCGTGGCATCTGATGCAGATGCACCGCGCGCTCGACGTGCTGCCGGTGAACGTGCTGTTGCTCGGCAAGGGCAACACCGTCTCCGCTGCGGGGCTGCGCGAGCAGGCCCTCGGCGGAGCCGCCGGGTACAAGGTGCACGAGGACTGGGGCTCCACACCGGCCGCGATCGATGCGGCTTTGCGCGCGGCCGACGAGCACGGACTGCAGGTCGCGCTGCACTCGGACTCGCTCAACGAGGCGGGCTTCGTGGAGAGCACCTTGGCCGCGATCGGTGGCCGCTCGATCCACGCCTTCCACGTCGAAGGCGCCGGAGGTGGGCACGCCCCGGACATCCTGAGCATCGCCGGATTGCCGCACATCATCCCGGGCTCGACCAACCCGACGTTGCCGCACACGATCAACACCGTCGACGAGCACCTCGACATGCTGATGGTCTGCCATCACCTCAACCCCGCCGTCCCGGAGGACCT
This sequence comes from Rhodococcus sp. IEGM1339, assembly GCF_050321925.1. Lineage (NCBI taxonomy): Bacteria > Bacillati > Actinomycetota > Actinomycetes > Mycobacteriales > Nocardiaceae > Rhodococcus > Rhodococcus sp. IEGM1339. The sequence goes on from NZ_JBNQFT010000020.1 coordinate 53,088, forward strand.
CGCGTTCGCCGAGTCCCGGATCCGGGCCACCACCATCGCGGCCGAGGACATCCTGCACGACATGGGCGCGCTGTCGATCACCTCGTCCGACGCCCAGGCGATGGGTCGCATCGGTGAGGTCGTCACCCGCACCTGGCAGGTCGCGCACGTGATGAAGAATCGGCGCGGGGCGCTCGACGGCAGCATGCCCGCCGACAACGAACGGGCCCGCCGCTACATCGCGAAGTACACGATCAACCCTGCGATCGCGCATGGTGTCGACCACGAACTCGGTTCGATCGAGGTCGACAAGATGGCCGATCTGGTGCTGTGGGATCCGAAGTTCTTCGGTATCCGGCCGTCGCTGGTCATCAAGGGCGGATCGATCGCCTGGGCCGCACTCGGCGACCCCAACGCATCCATCCCGACACCGCAGCCGGTGCTGCAGCGACCGGCGTTCGGCGATGCGCTCGCCCCGCACACATCGGTGTCGTTCGTCTCCCCCGCCGCCCTCGACGACGGTCTGGAAGAACGACTCGGGTTGCGCCGCAGACTGTTACCACTGCGGCCGACCCGGCACATCGGCAAGGCCGACATGAAGCAGAACGACGTGTTGCCGTGCATCGAGATCCGTCCCGACACCTTCGACATCGACATCGACGGCGAGCGGGTCGTTCCGGCTCCGGCCACCGAACTGCCGCTCGCGCAGCTGTATTCGATGTTCTGATGTTGCCCGATACTCTGTCCCCCACCACAGTGCTGCTCCTCCTCGCAGACGGGCGCGCGCCGGTCGGCGGGAACGTCAACTCGGGCGGGCTCGAACCGGCGCTCCAGGGTGGGATGTCGCCGGCCGAGGTGCGTCGCTTCCTCGTCGCGCGGTTGCGCACCTCGGCGGCAGTCGAGGCCGGCGTCGCCGTGGTCACCCGGCACGCCGTGGACTCCGATGCCGGAACCGCCCCGGCGCTCCGGATCGACGAGATCGAGGACCACTGGGCGGCGCGCACTCCGGGCCCGGCCCAGCGCGACGCGTCCCGGTTGCTGGCCCGCGGTTACCTGCGACTGGCCCGGAACCTGTGGCCCTCCACCGTTCTCGACGACCTCGACGCCCGGACCCCGCGACCGTCGCGGGGACTGGTCGTCGGGGCCATCGCGGCGCTCGCGCGCATCCCGGCGATCGACACCGCCCGACTGGTGTTGTACGAGGAGGCGCAGGCGATCGTCGCGGCCTTCCTCAAACTGCACCCCACCGACCCGGCCATCGGTTCGCGATGGGCGCTCGAGACCTGCGCTCATCTCGAACCTCTCATCGCCGAGCTGTCCGCTCTCACCGATCCGGCGGACATCCCGGCCACCGGTGGTCCCCAGACCGAACTGTGGGCCGAAGCCCACGCATCCGCTCCAGAAAGGCTGTTCCGTGCCTGAACACATCACCACCCGTTCGCTCCGTCTCGGCGTTGCCGGTCCCGTCGGCACGGGCAAGAGCTCGCTGATCGCGACCATCTGCCGCACCCTCGCGTCCGAGCTGCAGCTCGGCGTGATCACCAACGACATCTACACCGACGAGGACGCCCGATTCCTCCGCTCGGCCGGCGTGCTCGATCCCGAGCGCATCCGCGCGGTGGAGACCGGTGCGTGCCCGCACACCGCAATCCGCGACGACGTGACCATGAACCTGCTGGCCGTCGAGGATCTCGAACGCGACTTCGCGCCGCTCGACGTGGTGCTGGTGGAGAGCGGCGGCGACAATCTCACCGCGACCTTCTCCCCCGCGCTCGTCGACGCGCAGATCTTCGTGCTCGATGTCGCGGGCGGTGGCGACGTCGCCCGCAAGGGCGGTCCGGGCATCAGCCGCGCCGACCTGCTCGTGGTGAACAAGACCGATCTGTCACCCTATGTGGGTGTCGACGTGCCCCAGATGGTCGCCGACGCCGAGAAGGCCCGCGAGGGCGGACCGGTGCTGGCGCTGTCCCGGACCGACGCCGCATCGGTGCAGGCGCTCGGTGACTGGGTGCGCGAGATGCTGGCAGCCCACCGAACCGGGTCGCACACTCCTGTCGATCCCGGTCCGATGGCTCCGCACTTCCACGCCGACGAGGACGACGACCACGATCACAGCCATGGGCACGGTCACGGTCACAGCCACGATCACGTCGTCGCGCGCACGCACGACTGATCATGTCCCGCACCACGATCCGTATCGACCGCGCACCAGGCCGGGCACGACTGACCCTGCGGGCGGGCATGCTCGTCCCCCGCACGGTCGAGGTCGGTCCGGACCACGCGCGGGTCGCCCTCGTCGCCGCCGGCGCGTTGTTGCTCGGTGGTGACTCGGTGACCGTCGACGTCCACATCGACGCCGGATGCACACTCGAACTACAGGACATCGGTGGCACCGTCGCCTACGACGCCGACAACCGGCTGTCCCGGTGGGACGTGCGGATCACCGTCGCCGAGGGCGGCACCCTCGTATGGGACACCTACCCGTTCGTGATCGCCACCGGCGCCCGCGTGCTCCGCGACACCCGGATCGAACTCGCCTCCGACGCCGCCGCGAGCATGCGGGAGACCCTCGTCCTCGGGCGCCACGGAGAAACCGGAGGTGCGATCCGCAGCCGTACCTCGGTCACTCTCGATCGTCGTCCCCTCTTCGTCGAGGAGTTGAACACGCACGGCGCGTTCCCCGAACCCGGGATCCTCGGTTCGGCGCGGGTGCACGACGTCATCGCGACCTACGGGCGACGCGCCGAGGGCGACGGCGTCGTCCAACTCGAAAGGCCCGGCAGCCTGCTGCGATTCCTCGGCGCCGACGCCCACTCCTCGCCTCTCGAGTCGACCTGGCGCTCCTGGCGCTCTACACACGTTCACCCGTCCACCCTCGAAGGGAGTCTCACCCATGCACGTCCCTGACCATTTCCTCCCCATGAGCGTCACCGCGCCCGCTGCGGCGATCGCCACCGGTGCGGTCGTCCTCGCCGCCACCGCCGGGCGCCCGCGCATCACGACCCGGGACACCCTTCTCGCGGGCACGACCGCAGCGATGATCTTCGGCGCCCAGATGGTCAACTACCCCATCGCCGGTGGCGTCAGCGGCCATCTCATCGGCGGCGCACTCGCGACCGCGCTCCTCGGGCCCCGGCTCGCCCTTCTCGCGATGACCGCCGTGGTCGGCGTGCAGGCGTTGCTATTCGCAGACGGCGGCATCAACGCGCTCGGAGTGAACGTGCTGCTGATGGCGGTGCTGCCCGTCCTCGTCACCGCGGCCGTCCGCATCGGCGCCGAGCGACTCGGCCTCGGGAAGCTGGCGCGGACCACCGCCGCCGTCAGCGCCGGTCTGTCCGTGCCGGTGAGTGCCGCGGTTCTCGGCGTCGCGTATTCGTCGACCGTCGGAACCGGCGCCGCAGCAGCGTTCATCGGCGAACTGACCGCGGTCCACCTGACCATCGGTCTCGGTGAAGCCCTCATCACCGCCGCCGTGCTGAGCACCGTGATGGCGTTCGCGCCCGGCGTCGCCGCGTGGGACGCACGGCCTTCCGTCACTCCCGTTGCCGTCCGACGTGGTCTCGCGGCGATCGGCGGTCTGGGCGTGGTCAGCGCCTGCGCGCTGGCGCTCGTCGCGTCCGGCAACCCGGACGGTCTCGAGCACATCGTCGGTGCCTATTCGCTGCCGGTCGGTGACGCTGCCTTCGCCGGTCTTCCCGGCCTCGCCGACTACGGCACGCTCAGCGGCACCGAGTTCCTCGCGGCACTGGCCGGGCTCGCCGCCACCGCGGTGCTCGGCGCCGCTCTCGCCGCGATGGGCCGCACGCCGGTCCGCCAGGGCGCGTAACCGTCACGGGACGCGCCGCATCGAGCCCCTCTGTCGGAACACTCCGATCGAGGGGCTCGATGAGTTTCGGGCATGCCCCCGGTCAACATTCGCGAACGGATCCGTCCGACTCCGGGAGACGTCATGACCCAGCAGACCACCCGCGCCCTTCCACCGATCGTCGACGAGCAGACATGGCGGTCGGCGCTCGACGACCTACGGCGACGGGAGAAGGCCGCCACTCGCGAGCTCGACGCCATCGCAGCGCAGCGCCGCCGGCTGCCGATGATCGAACTGCCCGACTACACGCTGATCGGCGCCGACGGCCCGACCCGGCTCGTCGATGTGTTCCAGGGCCGCTCGCAGCTCATCACCTATCACCACATGTGGTCCGACGGTGCCGAATGGCAGTGCGGTGGATGCACGAGTCTCACGACGCAGTGGACCCGGCTCGGCATCCTCGACAACTACGACGCCCGCATGGTCGTCGTCACCAACGGGCCGATCGACGAAGCCCTCACCTACAAGGTGAAGGTGGGCAACACGATGGAGTGGTACTCGTCGTCGGAGAGTTCGTTCGGCGCCGACGTCGACGCACCTCCCAGTGGAGGGTTCGCGGTCAACGTGTTCCTGCGCGACGGCGACACGGTCTACCGCACCTGGCACACCACCGGCCGCGGCACCGAGCAGCTCAGCTACACCTTCGCGCTGATCGACATCCTTCCGTGGGGTCGTCAGGAGGAATGGCAGGATTCGCCCGAGGGCTGGCCGCAGTCGCCGACCTATTCGGGGTGGCTCGATTCCCCCGATGTGGCGCGACTCTACGGTCCGGGCACCGGCGCGCGGTGAAAGCGGATGACATGGTGGACGCGACCCCGTCACGCGCCTGGTACGTGCGAACCGGTGTGTCACAGGAATTCAGTCGGCAAGGTAGCGCAGCATCACGGCGGTGGTGAACTGTCGGGTCTCGACCAGGCGCAGATCCACGCGCTTCTCCAGGAGCGGGAACATCGGTGTGCCACCACCGAGCAGGACGGGTGAGACGAACACCTGGTACTCGTCGATGAGACCGTGTGGGATCAGCGACGCGGCGAGGTTCGCCCCACCGACCTCCATGACGCCGTCTCCCTCGGCCTTGAGCCTGCGCACCTCCTCCACCGCGTCGTCGCTGACGAGGCGACTGTTCCAGTGGACCTCGGTGAGGGTGCGGGAGAAGACGACCTTGGGCGTAGTCGTCCACAACTCGGCGAAGTCGCGTTCGATGGGCGAGGCGTCCTCGGGCAGGTGCGGCCAGTACTCGGCCATCAGCTCGTACATCCGCCGGCCGTGCAACGAGAGCTCGAGCCGGCGGAACCGGTCGTTGTGGAACTGGTGCAGTTCGTCGTCGGGGTCGGTCCAGTCGATATTGCCGTCGCGGTCGTTGATGTAACCGTCGAGGGACACGCCGAAGTCGTAGATCAGTGTTCTCATGCTCCGATAGACCGTCGGCGCACCCCGAACTCATCGGCCCGGTGCGACCGTGTCGGGCTTACGGCTGGAGCAGCACGTCCAGACCACGCTCGAACTCGTCGATGCGGCGACCGAGGGCATGGTGACCGCCGTTGACCAGCTCGGACACACGGACGATCCCTGCGGTGTCCGCGATCTCGTTGAGGTTGCGCGACGTCCAGTACCAGGCGGCGGTGGTGAAGGCGTTCTCCGGCGCGGCGAGCAGCTCGGGGTGCGCGACGAAGTCGACGCCGATGTGCTCGCTGACCTTCTCATAGTTGTGACGGCCCGTGATCTGGATCGCGCCGCGACCCTTGTAGCGCTCACCGTCGCCGGGATGGGTGTTTCCGAGATCGGCGCGACCCTCGTATGCGCGACCGGACGCGTACTCCTCGAAGGTGCGGAAGGAGTCCGATTCGACGGCCAGCTGGGCGATGAACGCCGCCTGACGGACCGGGTTGTCGATGCCGCTGCGCGCCATCGCGTCGTTCAGCGGCGCGATGAACTGCTCGACTTTCTCCGCCGGGATGCCCGGCACGATGCGGGTCAGTTCCTCGGGTGTGACGGCGGGGAGCGGCGCAGGAGTCGTCTCGGCGACGAGTTCGACCACCTCGGTCGCCTCTGCGGATTCGGCCTCTTCCTCGTCGTCGGTCACGGTCCAGCCGTCGGCGGCCAGGGCGTCGAAGTCGAGCGCCCGGAGCAGGCCGCGGGGCTCCTGGAAACGGGTAGGTGCAGGGGTGGTGGGTGCGGTGTCGGCGTGGGCGACGGAGGTACCGACGCCGAGCGCGGCGGTGAGGACGGCCGCGGCGGCGACCGCGGCACGGAAACGGCGCAATGATGAAACGGACAAGGGTCGTGCTCCAAGATTCGCCGAAGCTGGGTTCGGCCTTCGAACGGGGCCGCGGGCATCACCGGCGGGATCGTTACCACCGCACGGAGGGCCAACACGCGACCATCAGGTCACAACCAGGTAACGTCGCAGGTCGAGAGGTTTTCAAGCGATCGTGGCCGACGCCATCCGAACCAATAAAAGTGGTGCGTGCCATACTCGGAAGTCGATCATTGCGGCGATCGCATCCGGCCGGCCCAGCGAGAACCTGCCGGAGCGGTACCTGGCCGATCCTGCCCCTTGTCCACCGAGGATCGCTGCACTCTCACCGAATTAGTTGCGCAGCAGCACCTTCGATCACGAAACCGCACGCGCCGAAGGTTCGTCCCGCAGATGGTCGAATCGAGGCCGCGATGGGTCGCCCCCCTCGGGAACAGACCGGTTCGATTCGACCGAGGAGGTGTACACCCCCGAGCCGGGTCGTAATCATTTCGTGTCCGACGACACACCTCGATAACGCGTAGCTGCACGCCGACCGAGACCGTCCGCGTTCACAATACGACGACCCGAGCAGGAAGTACCGATTGGTATGTTCACACAGGTCGAAGACCCCGACCGTTCGGTCGGGTCTTCCATGATCAGCGCGCTGAAGCGGGTCGGCGCGGCGTGCTGCAGTAGCAAGCCCCGGTTCATCGCGCGAACTGCGCGGAGCGGTACCGACCGCCCTGTATGCCGCGCCGAGAACACTCAGCGGTCGCGGTAGTACGCCCGGATCGCGCGGCTCATCACCTTGATCTCACGGGTTCGCTCGTGCCGCAATCGGGCATCGGACCGGGCCGCGATCCATTCGTTCTCACGTCGCAGTTTGCGATGACTCTCCACTCGCCGGGCATCGAGGTCGCCGCGGTCGACAGCGGCACGAACCGCGCATCCCGGTTCGGTCTCGTGCGCACAGTCCGCGAAGCGGCAGTACTGAGCGAGCTCATCGATCTCGGGGAAGGCGGAGGCGATGCCGGCACCGGCGTCCCACATCCCGATACCCCGCAACCCCGGAGTGTCGATGAGGGTCACGCCGCCGCCCAAAGGGAACATCTCCCGATCGGTCGTGGTGTGCCGGCCCTTGCCGTCGCCCTGGCGCACCGGTGCCGTCGCCTGGATGTCGCGACCGCACAGCGCGTTGACCAGCGTCGATTTCCCGGCGCCGGACGCTCCGACGAACACGACGGTGCCGTGGAGCACCTCGCGCAGTTCATTCAGGCCGGATCGATTCGGCGCACAGACCTCGACCACGCTCGCTCCGGGTGCGACCACGGCGACCTGCTCGAATACTGCTTCGGTGGCGATGTCGACCTTCGTCAGGGCGACTACCGGTTGCGCGCCGCTGTCCCAGGCCAGCGCCAGCAGACGTTCCATGCGATCGAGATCGAGGTTGTCGGATGCGACCGTCACCACGACGGTGTCGACGTTGGCAGCGAGAACCTGCTCTTCCGAACGCCCCGACGCGTCGGCACGACGAATCGCGCCGGTACGCGGCATCACCGCACAGACCCCGCCGGTCATATCGCCTTCGGTGGCCGGTTCGCGCACGATCACCCAGTCGCCGGTGCAGACGTGGTGGCGCGCTGTCCGTACCCGACCAGCGGATCGGTTCCGGGTGGGACATCGGGGTGCACGGTGACTCCTGGATCATGACGAGGCGCGGGTGGTCCGCTCCGACAGATCCGATGGTGAACTTCGCACCCCGGCAATGCAATCGAACTTCCGCGTGCACCGCTCAATCGCGGTGGGCCGACAGCAACCAGGCCGGGAGCATCGAACGGCCCTTGTCGTCGCGTTGCCACGCGGCAGCCTCTTCGTCGCCGAGAAATGCGTGGATGAAGGCCGGCCGCACGTCGTCAACGGTCCAGAACTCGGCAACCACGTCGCGTAGCTCGTCGTCCGTCACGGGATTGGGTCCCTGGCCCTCTTCGGGGAAGGCGTCCTTCGAAAAGGCAAGGACGAAGAAGGACGCGTTCGGAGCAGTGGCACGGGTGACGGCGCTCAGGTAGGCACGGCGCCGGTCCACGGGCAGCGAATGGAACAGGGTGCTGTCGACGATCGTCGCGAACCGGCCGTCGAAACCCGTGAACGAGCTGATGTCGGCCACCTGGAAGGTCGCGGTCGTCAGGCCCCGCTCCGCCGCCGCGGCCCGAGCGGCCTCGATGGCTGTGGGCGACAGGTCGAGACCGACCACGGTGTATCCCTGTGCCGCCAGACGGAGGGAGGTCTCGGCATGCCCACAGCCTGCGTCCAGCACGTCGCTACGGAATCCGCCCTCGTCGATCAATCGGGCGATCTCGGGCTGGGGTTCGCCGATGTTCCAGGGTACGGGGCCCGAAAACCCTTCGGCGACGCCCCGGTAGATGTCGTCCCACGGTGCAACCTGGCCGTCCTCGGTCATGGATCCGACGGTACGCCCGCCGCCGGATCCACCGCACCGATTCCGAATTCGACACCGGTAACCGGTTCACTCGGCCGGGTTCGTGAGGAAGGATCGACAAGCGCCACCGTTCGAGAGGGGAACTCACTCGTGACCGAAACTGCCGCATCTGCACCCGCCGGCCCCGGCCGGGAACGTCAGGGGGCCGTGTACCGCAACGGCGCGCTGGGCCGGCGTCCGGCCGTCCCGACGTCCTTCGGCGATCTCGAACACGCCGCGCGACGCGCGAGTTCGAAGCGGGCCTGGGCGTATGTCGCGGGCGGCGCCGGCGAGGGACGCACGATGCGCAACAATCGGCGTGCGTTCGACCGATGGGCGATCGTCCCGCGCATGGCCCACGGAGTCACCGAACGCGACCTGAGTACGACCGCGGCAGGCACGTCGCTGTCCTCACCGCTGTTGCTGGCACCGATCGGCGCGGGAGCATTGATCGCCGCGGACAGCGACCTGGCGATCGCGCGGGCGGCCGCCGCGACCGGCGTGCCGTACATCTTCTCCAATCAGGGCTGCAATTCCATGGAGGACTGCGCTGCCGCAATGGGCTCTGCGTCCCGCTGGTTCCAGCTGTACTGGAGTTCCGACGAGGATCTCGTCGACAGCCTGCTGCGGCGGGCCGAAGCGGCGGGCGCCGAGGCCGTCGTTGTCACCCTCGACACGACGATGCTGGGATGGCGTCCGCAGGACCTGAATCTCGGGTCGTTGCCGTTCGCACGCGGCGAGGGCATCGCCCAGTACACCTCGGATCCCCGCTTCCTCGACATCGTCCGGCAGCGGATCGACGCCGCCCGCGACACGCTGACGGAGCGACCCGATGTCACGTTCGGCGCGATCCGCACACTGCTGTCGATGACCCGCAACCATCCGGGTCGATTCCTCGACAATCTCCGCTCCCCCGCACCGCGCGCCGCCGCGGAGACCTTCCTCGACATCTACTCCAATCCGGGACTGAGCTGGGAGCATCTGGCGACGTTGCGGGATCGGACGCGACTTCCCATCGTACTCAAGGGAATTCTGCATCCGGACGACGCGCGTCGCGCCGTCGACCTCGACGTCGACGCCCTCGTCGTGTCGAACCACGGTGGACGCCAGGTCGACGGATCGATCGCCTCACTCGATGCTCTGCTCGACATCCGTGCCGCGATCGGCCGGGAGCCGACCGTGTTGCTGGACAGCGGGATCCGAAGCGGCGCCGATGTCTTCGTCGCGCTCGCGCTCGGCGCGGACGCCGTACTCCTCGGCCGGCCCTACATGTACGGACTGGCGATCGCGGGTCGGCAGGGCGTCGAGGAGGTGGTCCGCAACGTGATCGCCGAGTTCGACCTCACCATGGCATTGACCGGTGCCCGTTCGGTCGCCGATATCGACGAACGGTTCGTCCGGCCGAATCCCTCCTTCTGAAACAGGGTCAGGCCTTGCGCGCACGCACCTTGCGGTACGGGGTCTCGTCGATGCGCGTGGTGATCTCGGCGACCATCCTGTCGTACGACTCGTTCTTGCGGGCGATGCCGATGAGCCGCTTGGTGGTGCGCGCGGCGGCGCCCAGGTTCATCGGGCGGCCCTCGATGCCGTACATCAGGCGCGCCCACTCCGGCAGCAGCGACAACATGTCGTCCTGCATGACGACGAAGGTGAACACCTTCACCGGATTGCCCCACAGGTTCGGCTTCCGGAGCGCGTGCGTCACCTCGGCGGCGGCGAGCGACAGCGACAACCAGTGGCGCTGCTCGTCGACGTACGCCTCGAGGTCGGCGCGGGTGGCGGGAAGACGGGCCGGGTCTGCGCCGACGAGCTCTGCGGCGATGTGCTGTTCGACGACGAACTTGTCCTGTTCGGCGGGGGCCAGGTCGAGGCCGAAAGCCTCCGCACCACGCAGCAGCGCGAACGCGAGAGCGTTGTGAGTCCAGTCGATCCATACGGGCTCGTCTGCGCGCAACGTCGTGCCGGTGTGCAGCCGGTACTTCACGGTGTTGCGGTGGAGGACGAGTTCCTCGGAGGTCTGCACATAACTTCCGCCGGTTCGCAGGAACACCCCCGTCGTGTCCCGTAACCGCTCCGCGGCCGGGCTGTCGATCGCGAGCCGGCCCAGCGTATCGGCGACAAACGCGTGGTCGTCGCGAAGTCACGTGCCAGCACCGCGATTTCACCCTCGTCTCGTCAGGCGAGGAGCGCGGCGTCGAGCACTCGGCGCGCCGCTGCGGGATCGTCGACATGGATCGCGAACCGGTTCACGAGCGCTGGACGGCGGCGATGTTCGAAGAAGGCCGGCAAGAGGGCCTCGACGGGTTCCGCGAGGACGAGATCGAGATTGGTGCCGTCGGGACCGGGCAGGAACAGCACCTCGCCGTCCACACCCGTCTCCGCCGGCTGGAAGCGATGGCGCGGGATACATCGCTGCAGGTTGTCGGCGTCGATACGTGCCACGACCTGATGTCCGGAGCGCAGGACGAGGCCGTCCCGTGTCAGAAGATGCGGGTTGACGACACGATCCGCGAGCCACCCTGCGAGAGGAAGAAGCGAGTACACCGAGACGATCAGCAACGTCCAGCGCAGCCATTCCCACGGCACGAGTATGTGGACCACCGCGATTTCGATGACCGACGCCACGAGCCACGCGATCGGCACGCTCATCGTGCCGCGGGTGTAACCGATCGTCGTCACCTCAGGTCCGGCGCCGACCCGACGTCCTCGTATCAGGAACCACAATGCGCGGTAGCTTCTCAACTCTGCGCGGATCAGGGCCCCGGGCACGCGGCCGACGAGTTCGTCGAGCACCCCCGCCCACGGTGTTCCGGATCGGCGCAGGATTCGAACCCGCAGTGCGCCGACGATCAGCACCAGGATTCCCAGAGGTAGCTCGAATCCGAGCCAGACCTTCAGTGCTGTCACCGGTGTGAGGATGCCCAGTGCAACGAGGAGGGCGTTCGTACAGGCCACCACCACGGTGAGGACGAGAGCGGCTCGGTGGACGAGCCGGACGGTGCGCTCAGTCATGCCCGCGCTCCGTCCTGCTGCGGTCCCGACTGTGCGGCGACGCGCCGGACGAACCCGATCGCGACGGCCTGCTGGGCCGGGTCCGGAAGGAACTCGGCGAGCACCTCGGTGTTCGATTCGAGGGCAGTTGCCGCCTCGGCTGCCCACGAACCGAGCACCTCCGCCATGATCGGGATGTCGTCGAGCAAGGCGGTCATGCCGTCGATGACGGCGCTGACCTCGTCGGCTGCCGCGGTGGGATCTTGTCCGGCAAGTGCACCGAAGCGTCGGTAGACGGCGACCATGGCGTGCCGTTGTTCGGGGTCGTCGAGCAGGGTTCGCATGGCGTCGAGATACTCCGGTGAGGCCTGCCCGGTGAGTGCGAGCATCTCCCAGCTGTCGCGTTCGCGGACGAACAGCGTCCGGGTGTGCGGGTCGTCTTCGCCGTCGATGAGTTCGTCGAACGCGTCGACGATCGGTGACGGCAGGGGCGAGAGCCGGTCGCCGGCGCGGTGACGCTCGAGAATCGCGGCGAGTGCCTCACGTTTGACCTGCAGCGTCCGGATCTGATTGTCTGCCGCCTCGAGCAGCGATTCGAGGTCTGCGGTGAGATCGGACTCGGCATCTCGGTCGCTGCCGTCGGTGAAGTGGCCGCCGAGGACGGTCGCCACCGCACCCAGTGGAACACCCGACTGGGCGAGCCAGCGGATGCGCAGCAGACGCACCAGGTCGGCGAGTTCGTAGTCTCGGTATCCGTTGGGTGCCCGTGGGGGTTCGGGCATGAGCCCGAGCCGGTGGTAGTGCCGAACGGCGCGAACGGTGGTTCCCGCGGCCTGGGCCAAGTCGCTGATCCTCATGGCTTCAGCATCGACCCTGACGCTACGTCAGGGTCAAGCCATGAATGCGGCGGCGCACATCGGGGTGGGAACAACCCGAGAAGGACTGCGGTTGAGTGCAGTAAGATAGTTGACAGATCAACTACATGACCGAGAGGGGTTACCGTGCCTGCCGTAACCGTCGACAACGTTCTCGCTCTTCCTCGCGTCGAAGAGCCCGCACCCGACGCACTCTCGCGCCCCGTCCTGTCCGTGACCATTGCACCGCGCGGCTTCGAAGGCGAAGGCTTCCCGGTCCGCCGTGCGTTCGCGGGCATCGAGACGAAGTACCTCGATCCTTTCATCCACATGGATCAGATGGGTGAGGTGAACTACGCGCCCGGCGAACCGAAGGGCACCCCCTGGCATCCGCACCGCGGTTTCGAGACCGTCACCTACATGATCGACGGCATCATGCAGCACCGCGACTCCCACGGAGGCGGCGGCACGATCGGTGGCGGCGACACCCAGTGGATGACCGCCGGCAGCGGCATTCTGCACATCGAAGCACCACCGGAACATCTCGTGGTCAGCGGTGGACTGTTCCACGGCGTGCAGCTGTGGGTGAACCTGCCCAAGGCCGAGAAGTTCGTCGCCCCGCGGTATCAGGACATCGGCGGCGGCGCGGTCGCCCTGCTGTCCTCGGCCGACGGCGGCGCGCTCATCCGGGTGATCGCCGGAGAACTCGACGGGCACCGTGGCCCCGGTTCGACGCACACACCGATCACCCTGCTGCACGCGACCGTGGCGCCGGGAGCAAGCGTCACCCTGCCGTGGAACCCCGAATTCAACGCCCTGACATACGTGCTCGCCGGTGATGGCGCGGTCGGACCGGAACACCGCCCGATCCGGACCGGACAGACCGCCGTCTTCGGTAGGGGTGAAAGCCTGACCATCTCTGCTGCCGCGACACAGGATTCGCGCACCGACGCCCTCGAGGTGTTCGTGCTCGGTGGCAAGCCGATTCGTGAACGCGTCGTCATGGCGGGTCCGTTCGTCATGAACACCCGCGCCGAGATCATCGAGGCGATGGAGGACTTCCAGGCCGGGCGATTCGGTTCCATTCCCGCCGTGCGCCCGTCGGACGAAAATGCCTAGATGGGTAGTTGCGTTAGGGTGGCTTCGACCCCGGAGATCGGGGTTGAAGCCACCCAAGTCGGCTACCGTGCACCGGGTTCATCCTCACGCATGCCACGAATCCGGTGTTCTCGACCGCGCTGAGCGAGGTCGAGAACACCAAATCGTCGGCCGCGCCGCTTCTACGCCAGCGCCAGCGCTACGAGCGCGACCAGCGACGGCACGCTCTGACACAGCGACCCCACCACCCCGGTACCTCGTCGACGGCTCATCGCCATCCGGTCCGAGGCGAACAATGCCATGCCGGCCAGGAACATGAACGCGCACGTGTAGACGACGAGGGTGCGGCCCGGGGTTTCGTGCCCGGTCCACCACAGGATCATGCCGGCGAGCGCTCCGGATCCGAGGAAGAGGTTGTAGAAGCCGACGTTGAACGCCCACATCCGCACCGGTGGAACATCCGCAGCGGGGACGCGGAACACGCCCCAGTGGATGCTCGGACGGCGAAACAGGATCGTCTCCCACACGAAGACCATCAGGTGCACCGCGGCAGCGACCAGGGCCGCGAGTTGCGCAACGACGATCATGGCGAGACCTCCTCGGCGAATCGGATTCCGTAACGGGTGGCGATCTGCCCGAACCTGCTCATCAGTGCATCCTCGGGCAGGTGCTCCTCCCCCAGCGCGTCGAGGTCGGTGAAGAAACCGCTCATCCCGGTCCCGGAGCAGACGAGGAGAAAGGCCGCGTCGTCGGTGAGCACCGAGAAGCTGTTCATCGTTCCCGCCGCGATGGTGAGCGTGTCACCGGCGGCGAGTTCGCAGCCCTCGCCGTCGAGGAGGACGAGGATCCGGCCGCGCAGGAGGTGGTAGGTCTTGGGCCAGGGCTCGGAGTGCAGCGGCGGTGGGCTGCTGCAGGGCGCCTCGACCAGCATGAGCTCGTAGGCGTCGCCGGTCTGTTCACCGGACGACAGCACGGTGACGACGGCATCCGGCACCGACAATTGCCCGCCCGTACTGGCACGTTGGAGATCGATCGTGGACACAACTGCGACGCTATGGATCCGGAAACAGCCGGACCATCCCCTGAATCGGGGATGCTCCGTCTTCCGGATCCAGCGCATACTGGGTTCATGCTCGAAGTGCGGGCGGAGCGCCTACGCCGCGAGATCCTGGAGTTCGCGGGCACCGGCGTCGGCGTCACCGCACTGCACCAGCGTGCCATCGAACTGGTCGATCGCACCGTACGCAGCGACTTGACGTGCTGGGCACTGTTCGATCCCCTGACCCTGGCGTTCGGTTCGATGACCAGTGGGCGCAACCGCATTCCCGGTGAGTACGAGCCACTGCTCGCGGAATCGGAATGCGGTGGACACGATCCCGCAACCTTCGCAGACATCGCCCGCAGTGGACGAACAGTGGTGCGGGCCTCGGATCTACCGTCGACCGAAGTCGCCCACAGCCTCCGGAACGCTGCGGTATGGCGTCCACTCGGACTCGACCGCGAGGTGCGAGTCGTCTTCACAGTGGACGGGTTGTGTTGGGGAGCGGCCGGTTTCGTCCGCTCGGGTCCGGACTTCACGGATCGGGAACTGGAGTTCCTGACAATGACCGCACCGGCGGTGGCGGTTGCGACCCGGGTGGCCGCCGTCCACACCCTGCACGCACGCCCCGGAGCCGATCCCGGTCCTGCCGTGATCGTGACGGATCCCGCGGGTGAGCCGGTCGCATCGACGGTCGCGGCGCGGATCTGGGAGGATCGGCTCGCCGGTCCGGTGCGACTGGCGCTGCTGTTGCGGGCGGCAACATTCGGGGCTCGGGCGAGTACGACCGGGGTGTTCCGGGCACGTATCCGCAACGACGGCGGAGGCTGGATCGTCGTCCGTGCGGCGCCGTTGAGCGCCGACGGCGACGAGGCCCGCACGGCGGTCACCATCGAACCCGCGGCCGACAGTGAACTCACAGACATGCTGTTCGCCGCGTACGCGCTGACCGCCCGCGAGTGCGAAGTGTGCACCGACGTGCTGAACGGACTGTCGACGGCCGAGATCGCTCGACACCGGGGCATCACGCCGAACACGGTGCACGACCATCTCAGATCCGTCTATGCGAAGACGGGGGCGGGTAGTCGCGCGGAACTCGTCGCTCGGTTGGCCGGCCGGCAGATGCCCCGACCGTCCCTGTCGCCCCCATACACGCCGACGATCAGGTCCGCGCACTGAGCGATCACGCTCACTACACATTGAGCGGGGTTGCTCGTTGTATGCCACAGTGCCACTCGGTGCATGCAGCCGCCACGCCCGAAATCCCTCTGTTCCAGAGCAGGTGACGTCGGCCCGTTGTTTTTTGCACCTTGTTGCACATAGTCTGGCGTGAGAGGGACCGCCCTAGACGAAGAAGGAACACACCATGACGCTGC
This sequence comes from Rhodococcus sp. IEGM1339, assembly GCF_050321925.1. Lineage (NCBI taxonomy): Bacteria > Bacillati > Actinomycetota > Actinomycetes > Mycobacteriales > Nocardiaceae > Rhodococcus > Rhodococcus sp. IEGM1339. The sequence goes on from NZ_JBNQFT010000020.1 coordinate 69,005, forward strand.
CACCGATCCTGTCCGGCCCGCTGAGCCTGCCCCTGGTCGCTTCCCCGATGTTCATCGCGTCGGGACCGGAACTGGTGTCCGCCCAGTGCCAGGCCGGAGTCGTCGGATCGTTCCCGGCACTCAACGCCCGTCCCCAGTCGATGCTTGTCGACTGGCTGCAGCAGATCACCGAGAGCAACGCCGACTACGCGGTGCGCCACCCCGAGGAGTACGTCGCGCCGTTCGCCGTCAACCAGATCGTGCACCGCTCCAACGAGCGACTCGAGCAGGACCTCGAGGTGATCGTCGAGCATCGGGTCCCCATTGTGATCACCTCGCTCGGTGCCCGAGAGGAGGTCAACGAGGCTGTTCACTCCTACGGCGGCATCGTCCTCCACGACGTGATCTCGAACGAGTTCGCGCACAAGGCGATCGACAAGGGCGCGGACGGCATCGTCGCCGTCGCCGCAGGCGCCGGCGGCCACGCCGGGACGCAGTCACCGTTCGCATTGCTCCAGGAGATCCGCCGGTGGTTCGACGGCCCCCTGCTGCTGTCCGGCTCCATCGCCCACGGCCGCTCGATCCTCGCTGCCCAGGCCGCCGGTGCCGACCTCGCCTACGCCGGCACAGCCTTCCTCGCCACCGAGGAGGCCCGCAGCGCCGACGACTACAAGAACATGATCGTCGACAGCACCGCCAAGGACATCGTCTACAGCAACCTGTTCACCGGCGTGCACGGCAACTACCTGCGGGGAAGCATCGTCGCCGCCGGACTCGACCCCGACGACCTCCCCGAGTCCGATCCGTCCGCCATGAACTTCGGGTCCGGTGGCAACACCGGCGCCAAGGCCTGGCGCGACATCTGGGGCGCCGGCCAGGGCCTCGGCGCGATCGAGTCCGTCGTCCCCGCCCGCGAGCTCGTCCAACGACTCCGCGACGAGTACGAGCTGGCGTGGACGTCCCTCGAACGACGCCGAGTCGCCATGATCGACGCCGGATAGCGTGACCTAGGCTGACGCGGTGTCTCTCAGGTTCGCCATCCTCACCGCACTGGTCGAGCGCGACAGCACCGGACTGGAACTGACGCGGCGCTTCGACCGGTCGATCGGGTACTTCTGGCCCGCGACCCACCAGCAGATCTACCGAGAACTGGACCGGATGCGGGCGGGCGACCTGATCCGTGAAGTCCCGACGGACGGAAAACCCGGTCGCGGTCAGCCCCGACGTTTCACCATCACAGCGGACGGTCGCCGACTGCTGCGCGGCTGGATCTCCGAGATCGAGGATCCGGACGTGGTGCGCTCCGGTGTCTCCGTGCGCCTGCGCGCGGCCGCGGCGCTCGACGATCCCGACGCCGCGCGTCCCGCGCTGGAACATCAACGCGCCTACCGGACGGCGATGCTCGAGCAGTATCGCGCCATCGAGCAACGCGACTTCGTCGAGGTCCGGGGCGACGCGCGGAGCACCCTGCAACATCTCGTGCTCCGCCTCGGCATCCTCCTCGAAGAAACGTGGCTGACCTGGCTGGACGAGGCGCTCGACACGATCGACCGGCTCGACCCGACACCGGATTCCTCCGCCGACCGCAGCGGAACGGTCCCGTAGACCGGAACACGAGAACCGGGCCGAGGCGTACCACGCGAGGGAGGTCGGCTTGTCTACACGGAGGCAGGTCTACCTGTCACGGTGCGTTTCCGGCCTCAGGGTCGACTGCCGTCAGCGCGGTGATCAAGGTCCGACTCGGCCGCATCACGGCCACGGTCTTGTCCCTGTCCGGCCGGTAGTAGCCGCCGATGTCGACCGGCGCGCCCTGCACCTCGTTCAACTCTCGCACGATCGTGCCCTCGTCCCTGGCCAGTGCCTCGGCCAGCGGGGCGAACTGTTCTGCGAGTTCCGGATCCTCGGTCTGCGCGGCAAGCTCCTGTGCCCAGTACATCGCGAGGTAGAACTGGCTGCCCCGGTTGTCGAGCTCGCCGACCTTGCGCGACGGGCTCTTGTTCGTCTCCAGCAGCTTGCCGGTCGCTGCATCGAGCGCGTTCGCCACGATCTTGGCGCGCTCGTTGCCGGTCTTGATGCCGAGGTCCTCCAGGCTTACGGCCAACGCCAGGAACTCACCGAGCGAATCCCAGCGCAGGTGGTTCTCCTCCACCAACTGCTTGACGTGCTTGGGCGCCGACCCGCCGGCGCCCGTCTCGTAGAGGCCGCCACCCGCCATCAGCGGCACGATCGACAGCATCTTGGCGCTCGTACCGAGCTCGAGGATGGGGAACAGGTCGGTGAGGTAGTCACGCAGGATGTTGCCGGTCGCGGCGATGGTGTCCATTCCGCGGTTCAGCCGCTCCAGCGTGTACCGCATCGAGCGCACCTGCGACATGATGTGGATGTCGAGGCCATCGGTGTCATGATCCTGCAGGTACAGCTCGACCTTCTTGATCAACTCGTTCTCGTGGGGGCGGTACGGGTCGAGCCAGAACAGGACCGGCATACCGGAGTTGCGTGCCCGGGTGACCGCGAGCTTGACCCAGTCGCGGATCGGCGCGTCCTTGACGGTGCACATGCGCCAGATGTCACCCGCCTCGACGTGCTGGGTGAGCAGCACCTCACCGGTCTCGGCATCGACGAAGTTGGCCTCGCCCGCCTCCGGAACTTCGAAGGTCTTGTCGTGCGAGCCGTACTCCTCGGCCTTCTGCGCCATGAGACCGACGTTGGGAACGGTACCCATGGTCGTCGGGTCGAACGCGCCGTTGGTCTTACAGAAGTTGATGATCTCCTGGTAGATGCGCGCGAACGTGGACTCCGGCATGACCGCCTTGACGTCCTTGGGTCGTCCGTCGGCGCCGTACATCTTGCCGCCCGAGCGAATCATTGCGGGCATCGAGGCATCCACGATGACATCGCTGGGGGAATGGAAGTTGGAGATGCCGCGTGCGGAATCGACCATGGCCAATTCGGGACGGTGCTCATGGCAGTTGTGCAGGTCCTGCTTGATTTCGTCGCGCTGCGTACTGGGCAGCGTCTCGATCTTGTCGTACAGGTCGCCGAGACCGTTGTTGACGTTGACGCCCAATTCGTCGAACAGCTTCTGATGCTTGGCGAAGGCGTCCTTGTAGAAGGTCTTCACCGCGTGGCCGAAGACAATGGGGTGCGAGACCTTCATCATCGTCGCCTTGACGTGAAGGGAGAACATCACGCCCGTCTTGCGCGCATCCTCCATCTGCTCCTCGTAGAACTCGAGCAACGCCTTCTTGCTCATGAACATGCTGTCCATGATGTCGCCCTCACCCAGCTCCACTTCGGGTTTGAGGACGATCGTCTCGCCCTCCTTGGTGACCAGCTCCATCCGGACCTTGCGCGCCCGGTCCAGCGTCATCGACTTCTCGCCGTGGTAGAAGTCGCCGTGCCGCATGTGCGCGACGTGGCTGCGTGAGGCCATCGACCACTCGCCCATGCTGTGCGGGTGTTTACGGGCGTACTCCTTCACCGCCCGGGGTGCGCGCCGATCGGAGTTGCCCTCACGCAGGACAGGGTTGACCGCACTGCCGAGAATCTTGCCGTAGCGCTCCCGGATGGCACGCTCTTCGTCCGTCTTCGGGGCGTCCGGGAAATCCGGGACCTGGTAGCCCTTGCTCTGCAGTTCCTTGATGGCAGCCAGGAGCTGCGGCACGGACGCACTGATGTTGGGCAGCTTGATGATGTTGGTCTCGGGCAGTTGCGTCAGACGACCCAGCTCGGCCAGGTTGTCCGGGACGCGCTGCTCTTCCGTGAGGTGCTCGGGGAACTCGGCCAGGATCCGCGCCGGCACCGAGATGTCGCTGGTCTCGACCTCGATGCCCGCGGCTCCAGCGAAGGTACGCACGATCGGCAGGAAGGCGTAGGTCGCAAGCAACGGCGCCTCGTCGGTCAACGTATAGATAATGGTCGACTGCTTGTCGGCGCTCATTCTTGTCTCGACTCCCTACGTCGGTCCGGTCCGCCTCACGAAATGCTCCGCGTGCGGGATTGCATCGGGTATCAGGCTACGTGCGAGAACTCGAGAACGACATTTACTCGCCGGTAACTCGAACTCCGCCGACAGGCTTCGACGGCCCCTCGGGCGCCCAACCGTCGACCTCATGTCCGCTCGCGACCGAGAACGCCGCAGTCCTGCGAGCCACCGCTTCGATGGCCCCTCGACCTGTCGTAACGCGGGTGCGACCGGCGCACAGCATCGCCGTCAGGAAAGAAGTCTTCACAAGCAGTGGGAAGACTACTGTCACAAGCGATTCCGTTGTCGAACCGGACTGCGATCCCTCGTCCGCCCGATCGCGGCTCGAATGCCGACGCCGGAAGATGCTGTCGGCGAGGACGATCGTTCCGTCGAGAATCGAGGTTCGTCGATCGTTGCTTGGGGGAGACGACCGCGGACCCGAGAGGGAACCGCACGCCTGCGTCCCGATGAAGTACTTCACATTTCTCGCCGACGACTCGACCCGAGCGTTTACCGACAGGAGCCCGCCACTACTCCGACATCAATCGCAGGCGGGCGCGGGAACATCCTCGAACAGCGGCGACCCGATCGGCACGAGGTACACCACGTCGAGGATCACCGGTTCCGTGCCGAGATTGCGACCGACGTGCAGATGGTCCGGACCCGAGGGTTCGTTGATGAAATCACCGGTCTCGAACGTGACAGGCTCGCAGTCTCCTTCAGGATGCGTCAAGGTGCCGGCCCGCACGATGCCGAGCACGGGACCATCGTGATAGTGCCAACCGGTGCTACCGCCCGGTTCGATGGTGATCTCCCGAGCCACGGCGTGCACGCCGTCGGGTACGAACGGCAGCAGTCCCGGTGGCACCTCGATGTCCACCCATGTCACCCCTGAGATGCCCTCGCTCGGAGTGGCGTAGGCCCACCCGGGTATCGCCACCGCTACTGCACATGCCGTCGCCGCGAGTACACCCTGCACAGAGCGCTTCATGCGCACGGACGCTACCGTCTACACGACACTGCTGCAGGACAGCTCGCATTGCGACCCGCTCGCCTGCACCCGCGTCACTGTCGCCGGGTACGTCGAGCGGCCCGAAGGCGAGGAACTGGCCGCCGCGCGCGAAGCCCACCTGGCCGCTGTCCCCGGGACCCGCGTGTACATCGATTTCAGCGACTTCACGCTCTGGGTTCTTCGGGTTCGGCGCGTGCGCTGGGTCGGTGGGTACGGGCGGATGGATCCGGCCACCGCCGAGGACTATGCCGAAGCATTGCCGGATTCTGTGACCCCGTCGGCAGCTCGTGCGATCGCGCATCTCAACGACGATCACGCCGACGCGCTGCTGGCGATGGCCCGGAAGCTCGGCGGGTTCCCGGATGCGGAGGCGGCAACCTGTGTCGGAGCCGACCGATACGGCCTCGACCTCGATGTCACCACGCCGCGTGGGCGAGCCATGACGCATGCCGGCTATCTGTCACCGCCCGACTCCGACTACGAATTGCGCTCAGCAACAGTTGCTTTTGCTCGCGCGGCGCACCGCCAGACCGTCGTGGACACGTCCGTCTGCATCGACGTCGGCGGCGAGGGCGACACGGTAGTCGAGTCCCGCCTCGTTCACCGTGACGCCGACAGGTGCAGGTCGTGCCGGGCGGCGAGCGCGAGGGCGTCGGTGACATCGAAGGGTCTCATGCGGTTCACGCTCTCTTCGCCGCGTCGTTCCGGTCTACCGATATCCTCGGACGGTCGTGGCGGCCCACGTGCTGCTACAGGCGGGGAACAGGTCGGCCCCACACGCGTGTCCTGCCCGGGAATCGCCGCCCACTCGTGGCAATGTCCACAGAATGCATCCGTACGACCAGGGGTTCGAGCCTCCGCAAGCGTGCTCCGAGTGGTGCCGGGCACGCTCGTTCGACCTGCAGGTGCTCGACGAGGGCGTCACTGTCGACCTCAAATGGTGGAACAGCCACCTCGAACGGACCGGGCACGATATCCGCCTCCGGGGACGGAATCTCGACGGACGGATCATCGACGACGGCGACGCGATCGTCCAACGCAACGACCTCCGCCTCGACAGTGAACTGATCGAAGCCGACCACGCCGGTCTGGGGCTGTTGTTCCTGTGCGCGGCCTGGCGCAGCGCACATCCGCGACGACGCGGTGCCCGACGTTTTCCGGACGTCCGCGACGCACACGCCCCGAAGGACCGGGACCGGTTCACCAAGATCAAGGGAGTCCTCGACTACTGCGCGAAGACCAAGTCGCTACCCGACACCGCGCGGCAGACCTGGTCCGGATGGCCGGACACCCCCGGCGTCGGCGTATCGCTCCTGGCGACCTATCTGTGGGCGGTCGAGGTGCGGACCGAGGCGGGCCCGGCGCAACTTCTCGATCAGCACGCGGTGTCGACGCTCATCCACGAAGGGTGGCTCGAGGATCCGTCGGTCGCCGACTTCACGCTGCGGCGCTATCACCGGTACCTCGAACTCCTCAACATGTGGGCGTCGTTGATCGCCACGCGTCCGGAGATGGTCGAGATGTGGCTCGTCGACCGGTGGCACGCCCGAATCTGCGAAGCCCGGGACGGGTCGCACGCGACTCCGCGATTGTTCTGATCCTCTTGGGCGTCGCGGTGAGGCCGCCCGAATCGTCCCGTGGAGGCTGATGCACACTCGCAGAATGGGGTCACCGACTACGACGAGCATCACCATGACGACCGGCGCGCAGCCGATTCCACAGCCGCGATGGAGACTGCCGCTGGTGGGTGATCTGCTCAGCATCGACGTGGCCAAGCCGGTTCAGCGTGAGATGCAGATGGCACAGGAACTCGGTGGGATCTTCGAACGCAAGATCCTGCAGCACCGGTTGATCGTGGTCTCGGGCGCCGATCTGGTGCGCGAGGTCAACGACGAGGAGAAGTGGGCGAAGTTCCTCGGCAAGCCGCTGCGCAAGCTTCGCGTCATCGCCGGCGACGGACTGTTCACCGCGTTCAACTCCGAACCGAACTGGAGCAAAGCCCACAACATCCTCGGGCCTGGCTTCAGCCAGGCCGCGATGCGTGGCTATCACGACTCGATGCTCACCGTCGTCGACCGACTGGTCGACAGCTGGGACAGCGCAGCGGCCGACGGCGAGTATGTGGACGTGCCGAAGAGCATGACGTCGCTGACCTTCGACGTTATCGGCCGGTGCGGCTTCAGCTACGACTTCGACTCGTTCGGCCGCACTGAACCCGATCCGTTCATCGCGGCGATGAGCCGGGCGCTCGAGTACATCAACCGTTCGTCGAACGACATCCCCATCCTCCGGACACTGTTCGGCCGCAGTGCCAGGGAGCAGCATGAACACGACATCGCGCTGATGCAGGAGACGGTCGATCGCATCGTCGAGGAGCGGATGCGCTCCGGCGAGCAGCACGGCGATCTGCTGGACCTGATGATGCACACCGTCGATCCCGACTCCGGCGAGCAGCTCGACCGTGAATCGATCCGCAATCAGGTGCTGACCTTCCTGGTCGCGGGTAACGAGACCACCGCGGCCACCCTGGGGTTCGCGGTCCATTTCCTGAGCCGACATCCCGAGGTGGTGGCGAAGGCACGCGACGAGATCACCGAGGTCGTAGGTGCCGACGGCCGGATCGGGTACGAGCAGGTCGCCAAGCTGCGGTATGTGCGGCGGGTGGTGGACGAGACGCTGCGGTTGTGGCCGGCCGCCCCGGGTTATTTCCGCAAGGTACGCGGTGAGACCACCCTCGGCGGACGGCCGCTGCCGAAGGGTTCGTGGGTGTTCGTGCTGTTGCCGCAACTGCACCGCGACCCGCTGTGGGGCGACGATCCCGAGCGGTTCGACCCGGACCGGTTCGAGCCCGCGGCCGTGCGCAAACGGCCGGCGCACATCTTCAAACCGTGGGGCACCGGCATCCGGGCCTGTATCGGTCGGCAGTTCGCGCTGCACGAGGCGGTGCTCACGCTCGCGTCGCTGATCCGGCGGTACGACTTCGCTCCGGAACCGGGCTACGAACTCGACGTTCACGAGGCGATCACATTGAAGCCCCGTGACCTACGGGTGCGGCTCTCCCCCGCCTGATCCGTCGCGTCGCCCCGGCAATCGGGCCGGCGGTCGGGTCGTCGACAGAGGCTGGCCGATCGGTGGCGACGAGCACGGCGACCCTTCCGATCATGCACTGAAAGACCACACGTCATCGCTCTATGCTCGGACGATGTTCCTTCTCTTCGGCTTCGGCACCAAGCGACAGAATCTCGGTCCAGGGCAGAACCGGACGTGTCCGCGCTGCCACAACACCACGCAGTGGCTCCGGATCCGGGAGTCCAAGCAGTTCACGCTGTTCTTCGTGCCGGTCGCGCGGTGGGGCCGCCGACAGTTGGAGCAGTGCGGGATCTGCGGTACCGCCGTGGAGATGTGAGCCCGGTCAGTCGGGATCGGCGAAGGCCACGAACGTCCTCGGCTGCCGTTCGGAGACGTGCCGTCATCCAGGCACCGCCCGCCTCCTGCGTGCAGACCGTGACCGAACCGTTATAGTCGGCGTCGTGACTACAGTTCTCGGTGTCTCGGTCGGTGCCAGCGCGGTGCGCTTTGCGCGACGTGACACCGGGAGCCTCGACAGCCCCGTCTTCGGATCCCGCTCGATGCCCGCCCTGCTCGACCGGCCGGCCGAGCTGGCCGCGGAGTCCATCGAGACGATGCTCGCCGAAACCGACGAGATCGAGCAGGTGCGCGCCATCGGCGTCGCCTACCAGAACGAGACGCAGGCCGATTTCGTCCAGGGCGCGATGAGCCGCCTGGACATCGACAACTTCCGGCTCGTCCCGGAAGTGACCGCCGCGCTCGAAATGCTGGAAACCACAGGAGATCTCGACGACCACGAGACACTCGTGTTCTACGACCTCGGCAGCTCGGGCCTCACCGTCACCGTCGTCGATCGGGGCACCCGCATCGCATTGAGCACGGCACGCTCGGACCGGATCAGCGGCGACCTCGTCGACCACCTGATCTACGACCACCACGTCGAACTGCAGCGCTTCGCCGAGCCGGCCGACATGGCGGCGCAGCGGGCCCTCACCGCCCGGTGCCGCGACGCGAAGGAGCAGCTGTCCTCGAAGGACGCGGTGTGCATGCCCGGCGAGGGGGGTCTGCTACTGCTCTCGCAGGCCAGCTTCGATTCGCTCATCGACGGACCCGTGAAGGCCTCGGCCCGCCTCACCCTCGACGTCATCCGCCGCTCGGGACGCACTCCCGACGCCGCGGTGCTCATCGGAGGCGGAGCGAACATTCCACTGGTCACCGCCGTGATGGAGTCGTGGCTCGACATTTCGGTGATCGTGCCCTCGCAGCCCGAACTCGTGGCGGCGGAAGGCGCGGCGCTCCTCGCCCGCCCGGACACTGCGAAGGTCGTCGAGACGGCGGAGTTCGCTGCGCCGACGGAGTTCACCGAGACCGCACAGTTCGCCCCGCAGCTGGTCGCGCCGGACGCACCGACCGCAAGCTTCGCTGCCCCCGACATCCGGCAGGAGACCGAGACGCCCGCGCAGCCGCGGAACCGTCGACGCCTCCTGCTCGCCGGTGGTGCCGTCGTCGTCGCAGCGGCGATCGGCCTCGGTGTCGACCTGCTGCAGAATTCCGGTCGCCATCCGCAGCCCACCTCCACGCACCAGGAGACGCAGGAGCCACCGGCAGCGGAACCGCGGCCCATGACCACCACGGACGCATCGCCCGCGCCGGAAACCGTCCCGGCAGTGTCGGACGAGCAGTCGACGGCCATCGATCGCAGCGAGACCCGCACCACCTACCGGCCGCAGACGACGGCGGAGACCTCCGCGCAGGTCCCCATCACCACCGGCGCGCAGGACGATGCGGCAGCCGACACCTCGGTGCCGTCACTCGAACCGGAGCCGGCCCCAATGGTCCCCGGGCTCCCCCAGTTCGAGCTGCCGACGCTGCCGCCGCCTCCGCAGATCCAGCTCCCGCAGCTGCCCAGCATTCCCGGGTTCTGATCAATCAGCCGGAGACCGCCGCGGTGCGGCGCGCCGTCTCCGGTTCCGGATGAGGCAGCAGTCGCTGCCACCACCGGGCAACCTGCGGACTAGGAATCAGTCGCGCGATATGAATCAGTCGCGCGATATGGAACCGGTTCGTCTCGGGTCCGGTGCGAACCGGCGACGCGGGCGGCAGGATCCGCTTCCGCGGAGGCGGACGGCCGGGGGCCGACCGTGGCCGCGGAGACCTTCGAGGCGCTGGGGGCACTCGCCGACGCGGCCGATGCCCACGTCCTGGCCCCGATCGCGTACCGCGACCACGTCGACACCCAACGGTCCGTCGAAGCCGCCGCCGCGGCCGCGGCACTGGCTGCGCGATGCGATCACGCCTCGTCGCCTGCGCTGGACGAAGCGGCCCGCCCACTCCCCCTGACCAGCCGGGAACGGGAGTTCGCCGCCATGGTCACCGCCGGGCTGTCCAACCGGCAGATCGCCGACCGGCTCGTGGCGCCGGTCGGCACCGTCGAGGGGCACATCTACCGGGCGTGCACCGAACTCGGCGTCTCCGACCGCACGGAGCTCGCCGAGTTGATGCGCGACACCGGCCGGCGCTAGCGCGACCTCCGGTTCATCCCATCGACTTCGATCCGTCGAGGGACTCGCGGATGATGTCGGCGTGTCCGGCGTGCTGCGTCGTCTCGGCGACGATGTGCAGCAGCGCGCGACGCACCGACCAGGCGTCCTCGATGTTCCAGGGGGCCTTGGGGAGTTCGTGGACGACGTCCAGCGACGGCAGCGTGCGCACCAACTCGTCGGTTCGGGCCGCCACCTCGTCGTAAGCGCGCAGCGCACCTTCGAGGGTCTCACCGGGCTGCAGCTGGAAGTCCTTGTCGCGTTCGGCGAAATCCTCTTCGGTCCACTCGGTGAAATCCTTCTCCATGTAGTCGGCTCCGACCACGAGGAAATCCGCCCAACCCTGCTCGACCTCGGTGACGTGCTTGATGAGACCACCGATCGTCAAGTTGCTCACCGTCGTTCGCTGCGACGCCTGTTCGGTGGTGAGATCGCGGGCCGTGAACCGCAGGAAGTGCCGAGCGTGGGCGAGGCTCGACAGCAGATCCCGGCGTTCCTGGTCGAGGGTCGGGGTGGCGTTCCGGGTGGTGGTGCTCTCGGTCATCGGGTGCTCCTCGTCGTCGTGATCCGGCAAGATCTACGCTACGAGCCATTGGTGCCAGTTCCCGTCACTTATAGGTCGGCAGGTGCGGAAGAATGAGGTCATGTCCGACACGAGCTCCCGCATCCTGCGGCTTCTGTCGCTGTTGCAGACCCACCGCTACTGGCTCGGCGCCGAACTCGCCGACCGGATGGGCGTCTCGTTGCGCACCCTGCGCCGCGACATCGAACGGCTCCGCGATCTCGGATATCCGGTGCGGTCCGATCGCGGGGTCGGCGGTGGGTATCAGCTCGCGCCGGGCGCGTCGTTGCCACCACTGGCTCTCGACGACGACGAAGCGGTCGCGCTCGCGGTCGGCCTACTCACCGCGGCCCAGACCTCGATCACCGGGATCGCCGAGATCTCCGTGCGCGCGCTGGCCAAGGTCATCCAGGTGATGCCGCCGCGACTGCGACGCCAGGTGGAGGCGATCGATGGGGCGACGGTCTCCGCCGATATCCCCTGGGCGACCCGCGCGACCGATTCGCAGCAACTCGTCACCGTCGCGCGCGCCTGCCGCGACGACGAACGCATCGTCTTCGAGTACACCGCCGCCGATGGCACCGCGACGGGCCGGCGCGTCGAACCCCGGCAGCTCGTCTCCCTCGGGCGACGCTGGTATCTCGTCGGCTACGACCTCGACCGCGGTGACTGGCGCAGCTTCCGCCTCGACCGCATGGCCGAGACCACGGCCACCGGGATGCGTTTCCGACAACGCGAGCTGCCCGGCGGCGACGCCGCGGCCTTCGTCGAACGCGGCATCCGCAGCCGCTCCCAGGTGAAGGTCAGCGCCGAACTGGAGGCGTCGGAGCACGAGGTGCGCCGCCGGATCGGTCAGTGGGCGGAGGTGATCGCGATCGACTCCGAACGGTGCCGGATCGAGGTGGACGCCGACAGCATGGACTGGGCGGTATTCGCCGTGGGTATGTCCGGTGGGCGGCTGCTCGGCGCGTCGCCACCGGAGTTCGTCGAGTACCTGGAGAACTGGTCGAATCGGCTGGTCACCGCCGACGAACACTCGAAGTGACCATCCATCCGGCACTATGACACATCCCACAATCGGCCGGGCATCGGAATGCCGTCGGGGGTGGGGGTGGTTGCGCCACCCATGGATCTGTTCACACCCGTAGCCCTCGGAGACCTCGAACTCGCGAACCGCATCGTCATGGCCCCGCTGACCCGCCTGCGTGGTGGTTCGGCCGGTGTACCCGGAGACCTGATCGTCGAGCACTACCGTCAGCGGGCGAGTGCCGGCCTGATCATCACCGAGGGAACCTATGTGAACTTCGAATCGCAGGCCTTCGTCGGTCAGCCCGGCATCGTCACCGACGAGCAGGTCGCCGGCTGGCGTCGCGTCGCGGATGCCGTGCACGAGCGCGACGGACGCGTCGTGCTGCAGTTGATGCACGGCGGCCGCGTCACGCATCCCGACGTCAACGGTGGCCGGCGTGTCGTCGGGCCGAGCGCGATCGCCATCGACGGCCAGGTGCACACCGAGCAGGGCAAGCAGCCCTACCCTACGCCGCACGCGCTGACCATCGACGAGATCCCGTCCGTCGTCGATGATTTCGTCGCCTCGGCTCGCCGCGCGATCGATGCCGGATTCGACGGCGTCGAGGTCCACAGCGCCAACGGCTACCTGTTGCACGAATTCCTCTCCCCTGCATCGAATGTGCGGGTCGACGAGTACGGCGGTTCGGTGGAGAACCGGATCCGCCTCGTCGTCGAAGTCGTGAAGGCCGTGTCGGCGGCAGTCGGCGCCGGACGTGTCGGGTTGCGGATCTCTCCCGAGCACAACATCCAGGACGCAGTCGAGACCGATCGCGACGATGTGCGTGCTGTCTACGGCTCTCTGGTCGACGCCCTGCAGCCCCTGGGCCTGGCGTATCTGTCGGTCCTGCACAAGGAGCCGACCGGAGATCTGGCGCAGGAGCTCCGGAAGCGTTTCGGCGGCAAGGTGATCGCCAACAGCGGTTTCGGCTCGCCGACCACGCGTGACGAGGCCGTGCAGCTGATCGACGATTCGCACGCCGACGCCGTGGCCGTCGGCCGCGCGCTGATCGCCAATCCCGACCTGGCCGAGCGCTGGCGGGACGGGCATCCGGAGAACGCACCGCGTCCGGAGCTGTTCTATGCATCCGGAGCCGAGGGGTACACCGACTACCCGTTCCTGCAGACCGTCTGAGCGTAAGCCCTACGAGGCGCTCGGATCCTTGCGCGCCGAACCGTTTCTCGCCGCTGCTGTAGCGCGGGCGAGCCTCGGTTCGGCGCGCGAGGTCGTTTCGGTCTCCCGAGACAGGTCGGGCATCATCCGTTCGAGCACCGGCCGCCAGCGCGCCACATCATCCGGGAAACACGCGCTCAGCAGCTCGATCATCGCCGACGGAGCGATCGAAGCGCCGGGCGACGCCCCGAGCAACCCGGCGATGCTGCCGTCCGCGCTCGCCACGACCTCGGTGCCGAAGGTCAGGACCCCGACCCTGCGACGATCGGGTTTGACGAGCTGAGCTCGTTGCCCCGCGTCGATCAACTCCCAGTCGGACTCCCGCGCCTCGGGACAGAATCGCTGCAGCTGCCGGAACTTCCGCGCGCGGGACGCGAGCAGCTGGCCGACGAGATAGCGCACCAGCGACAGATTCTGCAGGCCCACCGCCACCAACGGGGCGATGTTGTGCAGGCGCAGGGTGGTGAGCAGATCGGTGAGCCGGCCGCGTGTGAGCAATCTCGTGCTGAACGTGGCGTACGGCCCGAACATCAACCACTCGCGGCCGTCGACGACCCGCTTGTCGAGATGCGGCACCGACATCGGTGGTGCTCCCACGTCGGCCTGGCTATAGACCTTCGCTGCATGCTGGGACACCACGTCGGGCTCGCCGGTGCGCAGGAACTGCGCGCCGATGGGAAAGACGGCGAAACCTCGCACCTCCGGGATCCTGGCCTTCTGCAAGAGTTTCAGGGCGTACCCGCCGGCGCCGACGAACACGAACCGGGATCGGACCGAGAACCGTCCCGTCTTCGTGTGCCCGGAGACGGTCCACCGCCCGTTGGCGGCGCGGCGCAGTCGTGTGACCTCGTGTCCGGTACGAAGCTCGACGCCACGACGACGCGCGTCCGACAGCAGTCGGTGTGTCAGGGCACCGAAGTCGACGTCGGTGCCCGCCTCGTAGCGCGTGGCGGCGACCGGTTCGGAGCCCGAGCGACCGGCCATCACCAGCGGTGCCCACCGCGCGATCGCGTCGGGGTCCTCGCTGTACTCCATGGCCGAGAACAGCGGCGAGCGTTGCAGGGTGGCGTGCCGCTGTCGCAGATAGTCCACATCGCGTTCGCCGAAGACGACGTTCATATGCGGTGTCACGTTCACGAACGTCGCCTCGCCCGGGTCGTCGAGGGACTGCCAGAACTGCCGTGAGATCCGGAACTGTCCGCCGATCTCCTCGGACCGGGTCGAATCCGCGGGATCGGGCATGTAGTTCAGTTCGCACAGACCTGCGTGGCCGGTGCCCGCGTTGTTCCATGGGGCGCTGCTCTCGGCCGCGACCTCGTCGAGTCGTTCCAGGACGAGGATCGACCGATCGGGTTCGAGCCGTGTCAGCAGTGCACCCAGTGTTGCCGACATGATGCCGCCGCCGATCAGGACGGCGTCGTACTCCTGGTCGCCGTACTGTGCTCCGTCGGCAGAATGCCTCCGATCCACCATCATTCACCTGCTTTCGCCGTTGTCGACCTTCAGCGTGCCCCCTTCCGATTCATCCGTCCAATGAGATCTTGCAGGCAGTACCATGCAGATGTGGATTGGTATGTGACGCCCGAGACCGCAATGGTCGCCCCGCTGCTCGTCGCCTTCGACGCCGCGGCGCGCGAAGGTCACATCACGCGCGCGGCGGATCTGCTCGACGTTCCCCAGTCTTCCGTCAGTCGCCGCATCCGGGCACTCGAGAAGGCAGTGGGTGTGACGTTGTTCCAGCAGTCCGGGCGAGGGGTCGTGCTGACGACTGCCGGGAGGGAGTTGCACGAACGCACCCGGCATCTGGTCCGCGAACTCGACGGTGCGATCACCACGGTGCGTGAGCACGCCGATCCCGACCACGGCCTCGTCCGCTTCGGGTTCCCGCTCACCCTCGGGCCGGTGAGCATCCCGTCGTTGCTGGCCGAGTTCCACCGACTGGCCCCCGGCGTCCGGTTGCATCTGGTCCAGGCACACGGTGAAGAGCTCGCGGAGATGGTTCGCGACGGCCGGCTCGATCTCGCCGTCATCATCCCTCCACCGGAGGATCTGCCGGTCACCGTGCTCGCGCAACAGCGACTGTTGCTCCACCTCCCGAGCAGCCATCGACTCGCCGGCCGTGCCCGCCTCGACCTGCGCGATCTCGCGGACGATCACTTCATCGCCAGCCCACCCGACTATCACATCCGCAGAGAACTCGAATCAGCTTGCGACGAAGCAGAATTCGAACCGTACATCGCGTTCGAGATCAGCGAGTTCGAAACGATCCGGGCACTGGTCGCCCAGGGCCTCGGTGTCGCACTGCTGCCTCGCTCGGAAACGCCTGTGCCCGGAATCGTCACCGTGCCGGTCGCCGGAATCGCGAATCGCACCATCGGATTGACGACCGGGACGAGGACGCCGTCCCCGGCGGTCGCGCGACTGCACGCTCACATCGCCGGGCACGCCGATAGATTCGACGGTCGCCGGCTCGATTCGTAGGTATCGTCCATCGAACGCAAGACATGGCGCACAGCTTCGCGAGCCGTGCGCCATCTCCTGCGTCGCCGGTCCCGACAAGGCGCAAGTCCGGGTTCGAATGGTCGCCGGCGGGGTATGCCACACAGATGCGATCGCCCGCAAACAGTGGTACCCGACGCCGCTGCCTACCACCAGCAAGGCGGCGCACTGTGAAAACATGTTCGATCTGCGCCATCCGGGCAGGAGCCGGTAACGATCTGCGACGTGCTCCGGCCGACGCTGGGGCGGTTCCCGTTCGGTCGGCCGGTGAAGACCGATCCGCTCGGGCAGATCGACACCACATTCGACGATTCGGCAGACACATCGACCCCCGAGCCCGTCGTCGCCTTTCTCTGACCTACCTACCGTCGAGGAGTTCTCCATGACAGCAACAGATCTCGGTTCCAGTGCCACGTTCGCCGGGCAACCGGTCGCCTCCCAGTTCATCGATGGGCAGTGGCGCGAGGGACGCTCCGACCGCGTCCTGACCGACACCAACCCGTTCGACGACAGCGTGGTCGCCACGATCCGCCTCGCTTCCGCCCAAGACGTCGACGCCGCCTACACCGCTGCCCGGGCAGCACAGACCGAGTGGGCCGCGACCGCTCCCGCCGAGCGCGCCACGGTCCTGCGTCGCGCCGCACAGATCCTCGAGCAGCGCCGAGCCGAGATCATCGACTGGCTGGTCGCCGAGTCCGGCTCGACGCGGATCAAGGCCGATACCGAGGTCTCCCTGGCCATCGGCATCACGCAGGAGGCGGCGTCGTTCCCGTCCCGGGTCCACGGATCGATCTTCGATTCGAACACCCCGAACCGTGAGATGCGGGTGTACCGAAAGCCCATCGGAGTGGTCGGGGTGATCAGCCCGTGGAATTTCCCGCTGCACCTGTCGCAGCGATCGGTGGCACCGGCGTTGGCGTTGGGCAATGCCGCGGTGATCAAGCCGGCCTCGGACACTCCGGTGACCGGCGGCCTGTTGATCGCGCGGATCTTCGAGGAAGCAGGCCTCCCGGCGGGAGTGTTGTCGGTGGTGATCGGCTCCGGTTCTGAGATCGGCGATGCTTTCGTCGAGCATCCCGTCCCGCGGTTGATCTCCTTCACCGGCTCGACACCGGTCGGCAAGCAGGTCGGTGCGGTCGCCACCGGCGGTAAGCACCTCAAGAAGGTGGCACTCGAATTGGGCGGCAACGCACCCCTGGTGGTCCTCGACGACGCCGATCTCGACGCGGCCGTCGAGGCAGCGGTGACCGGGTCGTTCCTGCATTCCGGACAGATCTGCATGGCCGTGAATCGCATCATCGTGCAGGCGCCGGTGTACGACGATTTCCTCGATCGGTTCACCCGAGCCGCGCAGGCCGTGTCCTACGGCGATCCGTCCGCAGACGGCACTTTGGTCGGGCCCGTCATCAACGATTCGCAGTTGAAGGGCCTCGAGGAGAAGATCGAGCAGGCCCGGGACGCCGGAGCACGCGTTGCGCTCGGTGGGGAGATCGACGGCCGGGTCGTGCCTCCGCACGTGTTCGTCGACGTCACGTCCGATATGGAGATCGCCCGCGAGGAGATCTTCGGCCCGATGGTCGCGGTCCTACGCGCCGATGACGAAGCACACGCCCTCGAACTGGCCAACGACCACGAATTCGGTCTGTCCAGCGCGGTCTTCACGCAGAACATCGACCGGGGACTGCAATTCGCGCATCGGGTCGAGGCGGGCATGACGTTCATCAACGAGATGACCGTTCAGGACGAGGCACACGTGGCATTCGGTGGCGAACGCAACTCCGGTCTCGGACGATTCAACGGCGAGTGGGCGATCGAGGAGTTCACCACAGATCACACCATCGGCGTGACTCGGCTGGTGTAGGCACGCCGCAGCGCCCTCCGACTCCGATACAGCATTCTGCCGTCTGCACCCTGCCCAGCCTCGGGGTGCAGACGGCAAGCTGTCACAGAAGCCTCCTCGGTTGACGGTGAGAACGCCCGGGCCGGCGTGCCGTTGCGTTCGCTGCCTCCTCTTTGTAGGCTCCGTTCATGGCAGGATTGTTGACAATCCTACAAACCCGGAGGCGGCCGATGGAGTTCCCGAACCGACGCGCCCATATTCTCTGCGGTCCCCGATCCTGACGCGGCGCACGCGATGAACGACGACCAGCTCGACATAGGACAGCGCCCCAGCGTCTCCTGCACGGACGAGGACGTCCGGATTCGTGTCCTCGCCGACAGACTCCGGACACTGGGCGTCCCGGTCGACACCTCCACGCGTCGACGGGCCGAGTACTCTTACGACGCCTCCAACTACCGGGTGCCACCTTCGGCCGTGGTCTTTCCTCGGTCGGTGGACGACGTCGTGGCGGTGGTGACCGTCTGCGGCGACACCGGGATTCCGTTGGTCAGCCGAGGGGGCGGGACCTCGATGGCGGGCAATGCCGTCGGCCCCGGTGTGATCGTCGACTTCTCCCGGCACATGAACCGCATCCTCGAGATCGACGAGACGGCCGGTGTCGCCGACGTCGAACCGGGCGTCGTGCTCGCGACCCTCACGCGGGTGGCCGAGGACGCGTCCTCGGGCCGGACGACCTTCGCCCCCGATCCCTCCTCGAAGAACCGGGCCACGGTCGGTGGCGCGCTGGGCAACGACGCCTGCGGCAACCACTCGGTGCGCTACGGCCGCATGTCCGATCACGTCCACGAGATCGACCTCGTCACCGCCGACGGGTTCCGGCTCACCGCGGCGCAGCAAGGTCTGCGTGCCACCGATCCCGACGACGCGGCCGCTGCGGCGCGCGCGCAGCAGCTCGACGCCGAGCTCACCGCGCTGGCAGGCGAGCACCTGTTCGAGTTCCGCACCGAACTCGGGAGGATCCAACGGCAGGTCTCGGGTTACCACCTCGATCATCTGTTGCCGGAGAAGCGGTTCGACGTCGCCCGTGCGCTCGTCGGATCCGAGGGAACCTGCGCGGTGATCGTCGGTGCCCGCGTCGAGCTGGTTCCCCGCCCGTCCAGCGCGTTGCTGGTCTGCCTCGGCTACGACGATGTCGTCGACGCGGCCCGCGACATCGGAACCATCCTGGAGTTCTCGCCTGCGGCAGTCGAGGGTGTCGACGCGGCGATCGTCGAGACCATGCGGCTGCGTCGGGGCGAGAACTCCGTCCTCGGACTCCCGGTGGGAAACGCCTGGCTCTACGTCGACCTGGACGGTGACGACCCGGACTCCGTGGCCGCGGCCGCCGACGCACTGCTCGACAAACTTCGCCGGAACGGCCGCCTCGTCGACGGCCGCCTCGCGGCCGACACCACCGAGCGTGCTTCCCTGTGGCGGGTGCGCGAGGACGGCGCCGGACTGTCCTCCCGCCTGGCATCCGGCGGCGAATCCTGGCCGGGCTGGGAGGATTCCGCTGTCGCGCCGGAGAACCTCGCCGATTACCTCGAGGACTTCCGCGCACTGCTCGACCGGCACGGCCTGCAGGGCGTGATGTACGGGCACTTCGGCGCCGGCTGCATGCACATCCGCATCACCTACGACCTGCGCACCGAGGAAGGCCGACAGGTCTTCCGCGAGTTCACGCACGAGGCCGCGCGGCTGGTGGTCCGTCACGGCGGATCGCTCTCCGGAGAACACGGAGACGGCCGTGCCCGCTCGGAACTGCTGCCGGTGATGTACTCCGCGCGGATGATGAGCGCATTCCGCGCCTTCCGCACGATCTGGGACCCGCAAGGCATCCTGAACCCGGGATCGCTGACCGACCCGGCGCGGATCGATGACGATCTGGCGTTGGCGGACGTTCCCGAACGCACCTGGCGTACCCACTACGACCTGCACCCGATCGAGGCGGTCCGTCCCGACGGCGCGCGGCCGCAACACACCCCCGCCCCGTGGGTGCACGCCGTCCAGGGCTGCATCGGCGTCGGACGATGCCGGGCCGACTCCGGTGGCGTGATGTGCCCGAGCTACCGCGCGACCCGCGACGAGAAGGACTCCACTCGGGGCCGGGCCCGGGTCCTGCAGGAGATGGTGCGCGGCGCCCGCACAATCGAGCAAGGGTGGAAATCCGAGGAAGTGCGTGAGGCACTCGATCTGTGCCTGTCGTGCAAGGCCTGCTCGACCGACTGCCCGGCCGGCGTCGACATGGCCACCTACAAATCCGAGTTCTTCTCGCACTACTACGACGGCACACGACGACCGGTGTCGCACTATTCGCTGGGGTGGCTGCCACGCTGGCTCCGCCTCACGGGGTTGGCAGCACCGCTGGTCAACGCGGTCCTGCGCACTTCTCTCGCCAAGCGCGCCGCCGCGCTCGGCGGCATTTCCCCCGACCGGGTATTTCCGCCCTTCGCCTCCCGGCGGGCCTGGAAGAAGGCCGTGCGCGGCGCACTACGTGGCCGGTCCGGTTCGACGCCGGTGGTGCTGTTCGTCGACACCTTCACTCGCGGGTTGCGGCCGGAGGTCGCCGGTGCCGCCGCCCGCGTGCTCGCCTCGGCGGATCAGCAGGTGATGAGCTGCTCCGCAGACGCGTGCTGCGGACTGACGTGGATCTCCACCGGCCAGCTCGACACCGCGAAGAAGAAGCTCTCCCACGCCGCCCGCACACTGGACGACGGCACCGACCGGCCGATCGTCGTCGTCGAGCCGAGTTGCGCCGCCGCCCTGCGCAAGGACCTGCCCGAGCTGGTGCCCACCGAGGCTGCGCGTCGCGTCGCCGCACGGGTCCACAGCTTCGCGTCCTATCTGGACACCATGGTGCGCAACGGCTGGACACCCGCCCCTGCACAACCGCTACCGAACGAGATAGTGCTGCAGACCCATTGCCACGAGTACTCCGTGTTCGGCGCCGGAAGCCATCGCCGGATCCTGACCGCAGCGGGAGTCGACGACGTCCGCGACGCAGTCGGATGCTGCGGCGTGGCAGGAAACTTCGGATTCGAGAAACAACACCACGACATCAGCATGAAGGTCGCCGAGACCTCCCTCGCCCCGGCACTGCGCGCGGCCGACGACGACTCCGCGGTGGTCACCGACGGCTTCTCATGCGCGATGCAGGTTGCGCAGATCGACGTGTCCGCCCCGGGGCAACATCTCGCAGAACTTCTCGACCCCGGGCCACGAATGCCGATGAACAACGCCATCTCCGAGGAGGAAAGCGCATGACCGATGCAACGATCGTCGGGACACGGGTGGGCGTCTCCGACGCAGTGTCCCGCGTCAGCACAGAATTGTTCATCGACGGTGAGTGGGTCGAGTCGACCACCGGCGAACGATTCGAGGTCGTCGCCCCGGCGACCGAGGAGGTCATCGCGACCGTCGCGAACGGCAACGCCGACGACGCCCGGCGTGCCGTCGAGACCTGTGCTCGCGTGCAGAAGCACTGGGCGAAGACCGCTCCGCGCGAACGCAGCGTGATCCTTCGCCGGGCCTACGAGCTCATCCTGGAACGGCAGGACGAGTTCGCGACCATCATGACCACCGAGATGGGCAAACCCTTCGCCGAGGCGAAGGGCGAGGTCGCCTACGCCGCGGAGTTCTTCCGGTGGTTCTCCGAGGAAGCCGTCCGCATCGGCGGCGATGTGACCAGCACCGGCGACGGCGCGACCCGCATCCTGGTGTCCAAGGAGCCGGTGGGACCGTGCGTCCTCGTCACGCCGTGGAACTTCCCGCTCGCCATGGGTACCCGCAAGATCGGACCCGCCATCGCAGCCGGATGCACCATCGTCTTCAAACCCTCGGAGCTGACGCCGTTGACCTCGCTGGCCCTGGTCGACGTGCTCGTCGAGGCCGGTGTGCCCAAGGGTGTGCTGAACGTCGTGCCCACCACCGCACCCGGGGAGGTCGTCTCGACCTGGATGTCCAGCGGTATCGCACGCAAGATCAGTTTCACCGGTTCGACCGCGGTGGGCATCCGGCTGCTCGAACAGGCATCCCAGCACGTGATGCGCAGCTCGATGGAGCTGGGCGGAAATGCCCCGCTCATCGTGTTCGAGGACGCCGATCTCGACCGGGCCGTCGACGGCGCGCTCGCCGCGAAGATGCGCAACATGGGTGAGGCCTGCACCGCCGCGAACCGCATCTTCGTGCACCGCGCGGTCGCCGATCGGTTCACCGAGAAGCTCGCTGCCCGTATGGATGCCCTCGCCGTCGGGGACGGCCTGGTCGAGGGCACCCAAGTCGGTCCGCTGGTCGAGGAGAAGGCTCTGACGAAGGTGGAACGTCTCGTCGCCGATGCCGTCGAACGTGGAGCGCGCGTGGTGTGTGGCGGCAGCCGGCCCGAGGGACCCGGCTACTTCTACCCACCCACCGTCCTCGCCGACGTGTCGAAGGACGCCGCGTTGATGAGCGAGGAGATCTTCGGGCCGGTCGCGCCCATCGTCGTCTTCGATACCGAGGACGAGGTCGTCGAGATCGCCAACAACACGCCCTGGGGACTGGCCGGATACATCTTCACCCAGGATGTCGACCGCAGTTTCCGTGTCAGCGAAGCGCTCGAGGTCGGCATGGTCGGGCTGAACACCGGCATCGTGTCCAACCCCGCGGCACCGTTCGGCGGCATCAAGGCATCGGGTCTCGGACGTGAGGGAAGCACCATCGGTATCGACGAGTTCCTCGGGGTCAAGTACGTCGCTGTTCCTCGTCGGTGACGCATGGTCTCACTGCGCCGCCGATCCTTGCGCGCCGAACCGTGTTTCGACGCAACTGCAACGCGCGCGAAGCCCTGTTCGGCGCGCAAGGTCGGTACGGTCTACCCGCGTAGGTCAGGAATCACCTGCTCACGCAACGGTTCCTGGTCGGCCGGCCGCAGTGCCGAACCACTTCGCGAGCGCGGCGTCGAGACCGTCCGTCGAGCCCCCACCCATGCCACGTGCCCATACGGGTGCACGAGCACAGCCGACGGCGCGTCCCCTCACCGAGCAACGACAATCCCCAAGCGGCGTCGTAACGCGCCCACACGAGGTCGACGCATTCAGGACGATGCCCGGAATCGATTGGTGGACCGTCGAATTGCAGCAGAAGTGGGCGAGCCCGAACACTCGAACCGGCTTCTCCTCGGCAATGACGTCGAGATCCGGCATGCGTCGTCCCAGCAGCGGGTGTCCCTCACCGAGGTCGCAGGCGACGTCGAGGCCGGAGATCAACGCCGCGATCGGTGAGCCGGCATCGTCGACGCGGAGCACCTCGTCGATCAGATCGCGCAGGGCCTCCTAGCGCGAATCGGCCTTCTGGATGCCCAGGCCGACACCCAGTCCGCCGGTGGGGAGTTCCTCGGTGACCCGCACTTCGGCGATCAGGCTGCTACGTGTCGCAGCCGACCCCTCGAATCCGATCCCGGCCTCGCAGCGCACGACACTGCGCCCACCACGTACCGAGCCTGGTGCACCCGAAGGTCGCGGTGTTCACCGTTCGCCCCTCGGCACGGAGGCGCCCGGCGATCCCTCGATGATCGACGAGCGTCCCGGGTCAGCCCTCGATGATGCGCTTGATCGCGTCCAGGGTCGCCGGAATTCCGCTGCGGGCGGCCTGCTCCCGCGCGGCGATCCGGGCAGGTGCCTCCGCCCCCAACTTCTCGTGGAATAATTTCTGCCCGGCTTCGGTGAACTCCCAGGTCTCCGTGAGTTCCGTGCCGGCGTCCGCGGGCTTGATGACGTAGCTCCAGCGCACGAGGCCCGGGCCGACCGACCATGCGAATTCGCGGCCCGGGGAGGCGACGACGACCTTCGACCGGGCCTCCCAGATGCGTTCGGGGGTGACGTTCCGGCCGGTGAAGAAGGAACCGACCTCGGGGCCCTGCCCTTCGTCCCACCAGCACTCCGCGCAGACGGGCGACCATTCACCCGTGCGGGTGACGTCGGAGACGAGGGCGTACACCTCGTCGGGGGTGGCGGAAACGACAACGGAGGACTCGAAGGTCAGGGGTGTCGTCTGCATGGCCACCATCCTGCCCTGTCCCGATCAGTGCGGCGCGACGCACCTGCCTGCCTTTGCCGACGACTACGCAGCGACGGCTCTGGTCCCCACACGCGCGGGCACGGGTCCGGCCGCGACCAAGGTGAACGGCGTCTTTACCGGAAAATCGTCGTGAAGGGATTCCACCTCGAGTTTTCGCACCACACTGGCGAGGCCCAGGATTGCTTCGAGCATGGCGAAATGATCTCCGATGCAGGTGCGTGGGCCACCACCGAACGGCAGATACTGCCACCGCGACCTGTCTACCGATTGCCCGGGGGCGAACCGATCCGGGTCGAATTTCTCCGGCTCGTCCCAGAGCGACGGATCATGGTGGAGCGCGTAGGTGCCGACGATCGTATTCGTCCCGGCAGGGATACGGTAACCGTCGACCTCCACGTCGCGCATTGCCATTCGCGCGGCCGTCGCTGCGGGCGGACACATCCTCAGTGACTCATGGACTATCTGGACGGTGTAGGGCAGATCCCCGATATCGCTCGCGCGCAACAGGCGGTCTCCGATGGCTGCAGCCTCCCGCGCCACCCGCTCCTGCATCTCGCGATTGCGGCCGAGCTGCCACAAGCTGTAGGCGAGAGTGGTCGCGGTGGTGTCGTGACCCGCGAAGAGAAACGCGAGCAACTCGTCACGGATCTTCTCGTCGCTGAACGCTCTGCCAGTGACCGGATCGGTGAGCTCGAAGAACAGCTTGATCAATTCGGCGCCATTGCCAGCACCGCTCCGCGCGGCGTCCATCGCCTCGTCGAGCGTTTCGGTGACAACAGCCAACGAAACACGGAAACGATGACGGGCACGTGTCGGCAGCCATGTCGGGGTTCGTATCGGTTGCAGGGCACGTCGTCCCACGAATTGCACCACCTGTCCGAGTGGAACTCCGACAGCTTCGGATTTCTCGCTGAGATCCGTTCCGAAGAGTGACCGGCCAAGGACACGCAGGGTGAGTCGCCGGGTTTCGGTGTCGAGATCGATCGACCCGCCCTCGCTCCACACTGCCGCCATCGTGTCGGCGACCTCGGCGATCCGGTCGGCGTAGACCGCTACGTGCTTCTTGGTGAACAAAGGCTGCAACGCACGACGGTGCGGCACCCACGAATCGTGAGGAAGATTGAAGAGATTGTCGCCGACCCACACCCGTCCCTCGACGTGGACGGTCATTTCCTTGTCGAAGGAACCGTCGAAACCGCCGAGAACATCGTGGGCGCCCTGCGGTGAGGTGACGATAGCGAAGGTCGGCGCCCACCGGGCAGGACCGATATGTACGAGGGTGACCGGCCCGCCTGCATCACGGAATTTCTCGGGACCGGTATCGAGATGTCGGAGTGCCCGGATGCGGTCGATCAAATGCATCGGCACGTCGGGCGCAATCGGAAAATCCTGGGCCTGTGCGCTTGTCCTGGCCATTCTCCGAGTGTGGTCCGCCTCGGACGGTCACACCAGACCCACTACCGAGTCATTGCGCAACCGCAACCTTGCTGAACTCGAAGGGCAGGCTCGCATGTAACAACAGTTTGACCCGTGGGAAGACCGGATCTCGAATTGCACTTTCGAGACGTAAAGCGGGGTCCGCGTGAGGATGTCCACTTGTACTCGCGCAATGTTGATCATCGGAATCATTCTGTTCGGGCTGCTCGTCGGCGCGGTGGCACAGCTCGTCGTGGGCAGGTCCGGGACCGGGATCGACTGGACTCTCGCGTTGGTCGCGGGCGTCGGGGGTTCGTTCATCGGCGGTCTACTCATCAGCCTTCTCGCAGGTGACGGACTCGAATTACGCCCCAGCGGGATCATCGGCTCCCTCGCCGGCGCGATCATCGTGACCGCTGTCTGGTCGGCCTGGAAGTCCCGGTCGCGTCAGGCCTAGCTGCAATACCGTTCAGTTAGGGGGGTTTGCGTTACGATGAGGTGTGCCTCGGAGTGGATGGGTGAAGCCGGTCTCGGATCGGCGGTTGTCGGATGTGGTGTC